>JADLHC010000303.1 GCA_020849035.1 Planctomycetia bacterium
AACCCGGAGGCGTCGCGCCAGCGGAACTGGCGCTGCGCGTGCTCCGCCGCGCGCCGCAGGTACTCCCGGCGCGCGGCGGCGAAGCGGGATTGGTCGGCCTGCGGGGCGTGAAGGGCCTGCGCGGCGTGCTCCGCGAGCTCCGCCGCCCACGCGTCCGCGGGGCGCGCGTCCGGCGACACCTCCTCGTCCCTGTCGAGCGCCGGCCGCTCCCCCGGCGGCCCGCCCGCCATCTCCTCGACGATCCCGAACGCGACCGCGTGCAGCCGCGCCCGGTCGCCCGGCATCTGCAGCTGCCGGGCCGCTTCCCGCAGGAGCGCGTGCCGGAAGACGTACGCGGTTTCGGCGTTCACGGGGGCGAGTGTCGCGGAGGCCGGCCGCGGGCCTCAAGGAGAAGCGTGGGGGTCAGGCTGCGGGCGGAATGCCGGGCCGATGAAAGCGGCTCAGGTTCTGGCCGTGGAGCGCTGGGAGATTCATGCCTCGCCGGCCCGGGTGGGGACGCCCCTCCCTCGCTCCTCCCGGCGGGCCGGCGCACGACGCAGGGCGGTTGCCCGGCGCCGAAAGGGACCGAGTATTCACTGGGGAGGCGAGGTGTCTCGCGCCGTTGTCGTTCGGGACTCGCCTCGGCCGAATCTGCTCATCGACGACATCCGCCTGAAGCGTGACTTCGAAGTCGCGCAAGCGCGAGATCAAGCTCCGACCGCCGGACCACCTTGAAGTCCTGTAGCCCATAGGCTACAATTGCCGCGTGATCGAGATCCGGAAGACTGAGGCCTTTTCCCGCTGGATCGACGGGCTCCGCGACCTCAAAGGAAGGGCCCGAATCCAGGCGCGGATCGAACGCCTCGCCGCTGGGCACGCCGGAGACGCAAAGCCGGTCGGAGTAGGCGTCACCGAACTGCGCATCGACGTCGGGCCGGGTTATCGCGTGTACTTCGCCAGACGCGGACGCAAATTGATCATCCTGCTGGCCGGCGGAGACATGTCCACCCAGACACGGGACATCGAGAAGGCCCTGGAGCTGGCGCGGCACCTTGGAGAGAACCCATGAAACAGACCAGAACCTCCCGCTACGACGTGGCGGAACACCTGCGCACCCCGCGCGAACGGGCCGCCTACCTGGAAGCCTGCCTCGAGGAGGCCGGCGACGACGCCGCGTTCGTGGCCAAGGCCCTTGGCGACATCGCCCGCGCCAGCGGCATGTCCCGGGTCGCCCGCGACGCCGGGCTGTCGCGCGAAAGCCTGTATCGCGCCCTCTCCGGGAGCCGCAGCCCCGGATTCGACACGATCCTCAAGGTGCTTCGCGCCCTTGGCCTGGAGCTTCGCGCCAAGGCGCGAAGGGCGTGAGAGGAGACTGATCTGAATCCCAACGAGGACCGTTTTGCCCGGATTTGCGACATACCTGCCGAATTTCACCGCGGCGGCAAGTCGCTGGTCGAAGTTGTGCGGGCAAGCGGATTCCCGGAGATCAGAGGCCAATTCGCAGCGCGCGAGCTGGCGGAGTATCTTCGCGCTCATCCTGTGAACGTCGAGCACTGGGTGCGATTCTCCGAGGACAAGAGGGGTTCGGGCGGGTGGTACCTTCGTCCTCCCTATTCGATCGGCCGAATTTCTCCGACATCTCCGCCCATGCACGAGGTCAAGCACAGCGACCTGGCCGCAGCGTGCGCCGCCTTCATCGTCGTCGAACTGGGAGCGATTCTGGATTGCGAATGACTGGAAGGGATGCCACCTGACAGATGCTCGAGGTGGCCTGGCTCCTCCGGCCAATTCGGGAACCAAGCGGGGCCGCACCTGGCTGGCGCATTGCTGGAAAATCTCATTCGAGAAGCTCGGGCTTCGCTCAACCCCTCACGCCTGCCGCGATCTCGTACGACCTCAGCCGCGCTGAGTGGTCGAACACCTGGCACGAGATCATCAACTCGTCGGCCTTCGTCATCTCGACGAATCGCTTCAGCCACTCCCTCACCGTCTCCGGCGAGCCGACGGCCGAATACTGGAGCATGCCGTCGATCGCGTACCGGTCCTCCTCGGTCAGCGCTTCCACGAACCCCTCCTCCGGTGCCGCGAGCCGGCGCGGGCGGCCGCGCTGGAGGTCGAGGATGACCTTGGCGAGCGAGGACCAGATCCGGCGCGCTTCCCGGTCGGTGTCGGCGGCGAAGACGTTGAGGCCGGGCATGGCGTAGGGCTTGGCGAGGTGCTCGGACGGGCGGAACTCGCTTCGGTACGCGTCGAGCGCGGGCATGAGCATCGCGGGGGCGAAGTGCGACGCGAAGGAGAACGGGAGGCCGAGGCGGGCGGCGAGGCGGGCGCCGAAGAGGCTGGAGCCGAGGATCCAGACGGGGACGTCCTGGCCGGCGCACGGGACCGCGCGGATGCGCTGGCCGGAGTTCGGGGGCTTGAAGTAGTCGATGAGCTCGACGACGTCGTCGGGAAAGGTGTCGGCGGCGGACGGATCCCGGCGGAGAGCGCGGGAGGTCTTCGCGTCGCTGCCCGGGGCCCTTCCCACCCCGAGGTCGATGCGGCCGGGGAAGAGCGCGGCGAGGGTGCCGAACTGCTCGGCGATGACGAGCGGGGCGTGGTTGGGGAGCATGATGCCGCCGGAGCCGACGCGAATCGACGTGGTGCCGGCTGCGACGTGGCCGATGAGGACGGACGTCGCGGCGCTGGCGATGCCGGGCATGCCGTGGTGCTCGGCGAGCCAGAAGCGCCGGTAGCCCCAGCGCTCGGCGTGCTGCGCGAGGTCGAGCGAGCGGCGGAAGGCTTCGGACGCGTCGCTCCCCTGCACGATGGGGGCGAGGTCGAGGATGGAGAGGGGGATCATGGGAAATCGGCGCGGCTCAAACCCGCTGGTTGAACTCTTCGACGCTGAGTCCGATGTCGCCCACGATCTTCCGCAGCGTCCCGATCGGGATCGTCCTGCCGCTACCGTGGAAGGCGACGACGACGGTGCGGCCGTCGGGGTGTCGGTAGAACCTGTGGGAACCGCTTCCCGCCCTCACGTGAACGAACCCCATCTTGAGGAGGAGTCGCTCCACGTCCTTCGGCTTCGACGGACGAGGCTTCACCCGACGTCGGCGACCCGCTGGGCGACTTCGCCGGCAGCTTGAGCTTCAGCTTCCGGGCGGCCTCGACCCAGGTCTCGATCGCGTCCTCCGCCTGCCGGAAGGCCTCGGCCTGGGTCCTGCCCCAGGTGTGACACCCGGGAAGAGCAGGGACGGAGGCCGAGAAGGCGCGGCTCTCAGGGTCCTTGCTGACGACGATGGTGTACTTCATGGGCGGACCTCAGTTCTGGTTCGGCGGTTCGGAGCACCGCACTTTCAGTCTCCCGTGAATTCTAGCAGGCGGAGACCGGCCGCCGCTGGCATAGTCGCGCCGTGGCGGAAGTTGCGACGAAGCGCCCCCTGCTGATCCTGCTCCCGGGCCTGGACGGGAGCGGACGGCTGTTCGCGCCGTTGGTGGCGGCGCTGGGGGCCGAGGTGGACGCGCGCGTGATCTCTTACCCGGCGGACCGGGCGCTCGGCTACCCGGAGCTGGCCGACCTCGTGTGCCCGCAACTGCCGGCGGACCGGCCGTTCGTGCTGCTCGGCGAATCGTTCTCAGGGCCGGTGGCAATCCGGCTCGCGGCCGCGCGGCCGCCGGGACTTGCCGGGCTGGTGCTGTGCTGCACGTTCGCGCGCAATCCCCGCCCCTGGCTGGGCCTGCTCGCGCGGCCGCTGCTCCCCTTCCTGCCGATCCGCCAACTGCCCGTCGCGCCGACGTGCCGCCTCCTCGCGGGCCGCAACTCGAACCCGCATTGGCGCGCCGAGCTGCGAGCCGCGCTCGCGCCGCTGACGAACGCCGTGCTGCGCGCTCGACTCAGGGCCGTGCTCCGCGTCGATGTCCGGAAAGAAGCGGCGGCGGTCGACGTTCCGGTGCTCCTCCTTCGAGCGAAGCGCGACCGCGTCGTGCCGGCGTCCGCGGCAGGAGACCTCTCCCGGGCGACGCCGCAGGCCGCTTCCGTGGAACTCGACGCACCGCACCTCCTGCTTCAAGTCGCCGCCGACGCCGTCGCGATCGTGCTGAAGCGATTCGTCACGGATCCGCCGGATTTCGCCGGGGGGCACGGCCGAGACCCGGGCTAGCGCGCGATCACGCGCTGGTCTTCGGTGTCGGCCCCTTCAGCCCCTTGCCGTACATCCCCGACCGGTCGAAGCAGCAGGGGCGGCGCTTCCCTTTCGCGAGCATGTCGCAGGCGGCGGCGACGCGGCGGGCGCGGGTTTCGGCCAGCTTGGCGGACGTGACCCACTGGACCCAGTCGCGGCGGGCGAGGGGGGTGATGTCGGTCCAGGCGGCGCGGGTCTTCGGGGCGGCGGAAGCGAGGGCCTTGCGGAGGTCGGACGGGACGGTGGGCTCGGGCTCCTCGGCGACGGGAGCGAACTCGAGCGCGACGGCGTCGCCCGGCGCGGCGCCGGCCTGCTCGCGCAGCTTCCTCCCGACCTTCAGCCAGTGGCTCCCCTGCCCGTCCGGCTGGAGCGTCGCCCGGAACGCGACGCCGTTCAGCATCCCCGCGACGGACACCGGAGCGCGCGACGGCAGCTTGGCGCTCGCGTCCCGCGGCAGCGCCACGAACGTCCACGCGGCCTTCGGGGACTCGGCCGGGCGGGCAAGCGGGGCACGGAAACAGATCAAGGAGCCGGTGACGGGCATGCTGGTCCGGGCATTGTACGGCCGCTGCGCTTCCTCTAGAGTCCGAAGCCCATGCCCACCCCCACCCTGAAGGACACGCTCGCCCGGCTCAAGGCCCTCGGCGATCCGAAAGTCCGAGCCTGGAACGCGAAGAACGGCGCCGGCGACAACCAGTTCGGCGTCAAGCACGGCGACATCCGGAAGGTGGCCGCGAAGATCAAGGTCAACCACGCGCTGGCGCTCGAGCTCTGGGAGACGGGCAACACGGATGCGCGGCAGTTCGCGGTGCTCCTGCTCGATCCCGCCGTCGCGATCGGCGAGAGGCTCGACGTCTACCGCGACTGGCCGGTCTCGAAAGGCTGCACGTCGCCGTTCGCGCCGGTCTGGATCGAGGAGATGGTGAAGCGGCAGCGGTAGGAGACGCCCCCGCCGCAGTCCTACGATCCGCCGAGTGAATCTCATCCGCGTCTTCGTGGCCCTGTCCCTGCCCCTCGCCGCTTCCGCCCAGTGGGCGTCGTCCGTCGCGAAGTGTGAAGCCGACGCGCGGGCGAAACGGCGGGTGGCGCTGATCCTGGTGTGGGAGAAGGGCAACGCCGACAGCGACCGGCTCGAGAAGGAACTGTGGTCGGTGGAGCCGGTGAAGTCCGTCCTCCGGGACCTTGTCGGCGTGAAGGTCGAGAAGGCGGCGCCGGCGGACCCGAAGACGTGGGCGGCGGCGCCGCACTGGAAGGCGCAGGCCGACGGGGCGCCCGTCGCGCCGGAGCTGCGGCTGATCCACCCGTGGGGGAAGGAACGGCTGCGGATCCCGGGGCCACGGACATGCCCGAGACATGCCGTTGACAGCAGGGGGTTCCCGCGGTATTAGTAAGTGAGCGCTTGCTTATATTGACCGCACCCCGGAGGAGCCCCCGATGAGCCACGACCACGCCCCGCACGCTTCCCACGCCCGCATCCTCCACCTCGTCTTCGCGCTCGCCGTCCTCGGCGGGGGCGCGGCGCTGGCGCTTCGGGCGCACGGGTTCGCCTGGTGGCCGGTGCCGCTCGGGGCGGCCGGCGTGCTGGCGGCGCACCTCCTGCTG
>JADLHC010000304.1 GCA_020849035.1 Planctomycetia bacterium
CTTGTTGAACATTTCGACGCCCGTACAGGTCGTCTTCAGGCATTCCTTCTGCATGCCGACGACTTCGATCGCGTCGCCGACCTTGATGACGCCCTGTTCGATACGACCGGTGCCTACCGTACCGCGGCCTTCGATGGAGAATACGTCTTCGATCGGCATCAGGAACGGCGCATCCTTCGCGCGCTTGGGTTCGGGAATGAAATCATCGAGCGCCTGCACCAGATCAAGAATCGGCTTGGCGGCCTTTTCATCGTTCGGGTTTTCCAGCGCGGGCTTGCTGCAGCCGCGAATCACCGGAACTTTGTCGCCAGGGAAGTCGTACTTCTTGAGCAGGTCGCGGATTTCCATTTCGACGAGGTCAAGCAGTTCGGCGTCTTCGACCAGGTCAATCTTGTTCAGGAAGACGACGAGCGCGGGCACGTTCACCTGGCGGGCCAGCAGCACGTGTTCGCGGGTCTGCGGCATGGGGCCGTCCGCGGCGCTCACCACCAGAATCGCGCCGTCCATCTGCGCGGCGCCGGTGATCATGTTCTTGATGAAGTCGGCGTGGCCCGGGCAGTCGATGTGCGCGTAGTGCCGCGCGTCCGACTCGTACTCGACGTGCGAGATCGCGATCGTCACGATCTTCGAGTCGTCGCGCACCGTGCCGCCCTTCGCGATTTCCGCGTACTCCTTGACCTTCCCGCGCCCGGCCGCCGAGCACACCATCGTGATCGCAGCCGTCAGCGTCGTCTTGCCGTGGTCGATGTGCCCGATCGTGCCCACGTTCACGTGGGGTTTCGTCCGCTTGAAGACATCCTTCGCCATCGTCGTTCTCCTTTCGACCTTGAAAATGACCCCACGAGCCCTATGAAGCTGGCGATGGGATTTGAACCCACGACCTCCTCCTTACCAAGGAGGTGCTCTGCCAGCTGAGCTACGCCAGCCTGTCCTCTGACGGCAACAAAAGACCTCTCGCCCGTGGCGAGAGGCGAAGCGATCTCCCCTGATGAGGCACCGAAAGGGAGCGGGATTATTGCGATGGGGGCAAGGGGCGTCAAGGCTTTTGTCCCTGCCTTCACCGGTCCCGAACCCTAACAGAAGCCTTACTTTCCCGGGGCCTTCCCGGCTCCTTCAACGCCCCCGCCCCCCCGCGGGTTCAAGGCGGACGGCGCCCGCGGACGAAGAAGAATCGTGCTGAAAGCGTTCGCCTGGATCCCGGAAAGCGGGCTGGTCGCCGATCCTCCGCGGGAGAAGTTCGCAGAGATCATCGCCCGCGACGATGCGTTCCTCTGGGTGGACATGGAGGGCGCGACGCCGTCGGAAATCGCGCTCCTGCGGAAGCCGTTCGGCGTCAGCCCCGCGGCCGTCGACGAGTGCCGCGACTACCGCTCCCTCCCGAAAGTCGAGGATTTCGGCAGCTACCTCCTGGTCACGCTCCACCGCGTGCAGTTCGACGAGCGCTCCCGCGAGATGCACCTGCGCGAAATCGACTTCGTGCTCTCGCGCAACTGGCTCGTCACCGTGAGGGAGGACAGCTCGACCAGCGTCGAGCAGGTGCTGAACCGCATCCGCGGAAACGACGCCCTGGTCCGCGAAGGCCCGGGCCGCCTCATGGCCGAGATCATCGAGGTCATCACCAGCCGCTACTTCCCGATGATCGAGTTCCTCGAGCGGGAAGTCGACGTCCTGGAGGAGGCCATGCTCGAGGGCCGCCGCGGCGGCGACGCGTTCGGGCGTATCCTCGCCCTCCGCCGCTCCGTCGTCGCCCTCCGCAGGTCCATCGTTCCCCAGCGCGAGGTCATCCACCGCCTCGCCAAGGAGGAATTCCCCCTCGCCCGCGGCACCACCGCCCTCCACCTCCGCGGCACCCACGACGAGCTCTACTGGATCCTCACCGAACTCGAAATCCACCGCGAACTCCTCACCAGCGCCTTCGAGGGCCACGCGGCCATCGGAGCCAACCGCCTCGCCGAGATCTCCAACCGCATGAACCTCGTCATGGAGAAGCTCACACGCTTCACCACCATCTTCATGCCCCTCACCCTCATCACCGGCATCTACGGCATGAACTTCGACCACATGCCGGAGCTGCGCTGGAAGTGGAGCTACCCCGCGCTGCTCGCCGTGCTGCTGGCGTCCGGGTTCGCGCTCAGCTGGTACTTCCGGAAGACCCTTCCCCGCGAATTCCTGGCGCTTCCGGAGGATCAGGACAAGCGCGTTCAGACCAGGATCTGGAAGAGGCCCGGAGGGACGGCGGCGACGGGCGTGCGCGTCCGGGAGAAGAAGGAGTAGGCGTCATCGTCCCGTGCGCGCCGCCGCGGCGCGCAGCGCGCCGGCCGGATCGTCCGCCTTCGCCACCGCGCGCGCCGCTTCCAGGAACGCCCGCAGGTCCCCCCCCGCGGCCTCGAGCACGGCCCGCCAGTTCCCCGCTTCCTCCCGGTAAACCGCGATCGACGCCACCAGCGCGTTGTTCCAGGCCAGCCGGTCGAAGTTGCGGTAGTACGGGAGCGTGAAGGAGTCGCGGAGGGTGCTGAAGCGCACGCGGGCGCGGCGGAGGATGGCGGCCTTGAGGTCGAGTTTCTCGGCGCGCGGCAGGCGGCGGGCGTAGGCGGCCTTGAGTTCGGCGTGGAGCGCGCGGGCGAATTCATGGAAGCGCGCGGATTCGTCGCGGGAGCGGCGCAGGGCGACGGCCTCGGCGGAGTCGGGGCCGAAGCGGAGGGCGATGAAGCGTTCGGAGCCTTCGTTGCCGACGACGTCGGCGAGGGCCTCGTTGATGGAGACGCCGCCGGGGATCCAGACGGTGGCGTGGGTGGTTTCGTGGAGGATGGTGTCGACGGCTTCGTGGGCGGGCCACTCGACGAAGGTAGAGAGGACGGGGTCGGAGAACCAGCCGAGGGTGGAGTAGGCGGGCACGGACCGGATGTTGACGTCGAGGCCGCGGGCGGCGAGGCGGTCGCGCTCGGCGCGGGCGTCCTCGAGGCTGAAGAAGCCGAGGTAAGGGACGCGGCCGACGACGGGGAACCACCAGGTTTCGGGGCGGAGGGAGTCCGGCGGACACGCGGTGACGAGCCAGGAGAGGGGGCGTCCCTCGAGGTCGACCCACGTTTCGTAGGAGTCGGTCCGGGCGAGGCCGATCTCGCGCTCGCCCCACGCGCGGGTCTCGCGGATCAGGAGCAGGCGTTCGCGGACCGCGGGGCGCGTCGCGGGGTCGGCGAGGACCTCGTCGACCGGCCGCCGCGAGGCAAGGAGGCGGATCTGCCCGCCCGCCTGCTCGAGGACGTAGGCCGGGGAGCATCCCGCGGCGACCGCCGCGAGGAGCAGCGCCGCGGAGAGCCTAGTGCCCGTGGTCGTCCCCACCGTCGTCCGGCGGCAGCTCCGGCCCCGCAGGCTTGTTCTTGCTCGTGACGAGGTCCTCGCGCTTCACGTGCAGCTTCGTGAACGCCTCCGCGCCGATGACGTAGTACCAGTCGGCAAACCGCGCCTGGAGTTGTTTCGCGCGCTTTCTGCCGGCCTCGGCGCGTTCGTTGAAGCGCTTGCCGGACTCCATGAGCTTCGCGCGATAGTCGGCCATCTGGCGGTCGTAGTCGGCGCGGCGGGCCTCCTCCTCCTGCTGGATGCGCCAGGGCGTCCACGGGCGGGTGCTGATGCGGGCGGGGCTGCGCGGCGGATCGTCCATCTTCTCGGGCTTGACGTCCTTCTCGCTGAACGTGGCGATGATCATGAGGTAGCGGGCCTCGGTGCCTGCCGGGGCCGCGTCCTTCTTCTCTTCCTTCTCCTCGTCCTTCTTCCCGTCGGGCTTCTTCTCGCCGCCGGCCTCCAGGTCGATGCCCGTCCCGGTGAAAACCGCGCCGAAGCGAATCTGGTACACGACGCCGTCCTCGCAGGAAACGACCAGGTTCCCTTCCTTCGACAGCAGTTCCCCGCGCATGGGGATGAACCCCTTGTCCACGAGGTCGCCGATGTCCGCGTCCCCGAACTTCGCGCCCTCCTCCCCTTTCAGCAGCGCGACCATCGCGGGCGTCTTGCGCCGCACGCCGAGGATCTTGAGGTCGTCGATGGTCCCCGTCATGTCGCCGATCGCCTTGACGTCCACGGCCTGGTCGGCGGCGAGCCCCTCGGTCGTCCACTCGTCCCGGGCCTTCTCGAAGTCCGTGACCTTCTCGTCGGTCAGCTTGAAGTACGGGCCGACCTGCTGGACGGCGTAGTTTTCGAGCGTGATCCGCCAGATGCCCGCGGGGTCGATCTTCGTCAGGTCCGTCTCGATCCAGTCGCCGAACTTCGTCGAGAGGTCGACCTCCATCTTCACGGCATACACGCGGTTCTGCCCCGGCACCCGCACGAACCAGGTCTTCCCGTCCTCGTCCGCCTTCTTCCCGACGATCAGGTCCGCCAGCGCGGCGCCGGAAGCGTCCCGGATCGTGATGCGCCGTCCGCGGGCGGCGGCGTCCCCGCCCGCGCTCTCCTCCGGATCCACGACGCCGCAGAGCGCGTGGTCCTCCTTGCGCGAGCTCCGGAGCGTGTCCTTGCGGATCCCCGTCAGCGACGTCGCCGTCTTCGCGAGCCGGTCCTTGCCGTCGGCGGGGTAGTCGAAGTGCGACGGGATCGTCCAGCGGCCGTTCTTGAATTCGACCTTGAAGACCGAGGGCGCGCCGGTCGTGGCGTCGTACTCGACGACCTGCAGCGAGGTGGCCGCGAGGGGGTCCTTGAAGTCGGGGAAGAGCGGCTGGCCCTGGTCGCGGAACTCGTCGTCCTTCGGCGCCGCCGGGCGGGTCCAGGCCGCGACCGCGGCCAGCACCGCGGCGACGGCGACGGCGACCCCTGTCTTCGCGAAATCGTTCATGGTCGGTCCCTCATTTCCCCCCGAGCCAGCGGTCCCCGCGCGCCATGCCGCGCTCGCGCGCGAGGCGCCGGAAGAACACGAGCAGCCCGATCACGAGCGGCGGAATCGGCGGAAGCAGCGTGCTCATCCAGCGGATGTTGTCCTGGATGACCTTGATCTGCGTGTTCGCCCAGGTCTTCCCGCGCTCGATCGCCTTCCCCTTCTCGTCGTCGATCCGCTTCGACTCCTCTTCCACCCGCGACTGCTCGACGCGTCGCCGCATGTCCAGCATCTGCCGCTTCGTCTCGTCGTCCAGGTCCGTGCGCTTGTCGATCTCCTCCACCGCGGCCTTGAGGCGGTCGTTCGCCTCCTTCAGCCGCTTCTCCGCCGCCTCCGTCGCCTCCTTCGCCTGCTTGAGGCGCTCCTCGTCGTACACGCGCTCCTTCGCCTCCAGCCGCTCCAGCGTGCGGTGCTTCCGCCGCCGCTTGCGCAGCTCTATGAACGACTCGTCCCCCGCGAGCTGGTCGACGCAGTTGAGGAAGAACGTGACGTTGTCGAGCTCCAGCGTTTCGCGGTTCTCGCGACGGATGTTGAAGAACGCCTGGGAGATGAAATCGACGTCCGCGACGAAGATGACGTTGACGGTTCCCGACGCCCGCGCGGCCAGGGTCAGCTCGCGCCCTCCGGGGACGTGCTTGCGGTCCGGCTTCATCCGCGGCCCGAAGAACGTGCGCTCGAGGATCTCGTCGTAGCGCAGGATGCCCGAGTTCTTCCCGGTGGTGAGGAGGGGAATGAAGTTCACGCCCGGCGTGCCGCGCCCCTCGATGCAGCCGGGGAAGATCGAGACGACCTCCTGCAGCCCGGCGGTCGTGAGCTCGTTCGGGTTGAACGCCTGCTTCGCGCCGTTGCCCGCGCCGGTGAAGATGAACTCCGGGTCGAGCGTGGCGTAGTCGGGGTGCGGGTTGTACGTGTCCCACGCGACCTCCGCGGTGTCCCAGCGGATGCCGCAGAGCATCATGATCTCGTTGATGTTCCCCTTCTCCTCGGGGGGAGGGCCTCCCATCATCGGGTTGCGCTGGCCGCCCTTGGATTTCTCGCTGGCGGGGCTGCCCTGGAACGAGAAGGGCATGGGGTCGTCGAGGAGGAGGGTCGGCTTGCCGCGCTTGATCCACGCCGCGAGCGCGGTCATCTGCGCCTGGGTGAGCGACGACGGCTGGAGCGCGATGAGGACCGCGAGGTCGTCGGCGTACGGGCCCTCGGGCCGCACGTTCACGACGTCGTACTGGCGCTTCAGCTCCTCCACCAGCTCCCACGCCGGCTGGGACTGCATGGTGTTGATGTCGAAGCCGCCGAAGGGCTTGGCGTCGGTGTCGAGGATGCCGACCTTGGCGCGGTTGGCCTTGTCTCCGGTGGCGCCGGCGCGGGCGGGGCGGGAGACGACGCGGACGGAGCGGGTGAGCTCGTACTCGACGGAGAGGCCGCGGAAGAAGAAGGGGGTGACGACCTGGTCTGCGCCGCAGGTGACGGCGACGCCGAGGAAGACGTCGGTGGTTTCGGAGCGGCCGCCGGACTCCTGGGTGAGCTGCATGGGGCGGATGCCGAAGCGGTCCTCGGCCTCGCGGGCGGAGTCGGTGTACTTCTCGGTTTCGACGACGTTGAGGCGGATGCGGGGGCCGCCGATGGCGGCGTACTCCCGGAGGAGGTTGAGGAGGTTCTCGCGGGTTTCGACGTAGGCGCGGGGGACCTTGCGGCTGACGAAGGCCTGGATGAGGACGGGGTTCTGGGGGTCGATCTGGGAGACGATGTCGCGGGTGGTCTTCGAGAGGGAATGGAGCCCCTCGGCGGTGCAGTCGGCGCGGAGGTGGACGCGGCCGAGCAGGACAACGAGGCTGATGCCGGCGACGAGGGCGGCGACCGAGCGGGCGCCGACGTGCAGGGGGTACTCGCGGACGTACACGAACCCCGCGTCGATTCCGCGGGCCGGCCAGCGGCGGCGCCCGAGAAGCACCAGGTTCAGGTACAGGAAAACGGCCGCGACGACGAGGAAGTAGACGACGCCGGCGACCGGCACGATTCCGCGCGTCATGAGCTCGAAATGCGGCGTGGCGGCCAGCGGCATGAGGGCCCCCTCCCACCACCCGCCGAACGTCCGCGCCACCGACTCGATCGTGACCGGCACCGCGCACATCACGGCGCCGAGGATAAACCCGACCGTCAGGTTGTCCGTGAGAAGCGACCCCACCATCCCCACCGCGATCAGCGCCGCCCCGAGCAGCCAGTACGCATAGTAGTTCGCGAAGATCAGCCCCGCGTCCGGCCGCCCCAGCCACCCCAGGAACGCCACCAGGCTCAGCGAGCACGCCAGCGACACCGTGTAGATCCCCAGCGCCCCCAGGTACTTCCCCGCCACGATCTCCAGGTCCGTCAGCGGCATCGTCAGCAGCAGCTCGTCCACCCCCTGACGCCGCTCGTCCGCCCACGCGCTCATCGTGATCGCCGGCACGATGAACAGCAGCAGCAGCGGGAACCACTGGTTCAGCGTCGAAAGCGTCGCCAGGTTGTTCTTGAAGAAGTCGTCCGGCCCGAACTGCAGCCCCGAGCACGCCAGGATGAACAGCGTGATGAACACGTACCCCGTCGGGCTCGTGAAATACCCCGTGAAATCCCGCCGGAGGATCGCAAAGACGGTTCGGAGGCGCATCAGACGGTCACCCCCGTCTTCGCCTGGAAGAACGCCTCCAGCGTCGGCGCCTCCTTCTTCATGTCCCCCGCCGGGCCGTCGAACACGATCCGGCCCTCGTGGATGAAGATGACGCGGTCCGCCATCGCTTCCACCTCCTGCAGGATGTGCGTGGACAGCAGCACCGTCTTCGTCTTCGCAAGCTCGCGGATCATCTTCCGCACCTCGCCGATCTGGTTCGGGTCGAGCCCGCTCGTGGGCTCGTCCATGATCAGCACGTCCGGCTCGTGCAGCATCGCCTGCGCCATGCCGACGCGCTGTCGGTAGCCGCGCGACAGCTTGCGGATCGGCTTGTCCAGCACGCTTCCCAGCCCGCACCGCTCGACGACCGCCCCGATGCGCTCCCCGAGCCGCGCCCGGTCCATCCCGCGGGCGCCCCCGAAGTACTCCAGCAGCCCTCGCGGCGTCATCTCGAGGTAGAGGGGGCCGTTCTCGGGCAGGTACCCGAGCACCTGCGCCGCCTGCATCCTCTGCGTCGCCACGTCGAACCCGCAGATGCGCGCGCTTCCCGACGTCGGCGCCATGAAGCCGGTGAGGCAGCGCATGGTCGTGGATTTCCCCGCGCCGTTGGGGCCGAGGAACGCGGCGATCTGCCCGCGCGGGACGGAGAACGTGACGTCCCGGATCGCGTAGTAGTCGCGGTACAGCTTCGTGAGGCCGGAGGCCTCGATGGCCGGTGTGTTGTCGCTCACGGGTCAGGGTTATAACCGCGGTCTGCGCGCCGCGCAATGCGCCCCTCCAGCTATGAACGGACGCGGCGCCCGGACGTTTGGCCTACCGGCGAGGCGGCGGGCGCCGGGGCGGCATCCCGCGCGGCGGCTCGGGCGGCGGCTCGCCCTCGTCCTCGAGCGGCTCCGCGTCGTCCACGCCCTCCACGCCCGTCACGCGCAGCCCGATCACTCCTCCCGCGGGCTTCGCGGGCTTGTAGAGCTTCGGGGGGGGCGGCGGGCGGCGAAGGGGTTTGCGGGCAGGCGCGCCGCCGGCCGCGGGGGCGCCGCGCACCGGGCGGCGCGTCACGGGGTCGCGCCGGAGCAGGGCGGGTCTCGGCTTCAGCGGCTCCTCGATGGGAGCGATCTCCATCGGCTCGACTTCCTCGGGCTCCTCGGCGACGGGGGCGATCTCCTCGGGCTCCTCCTCGGGCACGGCCTCCTCGATCTCCTCGGGCTCGTCGTCCGAGACGGCGCGCCAGAGGTCCTCGTCGATCTCCGGGTCCGCGGGCGCGTCCTCGGCGGCTTCGGCTTCCCCGGCCGGTTCGTCGGCGGGCGCGGCGGCCGCGGCCTCGGGCGCAGGCGGTGCGGCGGGCTGCGACGCCTCCGGCTTCGCCTCCTCGACCCGCGGGGCCGGCGGGGCCGCGGCCGGCGCCGCCGCAACCGCGGCCGCTTCTTCCGACTCGAACGCCTTCGCCGCGTCCTTCGCCTCCGAGCTCTCCTCGTCCGCCTCGATCGACGCCTCCAGCCCGGCCTTCATCGCCGCGTCCTCCGCCGCCTCGGCGGGCGGCACCGGCTTCGCCGCCGCAGGCTCCGGCACGGCGGGCTTCGCCGCGGGCAGGCCAGGGTCGGACGCCATCCGCGCGACCGCATCGCCGTGCGGCTCCAGCGAGGCCAGCGCCTCCTCGTACGACATCGTCTTTTCCTTCGGCAGCGGCGGAGCCGGGCTGGGCGGCGGAGCGGAAGGAGGGACGTTCAGGGCCGGCGACGCCTTCGGCCGGGCGGGCTCCGGCGGGACCACGGGGATGTCGTCCGCCGTCTCCAGAACGGGACGCGGCGGCTGCGCCGGCCGCACGCCCGACACCGGCTTCGCGGGCGGCGTCCCCCTCGGCGCGTTCGGGTTCACCGACGACGGAGGCCGAAGCGGCGACGGACCCGGCGGCGCCTTCCCCCCCGCCGGCCGGACCCCGGATGCCGGCGCCGGCGGCCGCGCCGCGGAGCGCGCCCCCACTGCGGGCAACCCCGCCACCCCGGGCTTCGGCATCGGCGGCGGCGTCAGGATCGCACCGTCGTCGAGGGGCGAGGCGATCACCGGCCCGGTCCCGCTCGGACGCTTCGAGCCCGACGTCCCCGGCACCACAGGCGTCGACGCCGCGCCCTTCGCCATCAGCGCCGCCTCCAGCGCGTCCGCGTCCGCCCGCGCCTTGTCCAGGAACAGCTTCTCCCGGTCCGCCGCCAGCTTCCGCCGCTCCTCCTCGACCCGCCTTCTCTCCTCCTCCAGCTTCGCCTTCTCGGCGCGCAGCGCGGCCTTCTCCGCCTCGAGCTGCCTCCGCAGGTCCTCGAGTCCGTCCTTCTCCGCCCGTTCCGCCGCGCGCTCCTCCGCCAAACGCCGCTCCTCCTTCTCCGCCGCACCCGAGAATTCCTGCCGCGCCGCCTCGAACCGCTGCTCCCGCGCCGCCGCGCGTCTCTCCGCCGCCTCCAGCTCCGCGCGCCGCGACGCCGACTCCGCCTCGAACGCCTCCCGGTCCTTCACGTAACGGTGCTGCTTGACCTGCAGGTCCTCCACCGCCCGCTTGAGCGTCGAGTTGCTCTCCTGGTACTCCCTGAACCGCCGCTCCAGCTCCTTGCGGTCAGCATAATACGTTTCCCGCGCCGCTTCGAGTTCCGCGAACGCCTTCTGCAGCTTCCCCCGCTCGCGCTCGAGAATCGCCCACTGCTCCTCGATCTTCCCCGCGTGCGCCTTGATGTCCTCCCGCGCCTTCTCGAGCGAGATCTCCGCCAGCTTCTTCTCCACCTCCACCAGCGCCTTCTTCTCGATCAGTTCGCGCTGCTGCGCGCGCGCCGCGTCCTCCGCCTTCCCGATCGTCTGCGCCGTCAGCGACGCCTTCTTCGAGATCTCCGCCTCGCGCCGCACGATCTCCTCCTCGCGGCGTCGAAGAGCCGACTCGAGCGCGGCGAGCCGGTCGCGATCGGAAGCGACGGTGCGGGCGAGGTCCGCGAGGCGCTTCTTCTGGCCCTCGGGATCGAGCCCGGGCGCCGAGAGGGAGCGGATGATGTCGGAAGGAGAGGTGGCGGTGTCGCTCATGGTGGAGCGGGGATTCTAGCGTGGCGGGGGAGGTGGAAGGGAGGGGCGAATTCCGATTTTGTGACATCGGTATTCAACTATCCGTACTGATACGAGAGAGACCCGCTCCGGGGAAAAGGCTTGACCCGGCGCGGGGCGTGAAAGAGAATGCCTTCTTCGACGCGGGGTGGAGCAGTCCGGTAGCTCGTCGGGCTCATAACCCGGAGGTCGTGGGTTCAAATCCCACCCCCGCTATCGACGAAAACAGGGGGAGTCGCTCACGCGCCTCCCCCTGTTCTGTTTTCCGCCCCCTCTACTTCGTCGTGAACTTCCACTTCCCCTCCACCTTCACCATCGGGAACGTCTCGCCTTCCTCCTCCTCCTTGCCGTCCTTAGTCTTGAACTTCATCTTCGTGCGCACGGAGGCCTTGTCGCCTTCGACCTTGATGTCCGCGTCCGTCCAGGTGATCGAGATGCTCATCCCGTCCTTCTTCATCTCGTCGATCTCCTTCTGCATCTTGCCGTCCTTCTCCTTCCACGCTTCCGCCGTGTAGATCGCTTCGAACTTCGCGGGGTCCATCGACGTGAAGGCCTCGTTGAGGAGCTTGAGCGACGCCTGCGGGGTGGACATGTCGGGCCCCGAGGGGGCGCCGCTGCCGGAGCCGCCGGACGACGATCCGCCGCCGGACTCGGACTTGCCGCAGGCGGTGAAGGCGACGGCGAACGCGAAGAGCGCGGCTGCGAGCGAGGATTTGCGAAGCATGGCTTCTCCTGGAAATGGGGTGATGGCGCGGACGCATGCTAGGGCGGGAGCGGGGGGCGGATCAAGGAATGCGACGGCGCGCCCCGTTGACGGCGCTGCGGGCGGGGGCCAGCATGCGCGGCGGAAAGGAGGCCGCTTGCAGGAGGATTTCAGGTCGCCCGATGGCCGGCTCGAGGTCGGGTTCCAGTGCAACGAGGTGAAGATGTCGCACTGGATCTGCAATCCGCGCGTGACGTTCGACGGCGCGGTGCTGCTCGACCTGTGGCCGTCGGTGCATCACGCGTGGGACGGCGACGGGAGGCTGGACGTGGAAGGGCGGCTGGTGCTGCACCTGCGGAGGTACCCCGCGGGGTCGTCCGGGTTCGACGTGCGGATCGACCCGGTGGCGCGGACGTGGAGCGTGGTCGCGGGGACGTGCCCGGAGGAGATGGAGCGCGAACTGGGGAAGGTGCTGCGGAGGGTGTAGTGGCGAGTGGCGAGTGGCGAGTGGCGAGTGGCGAGTGAAAACGACCACGCCGCTGCCCAGGTTCATCTCTTCGGCTCTTCTTTCAAGCCGACCTGTTTCGTCACTCGTCACTCGCTTTGGCGAACTCGGATCGGAGCGCGGGGTAAAGATCCCGGAAACGCTCGTGCACTTTCCGGTAGGCGTGCGAAGCGGCCGTCGGTTCCGTGCGGCCGGTGACCTGGACGGCGGCGGTGGCCGACGCGACGTCCTTGAACGCGGCCGCGCCGGTCGCGGCGAGGAGCGCGGCGCCGTGCGCGGCTCCTTCCTGCGCGCTGACCGTTGCGACCGTCGCACCGAAGACGTCCGCGAGAATCTGCCGCCACAGCGCGCTCTTCGCGCCGCCGCCGGTGACGCGCACCTCGGCCGCGGCGGCGACGCCGGCGCTTCGCATCAGATCGAGACTGTCCTTCAGCCCGAACGCCACGCCCTCGAGGACGGCGCGGACGCAGTGGGCGCGGGTGTGGCGGACGGTGAGGCCGACGAAGGCGGCGCGGGCGAGCGGGTCGGGGTGCGGGGTGCGCTCGCCGGTGAGGTACGGGAGGAAGACGAGGCCGTCGGCGCCGGGGGGGATGGGCGCGGCGGTGGCGACGAGCGCTTCGAAATCCTCCCCGGGCGCGAACGTGTCGCGGAACCAGCGGAGGGAGCCGGCGGCGGAGAGCATGACGCCCATGAGGTGCCAGCGGCCGGGGACGGCGTGGCAGAAGGCGTGGAGGCGGCCCTGGGGTTCGACGAAGGGGCGGCGGGTGGCGGCGAAGACGACGCCGGAGGTGCCGAGGCTGGCGGAGACGACGCCCTCGTCGACGGCGCCGGTGCCGACGGCGGCGGCCTCCTGGTCCCCTCCCCCGCCGAAGACGGGCGTGCCGGCGCGGAGGCCGGTCGCGGCGGCGGCTTGGGGGGTGACGGTGCCGGTGACGTCGGTCCCCTCGAACGTCCGCGGCAGCCACGACGCGTCGATCCCGAGCGCGGAGACGACGGCCGGCGACCAGTCGCGGCGCGCGAGGTCGAAGAGGATCGTCGCGGAAGCGCCGGCCTTGTCGGAGGCGTGCTCGCCGGTGAGCTTGAAGCGCACGTAGTCGTGCGGCAGGAGCAGTTGCTTCGCCTTCGCCCACGCCGCGGGCTCGTGGCGCTTCACCCAGAGGATCTTCGGCGCGGTGAACCCGGTGAGCGCGTCGTTGCCGGTCGTGGCGATGAGCCGTTCGCGGCCGACGAGGCGGCGGATCTCGTCGCACTCGGCGGCGGTGCGCTGGTCGTTCCAGAGGATGGCGGGGCGCACGGGCTCCCCTGCGGCATCCAGCAGCACGAGCCCGTGCATCTGCCCGGTGAGCCCGATCCCCGCGACCGACGCCGGGTCGCACGCGAGCTGCCGCAGCGCGCGCTGCGCCGCGGTCCACCAGAGCCGCGGGTCCTGCTCGCTCCAGAGCGGCCGCGGCGCGTCGCAGGGGTACTCCGACGAGGCGACGCCGAGCACGGCGCCGCGCTCGTCCGCCAGCAGCGCCTTCGTCGCCGTCGTCGAGACGTCGAGCCCGAGGAACGTCCTCACGCGCCCTCCCACAGCCGCAGCCGCGCGGAGAGCGCTTCCGCGCCCGCCTCCGTCGCCTCGAACTCCGGCGCCTCAATGACCTCCCAGGTCTCGCGGTGCGACACGGAGCGCCCGGGCGCGAGCGGCAGGAGCGGGGCGAGGGTTTCGAGCTCGAGAAAGCGCGGGTGGGCGTAGACCTCGGCGGAGGAGTTGAAGTCGGGGTAAGGGGCGTCGGCCTCGAACTCGGAGCGTTTGACGAAGAGGGTGCCGTCGCGGTGGTAGGCGAGCCAGCCGGGGCGGTTCGCCCAGCCGAGCTTGAGCGGGGCGTCGACGCGGGCGTGGACGAGGGTGAAGGCGTCGCCCCAGGCGACGTGGGGGCTGCGGATGTCGGTGTAGGGCCAGAGGGCCCACGAACGGTTCGGGAGGACGCCGGGGATGGCGGCGGGCTGCGGGAGGATCGCGGTGCCGCCGGGGGGGAGCATCGTGATCGCCCACGGCGCGACGTCGAGCGACTGGCCGCCCATGTTCGTGAGCGCATGGTCGACGACGACGTGCGGCCCGTCGTCGGGAAGCGAGAGGCGCAGGGAGCGGAGCAGGCCCGTCGCGGGGTCCACGGGTGCCGTGAGGATCAGTCCGCCGTCAATTTCCTCCACCTCGATCGCGTCGTCGTCCGGCCTGTACGTCCGCACCGGGTGCTCCGGCGCCAGCCAGTACCGGTGCCCTCCGAGCATCCGGAACGCGCCGCCCACCGTGAAGTCCGGTACCTCCGCGAACAGGTTCGGCCCGCCCTTCACGCGCAGCGACAGCACGCGCGGCCCGATCGTCCGCGTCGCGAGGAGCGAGAGCGTCGCGTTCTTGAGCTCGACGCAGGGCAGCCCGTGCATCTCCGGCATCAACGCACCCCCAGCAGCAGCTCGACGACGAGCTGGTCCAGCCGCTCATACGGCATCCCGCGCCTCCCCAGCGCCGCGCGGTCGAACTTGTGGCCCTTGAGCGCCGCGGCCTTCTTCTTCTCGAACCTCCCCTGGAACCGGTCCATCGCGCCGTCGTCCGCCGTGATCTCCGCGAGCAGCCGCTGGATCTCCGGGTCCGCCCGGAACTGCGCGGCCTTCTCCTTGAGGATCAGGTAGGTCCGCATGCACCCGCGCGCGAACGCCTTCACGTCCTCCGCGTCCGACGTCCGGTACGCATGCGCGTCGAAGTGCCGCGACCCCGCGTAGCCGACGTCCTCGAGGAATTTCACGAGGAAGAACGCCGATTTGATGTTGTGCGCGCCGAACCGGAAATCCTGGTCGTAGCGCCCGGGCGCCTGGTCGTTGAGATCAACGTGGAAGAGCTTCCCCGCGTCCCAGGCCTGCGCAACGGCGTGGGTGAAGTTCAGGCCGGCCATGTGCTCGTGCGCGACCTCGGGGTTCACGCCGATCATCTCGGGCCGGTCGAGCGTCGCGATGAACGCGAGCATCGCGCCGGTCGTCGGCAGGAAGATGTCGCCGCGCGGCTCGTTCGGCTTCGCCTCGAGCGCGAACTTGATGGCGTACTTGCGGTCGCGCGCGTAGCCGCAGAGGAAGTTCAGCGCCTCGCGGAACCATTTCTGCGCGTCGAGCAGGTTCTTCCCCGCGTCGGTTTCGGTCCCGTCCCGCCCGCCCCAGAACACGTAGACCTTCGCGCCGAGCGACGCGCCGAGGTCGATGGCGCGCATCGTTTTCTGCAGCGCGTACGCGCGGACTTTCGGGTCGTTCGACGTGAACGCGCCGTCGCGGAAGGCGGGATCGGAGAAGAGGTTGGTGGTCGCCATCGGGACGCAGAGGCCGCAGTCGGCAAGGGCCTTGCGGAAGTCGGAGACGATGCGGCGTTCCTGCGCCGGCGTGGCGTCGACGGGGACGAGGTCGTTGTCGTGGAAGTTCACGCCGTACGCGCCGGCGTCGCCGAGGAGCTTGACGATCTGGACGGGCGAGAGCGCGTCGCGGACGGGCAGGCCGAACGGGTCGCGTCCGGGGTTGCCGACGGTCCAGAGGCCGAAGGTGAAGCGGTGGGCGGGCGAAGGCCGGTAGCTGTTCATGCCTCGCGACGATACCGGGCTCCGCCCGAATCTCCACCATATCGCCTGCCGTCCCGCCGTATCCCTTTCATCCTCCTTCATCCGCGACCCCGCCGTTCGTATCCGCCGTCATCCCCGACAGTCCAGTCCCTCACCGATTCGTCCGCGCGATCCGGCACCGACGGAGACGGTGCGGTCTGGAGTGGGAGGTTCCGTGGGGAGGAACGGGGATAAGAACGGCGGGGTTGCGGACGAAAAAGGACAGGGAGGGATACGGCAGTCGCAGGGGTCGGCGCAGGTAAGTGCCGGAAGCCACTTACCAGCGCAATGACGAGCCCGCCTCCCCTCCCGGGAAAGCGGGCCCGCTCGCGCGTCTACTTCCGCCCCATCTTCTTCTGGCACTCCGCGCACATCTTTCCCTTCCCCAGCTTCTTGCACTCCGCGCACGCTTCGCTCCAGTGCTTCTCCTGGCAGTGGCCGCACATGTGCCCCGCGCCCGCCTTCTGGCAGTCCTGGCACTGCTTCAGCTTCTTCTGGCACTCGGCGCACATGTTCCCCTTGCCGAGCTTCTTGCACTCCGGGCACGCGTCCGTCCAGACCGCGGCCTGGCACGTCGCGCACGCCTTCCCCTCCGCCGTCTTCGCGCAGTCGCTGCACTCGGACGTGCCGGAGTCCTTGTCGTTGCTGCTGCTGCAGCCGGCGACGAGGAAAGCCGAACAGGCGAACACGCACAGCACGAACATGTTCTTCATGGTTCCCCCGATGAAATGAGGCGGGAGCGTGGCGCTGCCCGCCGGACACCTTCATTGTAGCCTTCGGCCGCAGACAACGGAAGGGCGCGGCTGGCTTCCGGGGCCGCCGCGACCCCGGCGTCGCAACCGCGCGCTGATCCGCCCTTCGCGCTATCCTCCCCCCATGCGCCGATACACCACGGAGGACGTCCACCTCTTCGAAGAACGCAAGCCCTCGGAGGTCTTCCGCCACCTCACGGACCTCGAGTCCTTCAACCGCTGGTGGCCGAAGGAGATCCGCTTCCGCGTCCTCCAGCTCGTCCCCGCCCTCATCGGCTCCAAGATCGAGGTCCGGGTCGGGAAGCGCAGTTTCTCGGCGGAGATCGCCGCGGTCGAGCAGGACAGGTTCCTCGAGTGGGCGTACCGCTCCGGGCTCTCCAAGGGGCGCGGGCGCTGGTCTCTCGAGGAGGACGAGGGGGACGTGCGCGTGAAGTACACGAGCGACCTCCCGGTGCACCCCTCGCTCATCGCCGAGCATTTCCTCAACGCGAAGGACTTCGCCGCGAAGCACGCGAAGGTCCTGCGGCGGGCGTTCGAGGGGCTGCAGAAGCGCCTGGAGGACCAGCCGCGGTGACGGCGCGCGAGCCGATGACGAAGGGGCGGGCGCTCGCGATGGCGCTGAGCGTCGCCGTGGCGGCGGCGGTCGCGCTGGAGCTGCGCGCGGTGCAGTACGCGACGCCGCACCTGCTGAGCCGCGACGGGTACTACCACGCGCAATACGCGCACTTGCTGCCGTCGCGCGGGCTGTCGCGGACGTTCGAGTGGACGCAGTTCTCGTTCTGGAAGGACCATTTCAGCGACAAGGAGTTCCTGTTCCACCTCTGGCTCGCGCCGTGGTGCCGCAACGAGGCCACGATGGTCGCGCACGCGAAGTTCGCGGCGTGGCTCCTCGCGGGCGCGGCGATCGCGGCGTTCGGGTTCGCGCTGCGCGCGACGGGGGTGCGCGCGCCGCCGCTGTGGGCGCTGGCGCTCGCGGGCGCGGGGAGCCATTTCCTCTACCGGCTGTCCATGGGGCGGGCGCACACGCTCTCGATCGTGCTGTTCCTCGCGGGGACGGCGCTGATCCTGCGCGGGAAATGGAAGTGGGTCGCGGCGGTCGGGTTCGTCTACGCGTGGTCCTACGCCGCGCCGCACCTGCTCGTCGCCGTCGGCGTCGCGCACCTCCTGGCGACGTGGATCCACGACGGCAAGCCCGAGTGGCGCGGCGCCGCCGCGGCCGCGGGGGGCGTCTTCGCCGGCCTGCTCCTCCACCCCTACACGCCCAACTCCCTTCACATGTGGTGGGTCCAGAACGCCGTCGTCCTCGGCCAGACCTGGGGCGGCTCCACGCTCGGCCTCACCTGGGGCGACGAGTTCGACCCGGTCCCGACCCGCTCGCTCGTCACCGAGTCCACCGGCACGCTCGCCTCGCTCCTCCTCGGCATCGTCCTCGGCACGGTCGCCGCTCGCGCCCAGCGCCTCTCGTCGCGCACCTTCTCGCTCCTCTTCGTCGCCTTCGCCTGCCTCGGCCTCTACCTCCTCTCCGGCCGCTTCATCGAGTACCTCGCCCCCGCCGCCGTCTGGCTCCTCGCCTCCGCCGTCACCGACCACCTCGAGGGGCGCGACCTCGCCGCGCTCTTCGCCGCCCGCACCGGCGCCGTCGCGTGGACCGGCGCGCTCGCCGCGCTCCTCCTCCTCGGCACGCACGTCCGCACGATGGGCCGCTCGCTCGAGGAAGCGTCGCGCGTCAAGGGCCCCGTCCTCGCCGGCGCCGCCCGCTGGACCCGCGCGAACATCCCCGCCGGCGCCAACGTCGGCCACTTCAACTGGGGCGACTTCGTCCAGCTCTTCGCCTTCGACCCCACCCACCGCTACATCAACGGCCTCGACCCCGCGTTCATGATGGTCACCGACCCGACGCGCATCCAGTACTGGGAGTCCGTCCGCACCGGCCGCAAGCCGCTCGACCCCGTCGAGTTCGGCGACCTGTTCCAGACGGACGTCCTCGTCGTCACGAAGGAAGTCCCGCGCCAGGTCCGCATCTGCGAGGACGCGCTCCTCGAGAAGCTGTACGAGGACACCGACGCGATCGTGTACCTGCTGCCTCGGAAGCCCGCCGATAAGTAGCGGCTAGCGGCTCAGCCGCTCCAGGATCGCGAGTCGCTTCGTGAGCGCGGTCTTCTCTTTCTCGGTCAGCGCCGGGTCCAGCACCGCCGCGCGCACCTTCACGATTTCCTCCGGCAGGTTCGCGCGGTCCCGCGCGATCTGCTCCCCGAGCTGCTTCTGGAACTCGGACTCGTTCACGGCTTCCACGCGGCCCAGAAAGTACAGCACGCACCGCCGCCCGTCGGGGTGAAGGTGCCTGTCATACGCCATGATCATGTCGGGCGGCTCCGCGTCGCCACGGATCGGGTGCAGGTAGTCAAAGCTCGTCGAGTCCCCGCTCGTGTCAAAGGGGCACTTCAGGACCTTCGCGGCGGGATCCGAAATCAGGTCCGGAGCTTTCAGGTCCTCGATCGTCGCCGGATAAAGCCGGTTCTTCGCCTCGTACAGCGCGAAATACACCCCGATCTGCTTCAGGTCGTTCCGGCACTCCGTCGTCTTCTTCCGGTCGTCCGGCGACTGGCTTGTTTCCTCTTCCTGCGCGTCGCCCCCCTCCTCCAGGAGCAGCCCCAGCAGCGCGTCCAGGGTGGTGGGTTTCACCACCTCCGGCCTGCTCCAGCGCTCGCGCATCCGCTGCACCCTGGGCCACAGCCGGTCCACGATCTCGGTCTCGCGCGTCTTCACCGCCTCCCGAGCGATGCGCGCGGCCTCCTCCGCGGACATCCCCGATACGGCCGCCGGGACCGCCGCCGGCCCCGCGGCCGCGCCCATGGGCGCCGCCGCCGCACGCTCCTCCGCAACGCGCTCCTGCGGCCTGTCGCGGCGGAACGACATCGAGGCCATGACGAGCGCGAGAAAGGCAACAACCAGGGCCAGGACCGGCAGCAGACGGTTCATCGGGGCCTCCCGGGGAATTCTACCGCTCCGATGCCGGCGCCCCGCGCCGCCTCACGCCCGACCCGCCCTCCCCTTCCGCCTCGCCTTCCCGAACTCTTTCCGGTACCGCGCCACCGCCTGCTTCACGACCTCCTTCGCCTGAAGCGGCCCGCTGAACTCGCGCACGTCCACCTTCTTGTGCTCGAGCTTCTTGTAGTCCTCGAAAAAGCGCCGGAGCTCAAGGAGGCGGTGGCCGCGCAGCTCGCCGATGTGCGTGTACGAGCTGTACTCGGGGTCGTCGAGGTGCACGCAGATGATCTTCTCGTCGTTGTGCCCCTGGTCCACCATCGTCATCATCCCGATCGGCCGCACGCGCAGCATCGAGAGCGGCGCGACGGGCTCCTGCATCAGCACCAGCACGTCGAGCGGGTCGTGGTCGTCCCCGAGCGTCTGCGGGATGAAGCCGTAGTTCGCGGGGTAGACGACCGACGAGTGCAGCACCCGGTCCACGTACAGCAGCCCTGTCTCCTTGTGCAGCTCGTACTTGACCTTGTCCCCCTTCGGGATCTCGACGACCGCGAGGAAGTTGTCGGGGGCTTCGGCGCCGATCGGGACGTCGTGCCAGGGGTGGGACATGGTGGGGGGCTCGCGGGGGAGGTTGGGGGGAGCGAGAGGGTACTCGGGAGGAGAAGGGCGGGCAAGCGGGAGGGCGGGCAAACGGGCAGCCTCGCTAGGGTGGAGGAAGCCAGACGTGCGGATGTCCGCGATCGGCAGCAACGTTCTCTTGACGATCCTCCTCGTCACGGGTGGCCCAGGCTTACGCGGCGATGCGTGGACCAGCAGGGCCAGTAGTCCCTGGCCCACCTTTCCCGACGCGAGGTGGACCGGTATGGGGCGATTACTGAAAGGGGGAGTCGATTTGTCGAGCACATCCTCCCCGCCGTCCAGACGTTACGGCCACAGAGCCTATCGGTCCTTGAGTTCGTCGAGGAACCGACCCTCGCAGACACCCTCGGTCACGAGACGCCGTCGTTGCTCCCTGCGGCATTTTCGGTGACCTCCCAACCGAGGGCGTCACGGATCACGCAGGGGCCGGGAGCGGGTGAACCCACACACTGTGGATGGTCTGGATCGCTGACGACTATTTTGGGGAAAGGGGATTCACGATTCGCTTCAATAGTGGCAGCGTCTCCAGCTCCGCTTCCAGATCTCGCAAGAGGTAAGGAAACTCCTCAGTTAGTGAAACGAACGCGAGCTCAGTTTCTGTTACGGGACCAAAAAAGGTGGGCGCGTCATACCGACCTGACTCTCTAAGCTCGTCGAGCAGTGCAACAGCGATAACCAATACTACTTGGTGGGTCTTGCCCGGCCCCACGATTCGCTCAATCCTTCGCAGAGCCGCTGGTAGTCCTTCAGACAGGCACGGTCCAGTACTCTCTCCCACTGTGTTTGAGACCCGCGTGGGGCTATCATTCGGGACGTGCAATTGCGTGGCACACCCGAAATGCGCGAACATCAGGAGGAGACAAGCCGAGGCTTTGAATTTGCGAGTCATTGGATCACTTATACTTTGGGTCCTTATCGGGATCATCCTTTTTCTCTGGCGGACACTCACCCGAATCAGAGTAGTACCACACAGCACTGTGGTCAACGGTGGATTTCGTCTTGTCGTCGTAACTAGCCACGTTGCCACGGCTCTTTCCATCATCGGGACGCTTGTAGTCGGCGCGGGCAGTGACCTTCCCCGTGGCGTCTCGGACCGGGTAGGAGAATCGATCGATCGGGGACTTTCCGGCTTGGCTTAGCCCTTTGACGCCGTACCCTTTCTTGCCGTTCTCTTCCCACTGCTGGACGCCGGCTGTTTGTCCATCATACATGTTGATTTCTGATGTCCATCTGATTTCATAACACTTGTTGTCATCATTGATCACTTGGCCTTTCTGAAGATCATCACGAGCAATCGCGGCCCCTCCCTTGAGTTTCGCCATGAACGCTCCCACTGGCATCACGTGGTGATCCCATGCAACTCCACCTTCATCAGTTCTGAAGGCCTCCCAAAATTCCTCGTCATACGTTGCAACTTCGTGCCCGCCATCGACGCACGTAATCACGGCATGGTTCTTTACGTGTTGAACTACTTCAACCTTCTCGCCCACCCTGTACAAGTACTCGAATCCTTGTTCGTCCTTCCGCTTCTGACGCTTCGCACCTTTCGGCCAGTCCTCGTCAGGAAGTGGCCCTTCAGGTACCACCTTGAATTGCCAGCCGTCCCAGCCGTCGCCGACACCAGCATTTGACCTACGGATAACGGGTGCAGCGACGGCGCTGTTTACTGAAGCTAGCAAGAGCGATCCGGGCAACGGCGAGTCAGTTCCTGCAGCAATCACCGCCATTGGCTGCTCGTTGATTGCGCGAGGAGGGATGTCCCGACCCTCCATTGCCTGTCGAGTGTTCTGAATCTGTCCTGGTACTTGCAAGTGACCCCCAGCACCGCCTGCACCGCCACCGCCACCGCCCGGAGCGACTATGACAGGACGAGGTGCGAACATCTTTGCCATTTCGTCTAGATGAAGATCAATCCGTGGTGTTCCGATGTAGGTGACCGCGGGTTCAATCAGCGGATGAATTGCTCCCCCTGCAAATGGCATCGTCGATCTCCTAGTGGGTCCTGTGTGAATTCCCATTCCTCATCCGCACAACCCAATCCGCGACCGTGTTCCAGAGAGTGTTGAACCTCACGGCCTGAACCTCCGCAGCGCGGACGCCCTCCTCCATCGGCACCTGCCCGTCGACCGCCGGCACGCCGTCTCCGACGGGCGAGATGAAGTTGCACTTCACGCCGTAGTGGTCGAGTTTGTTCGCTTCGCGCCAGCCAGCGTGCAGGTACAGAAACGTCTCGCTCGGGATGAACCTCCGGTGGGTCGGATCCTGGAACGCCCGGTTCGACCGAAGTGCCGGGAGGACAAGCGTGAAGAGCCCTCCGGGCTTGAGGATGCGCCAGCACTCGTCGAAGAAGGCGAAGAAGAGGTCATTGTCCTCGGGGTTGGTCGGCACGTGGACGTACTCGCCCTTGCGCGTCACGTAGCACATGGGAATGTGCTCGACGAAGTGGGAGCAGAAGAGCTCGTTGACGGAGTTGTCCGCCCACGGCCAGGGGAAGCGAAGCAGATTCACCTGGTGCTTCGCTCCTTCCCAGATGTCCACGCCTTCAAACCCCTCGCGCGGCGTCTGGCCGCAGGCGAGGTCGAGGCGCATTTCCCGGGCCGGAGCGCGGACGATCTCGGGTCCGGCGACTGCGACCTCGGCGGACGGCCCCGGCTTCGCGGCCACGTCGGTCGGCATCTGCAACATGGGTTTCCTCTCGGCTAGCGGCTGGGGAGGTGGACGCAGACGAACACGAGGACGATCCCGCTCTGGGGCGACATCACGATGCGGATGAACATCCCCGAGATCCCGGTGATGATGGTGAAGTTCGGGCCGAGCGCGTTGACGGTCAGGTTCCCCGCGTCGGTCCAGTTCTCCTTCGCCGCGTCCATGCAGGTCTGGACGACTCCGGTGCATGTGGCGCCGGCGGTGAAGTTAAGGACGTTGACCTCGACAGCGATCGCGTTGTTCGGCGGTACGGACACCGCCTCGCTGCAGTCGATGGTTCCCTGGTTCAGGGACTTGAGATCCCACACGACGGCGGTGCGCCCGGTCGCGAAAGACTCGGGGAGCGAAGGCGCCGAGGCGCAGGAGCAGCCGTTACCGCCCATGATCGTCCTCCGTGGCTTCCACGTCTTTCCTGGGGATTTCCTCGCGCTCCAGCAGCTCGAGGTCGAACGCCATCGCGCCGCCTTCGGGCCATGCGCACGCCCGCACCCAAGGCGCCGCGGGGCGGACCTCGGCGAACGTCGCCGTGCCCTCGGCGGCCTGCCACTCGCCCTCGACGGTCCAGTGTGCGAGGTCTGCGGAGGACTGGAGCTGGATCCCGAGAGTGGATGGGCGGCCGACGGC
>JADLHC010000305.1 GCA_020849035.1 Planctomycetia bacterium
CACCACTTCAAGGCGAAGCGCGGCCGCCGACCTGTCGCGCGAACCGAGGGCGTGTCGGCTAGTGGCAGGCCCCCAGGCCTTCAACCTGACAGCGCGGGTTCGATTCCCGCCACGCCTATTCGAGACGTGCCGGGTGCGTGGCTCAGTGGCCGAGCTCCGGTTTTTTAAACCGGCCCAGGACGGGTTCGAATCCCTCCGCTCCCATCTGTCGCGGAAATCACGGTGAAGTTGCTCAGAGGGTCTGAGCGCCTGGCTGAAAACCAGGAGGTGGTGGTTCGATCCCACCCTTCACCATCATGGGGACGTCGTCCAACGGAAGGACACGAGACTACGAACCTCGGAATGCGGGTTCAACTCCCTCCGTCCCCATCGGAAGTGTGGCCGAGGAGAGAGGCCCCCGTTTCCTAAACGGGCCGACGCAGGTGCAAGTCCTGCCGCTTCCATCGGGTGTGTACGGAATAGGAAAACTGGGCCGGCCGTAACCCGGCAGCCTTCGGGCTTAGCAGGTTCGAGTCCTGCCGCACCCATGACGGGTCCCGGTGGTCGAGGGGACAGGACGCCCCCCCGCTTTGGTCGGGTCAGGGAGAACGCGGGTTCGAGTCCCGCCTGGGGCCCTATGCCATCCGACACCGTCCGAGCTCCACGGATTCCCGGCGGCGCCCGTGCCGCCGTCGCGGAGCCGGACGTCTCGATGCCCCGGCCGTCGCGCACTTCAGGCGAAGCGACGGCGGCCGGGCGCCGCCGAAAATCCGCTCCTGTGGCCGAAGGGCGAAGGCGCCTGCCTTCCACGCAGGCTTGTGCGGGTTCGAATCCCGCCGGGGGCTTGGCCGTCGCCGTTTCCCGAATCGCGTGACGCTTCTTGCGGGTCGCGCGGAGCCGCTCCAACCGTCACCGATCTCCCATCACCCCTTCAAGGCGCAGCGTGACCCGCATGAAGCGTCACGCGATTCGCGGCTGTGGCTCAGAGGCTGAGCGCCACCTTGCCATGGTGGTTCACGCGGGTTCGACTCCCGCCAGTCGCTTCATTTCGCGAGTGCGGGATGGGGGCGAGGCTGCGCGGCGCGCGAGCGGAGCGGGGTCGGACGAAGGAGTGCGATCGCGCCGCTCCGCCCCGCCGCCATCCCGCACTCGCGAAATGAGGAACGGCCGGTCCGGCGACGCGGGATTTCTGCGCGGCCGTTCCGCGGGAATTGCGCGACAGGTCGGGCGGGTCGCGCGAAGCCCGGGCCGCCGGGAACTTCTTCCCGATCACTCGTTGGAGGGCGGAGCGCGACCCGCCGACCTGTCGCACAATTCCCGGGAGGTGGTGAAGCCTGGCCCATCACGCCTCGTTCGGGACGAGGAGATCGCTGGTTCGAATCCAGCCATCCCGACTGGACGTGGACGCCCGGCGGCCGAGGCTCGGGCGGGGAGGACAAGGGACCTGGACGGGACACGCGGCGCCCTCGCCTCGGCCGCGCGGGCGTCCACGTCCAGTCGAGAGAACGCTCGTGTAGCCCAACGGCAGAGGCGCCAGGCCCAGAACCTGGTCCGTGGAGGTTCGAATCCTCCCTCGAGCATCAACGGACGCGCGTGGCCGGCGGAGGAGGCTACGGGCGAAGTGTACGGGAGGCTGCGACAGGAGGTGTGGGCGCCCTTCGCCTCCTCCGCACGGCCACGCGCGTCCGTTGAAGGGTGGCGTCCGGCACGGCTTGGGCTCCCACGAAGGGGTTGAGAGCCGGCTTCGCGCATCGAGGATGGATTGCCCTGCGGCCGCCGGCGCTGGCCGGCTTTCGTGGAACTCCGGTCCTTTAGTTCAACGGCAGAACGCCGGTCTCACATACCGGTGACGGAGGTTCAACTCCTCCCGGGACCATCTCTCCGCTCTCGTGGCTCATCGGCCGAGCACCAGCCCGACATGCTGGTCCAGGCAGGTTCGACTCCTGCCGGGAGCATCCCGCTCCTGTGGGTTAGTGGCAGACCCCCTGCTTCCCACGCAGGCCGCGCCGGTTCGATTCCGGCCAGGAGCTCTCTCACTTCCTGAAGGCGTCCCCGGCGACGCCGTCCCCCGATTCCCCGAGGGCGGCGTGCGGGCGGCGCGTAGCCGGCCGACCGCCCGCGGCTCGCCGCCCCGTCCGCTGCCGGCGAAGCGCCGGCCGCCGCAGCCCTCGGGGAATCGGCGCCCGTAGCTCAACGGCAGAGCAGCCGGTCGATAACCGGCCGATGCAGGTTCGAGTCCTGACGAGCGCATGGCCCGGGAAGATCCGTCGGTCGCTGTCCCTCGATTTCGAGGCGAGGTCCGTGCGGGTCGGGGAAGCGCTGCCGTTCGCGCTTCCCCGACCCGGCGGATCTCGCCTCGAAATCGAAAGCCCTCGTAGCCCAACGGGCAGAGGCGCATGGTCGAGAGCCATGTTCGTGCTGGTGCGAATCCAGCCGAGGGCATCCGCTCTGGTAGCTCAACTGGCTGAGCACCTGTTTCGTAAACAGGAGGTTGCGGGTTCGAAGCCCGCCGAGAGCTTCGGGCCCTCGTAGCCCAGCGGCAGAGGCAGCCGATTCAAAACCGGCGCAGGGCTGGTTCGAATCCAGCCGGGGGCATCCGTTCCCCCGTCCGCGCGATCGAGCCCCTTCCCTGCCCCCACGCCCCCTCGCGCGCCCCGGGATTCGGCGGGTCGGTCGTGGGTCGCCCGCGGGCCGCACACCCGATGTCGCCGCAGTCCCCCCGGGTCCCGCCTGCCGCCTCCCCCGCGGGCGACCCCGACCGACCCGCCGAATCCCGGGGCGCGCGGCGCTGTCGCGAGGGACCGCGCGCCCTGCGCCGCCCCATTGGCTGCGTCCGCGAGGTCGGGATCCGGGGGCCGGACTTCGGGCCGCTATTCCATCGTGGGCTCCAGACCAAACGCTTCCAGGAACTCCCTCGCCCAGGCCTTCGCCCGGGCGGGCGCCGATTCGAGCCCGGCCGGGCCGTAGAGGGCCGAAGCGAGCGCCTCCGCGCAAGACCGGGCGTGCTGCGCCCGGGCGTCCTGCAGGGCGGCCAGCGCCGCCCGCGACCGCGCGAGCATCCGGCGGTCGTCCCGGTCGGCCGCTTCGCCCTTCGCCTCGAGCCGTGCGATCTCGCGTTTGAGGGAAGCGCCTTCGCCGGTGGCGAGGGACTCGCAGTCGGCGGCGAGCCACTCGAGGTTCATGAGGGCGGCGTCGAGGAGCTGGCCCGCCTCGGGTCTCGCGCTGCAGACGTTCGCGGACCGGGTGCGGTGCAGGTCGGTGTCGAGCTGCGCCAGTTCCTCGCGCCAGGCGGGCAGGTTGACGGAGGATCCGTCGGCGCCGAGGGAGGAGACCTCGCGGGCGAGGCGTGCGGCGTTCTCGGCGGTGCCGCGGAGGAACTCGATCTCGGTGGCCACGGCGCGCTCCGCGTCCGTCTCGGTGCCGATCTGGACCCACGTATCGCCCGTCCCCGTCTTCCCCGGGCAGCGCTTCGTCGCCGCGATGTAGTCCCGGAACATCTTTGCCCGCGCGGGATTCTCGGCCTCGTAGTCGGCCGCGAACTTGTCGTCGGTGGCGATGCAGCGTTCGAGGTCGCGGAAGTTCCCGAGCGCCTGCTGCTGGGCGGGGGACTGGTCTTCGTAGCGGAACTCGACGACGACGTGGTAGCGGCCCGGGGGGAAGCGCTGTTCCCAGGGTCCGATCTCTGCGAGGAAGTGTCCCTTCTCGACGGTGCACCAGGTGGTCTTGAGCCAGTCGCGGCGGCCGGGGGCCTGGAGGCCGACGGCGAGGCGGGTGGCGTCGGGGTAGAGGGTGTCGCCGGTGACGTAGAGGAACGACTTCTCTGCGCCGCGGGAGCGGTCGACCTTGAACTGGGCGCGGACGGTGATGACGGGGGGTTCACCCGCGAGGGCGGGAACGCTCAATAAAAACATCGAGGCCGCTGCGAGGACGCCGGGGAGGCGCCGCATGGGTGTTTCCCTCCGGGAACATGGGTGACGCGACAGCCCGGGAGGGGATTGCAAAGCGGGTGCCGCCGGGGGGCGGCCGCGGCGCGCGACGCAACTCCCCGCGCGAGGCGGGAGTTGCGCGATTCGTTACGCGCCGGAAACGGGCGGCGCGGCGTTTCGCCGGGGAACCCCGGGGCCCGGCGGTAACACCGCGCGTTGACGCGCCGCGTCAGCCGCTACTTCGGGTCCTCCGGCGGCGCTTCCGCCGGAACGACCCTCGACGGCGCGTCGCGGCCCGAGTCCTCCGCCGCCTTTCGCTCGAGCTCGGTGAGCGCAGCCCAGAGCTTCCCGTCGGTCCCGGAGGACCGGAGGAGCTCCGAGAGCCCGCGGGCCTCGGGAAGCGGCCCGGCGCCCTTCTGCTTCCGCATCAGGCGCAGCTCGTCGCGGACCTGGCGCCAGAGCTTGCGGTCGGTCTCGGGGCGCGACGCCATCTGGCGCTCGACGTCGCGCTCGATCGCCTCGAAGTCGCGGGCGGAGGCGGTGCTGGTCGTGACGCGCACGGGTGAGGTGCTCACGTGGGAGCGGTGGCCCGGGGCCGTGGCGGCGACGAAGAAGCCGAAGGCGAAGAGGATGGCGAGGAAGACGAAGAGGAGGAGGTAGAGGCCGGCGTTGATGGCGCCGACCCAGAAGGCGATCTGGCACATGGACATGGAGTTGGGGTTGTAGCGTCCCTCGCGGATGCCGGCCATGTCGGAGCGGGCCTTGATGACGGCGGGGACGGAGAGGATCGGTCCGCAGATGACCCAGGAGCCCGCCGCCATGATGAGGGCCATCGGGGAGGGGTCGGGAAGCGGGGCGCCGAAGCCGGGCTGGTAGGGGCCGGGCTGGAAGGAGTTGGGGCTCGGGGCGGTGACGTAGACGGGGGCCTGCGGCGGGGGCTGGGGTGCCGCGCCGCCGGCGGGGCCGCCGCATTTCACGCAGGACGTCGTGCCGGGCTGAACCGGCGAACCGCAGTTCGGGCAGAACGCCATGGTCCCTCTCCTGAAAGTCGCGCGCCGATTATACGGCAGCGTGAAGAGGTAGGACCCGGGGCTGTCCTTTGGCTATTTCTGCGCCGCGGAGCGGACGGAGACGGCGGCGGCCGGGGGGTGCGCGGCGCGCCCGGCGAACCATGCGGATCCGAGGACGAGCGCGGACAGGACGAGAACGAGCAGCATCCGGTCCCTTCGGTCGTTCCTCATGGGAGGTGCTCCATGAAAAGGGGGGAGGGCTCGCGCCCTCCCCCCCGCTGCAGACGATTCCGTGCCGGTTCGCTACGAGCCCGCCCCAACCGCTTCCTTCTCGGCCGAGGTCGCGTTCCGCGCCTGCCACATCGCGAGCGTCAGGCGCACCTCGCGGGCCTTGGCGCCGACCTGCGGGCCGACGATGCCGGCCTTTTCGAGGGCATCCATGAGCTTGCCGGCGCGGGAGAAGCCGATTTCCAGCTTGCGCTGCAGCAGCGAGACGCTTCCCCGCTGCTCGCCGATGATGACCTCGGCGGCGCGGGTGAAGAGTTCGTCGTCGCAGGCGGCGCCGTCCTCGCCGTCGCCGCCGGCGGACTCGGCGACCTGGGTGAGCTCGACGTTGAAGGTCGGGGCGCCGCCCTTTTCGGCGAGCCAGGCGATGACGTTCCTGGATTCCTCGTCGGGGACCCAGGTGCACTGGCCGCGCATGAGCTGCTGGGAGCCGTTGATCATGAGAAGCATGTCGCCCTTGCCGAGGAGCTTCTCGGCGCCGGGCTGGTCGAGAATGGTGCGGCTGTCGACGTTGGCGGCGACCTTGAAGGCGATGCGGGAGGGCATGTTGGACTTGATGAGGCCGGTGATGACGTCGACGGACGGGCGCTGGGTGGCGAGGACAAGGTGGATGCCGACCGCGCGGGACTTCTGCGACAGGCGCTGGATCGCGCCTTCGACTTCCTTCGCGCTGACCATCATGAGGTCGGCGAGTTCGTCGATGATGACGACGATGTAGGGCATGTGCGTTTCGACGTCCGGCGGCTCCTCGCCCTCGATCGTGAGCTTCTCCAGGATCGCCTTCTCGCCCAGCTTGTTGAACTGCTCGATCTTCTTCACGCCGACCTTGGAGAAGAGGCTGTAGCGCTCTTCCATCTGCGCCACGAGCCACTCGAGGACCATGGGGGCGCGGCGCATGTCGGTGACGACGGGGGCGTGGAGGTGGGGGATGTCCTTGAACATCGCCATTTCGACCTGCTTGGGGTCGACGAGGATGAGCTTGAGGTCGTTGGCGGTCCGGGTGAGGAGCATGGAGAGGATCATCGTCGTCAGGCAGACCGACTTGCCGGAGCCGGTCGTGCCGGCGACAAGGAGGTGGGGCATCTCCTGGAGGTCGTAGATGACCGGGGCGCCCGTCGCGCCCTGGCCGAAGAAGAGCGGCAGGTGCATCCGCTTCCAGGTCTCCTCCGTCTGGACGATGAGGTTGCGGAGGCGGACGGCGGAGGAGCGCGGGTTGGGGACCTCGATGCCGATCGTGGTCTTGTTCGGGAGGGGGTAGACGACGCGCAGGGTAGGAACGCCGAGGTGGATCGAGAGGTCCGGGGCGAGCCCGATGATCTTGCTCACGCGCGTGCCGGGGAGGAGCTCGAGCTCGTACATGGTCACGACCGGCCCCGCCTCGAAGTTCACCACGCGGGCGCTGACCTCGAAGCTCTCCAGGGCGCGGGTCAGGGCGGCGACGCGGGCGTCCTGGTCGATCTCGACGGGCTCGATCTCGACGTCCTCGAGAAGCGTGATCGGCGGGAGCTCGGGGTTCGGCTTGTGGATGACTTCCTTCTTCTTCGGCTCCGGCTTCGGCTCGAGCTTCGCGACCGGGGCCGGCGCGGGGGCCGGGACCGCCGCGACGACGGGCTCGGGCTTCGAGGCCGGCGCGGGCACGTCCACCGTCTCGCCCTTCACCGGCTCCTCGTCGCGCACGACCTCGCCCATCACGGGCTTCGGCTCGCGCTTCGGGGCCGCGGGGGCAGGCGCCGCGACGGCGGCGGCGGGCTTGCGGGCGAGGAAGCCGCGGGCGGATTCGAAGAGCTTGCCCCAGCTGACCTTGCCCCACGTCGCGTCGAACGAGCCCTCGAGGGCCTGGGTGCCGCGGAGGAAGAAGGAAAGGAGGACCCAGTCGGTGGCGATGAGGGCGGAGGAGGCGAGCGCGAACAGGACGGCGAGGACGGCGCCGACGGTGCCGAGGTTGTCCGAGAGGATGCGGGCGAGCGCCTCGCCGTAGAGGCCGCCGCCGGAGGTCATGGTGTTGTGCCAGCGGGAGCCTTGGGCGATGGCGGGGCTCGAGAGCGAGGCCAGCGTCGAGACGGAGAGGACGACGAGCGCGGCGCCGAAGAACTTGAAGAAGATGTCGCTGGTTTTCTTGCGGAGGAACATTGCGCCGCCCCAGAGGGTGGCGAGGGCGGTGACGAGGAAGGCGCCGACTCCGAAGTGGAGGAACATGAACCAGGCGAGGGCTGCGCCGGCGCGGGATCCCTTGTTCACGATCTCGGTATTTGGCGGGTAGAGCATGCCGCCGTAGTCGCCGGGGTCGTGCGTCGTGAGGGCGACCCATGCGAAGGCGCTCGCGAGGAAGATCGCGATGCCGGTCCATTCGCAGAGTTGCTCGGACTTGGGGGACGGCTCGGGCGTCTTGGCCATGGATCCTCCGGAAAAGACGGGGGCGAACGTGCGGACAGACGGGCGTCCCGGGGCCCGGGCGGAGCGGCAGCGGGACCTCTCTTTTTTCGGCGTCGGAAGCGCAGGAAAAAGAGCGGAAAACGGGGCCGGCGGGCGCGGGGCACGCGCGCGGAAGGCGTCGCGCGCAACATGAAGGCGCTTCAGGACTTGTGGAACTGCGAAGCTACCTGTATTCGACCCCGATCGTGAACTCGATCCGGCCGTCGTCGAGGCGGCGAATCTTCGTCATCCAGACCGGCCAGCCGCCGCCGAGCTGCGACCGGCTCGACGGCGTCGTCCACGGTGTGAACGCGTCGTTCGAACCGCTCGGGTACGGGATCGACTTCAGGAAGACGCCCGGCGCCACCGGCCCCTCGATCCCGTGCGAGACGACCAACTGCGGATGCCGCCGGACGACCCGCCAGATCAGCAGCCCCTCCGCCGCGAGGTCCCGGTCGAACCCCTGCTTCGTCCGGTTCTCAACCAGGAAGTACTCGCTGCCGTCCGCGCGCACGAGCACCTTGAAGCACTCCTCGGCCGACCCCTCGACCGGCGCGAGCACCAGGCGCTGCGGGACGCGCGGGTCGATCACCGCCGGCCTGAGCCAGCCCAGCTGCTCCTTGCACCACGGGTCCATGTGCTGCGGCCGCCCGTTCCCGGCCTGGTTCGACATGACCGACCAGCCGCCGAGCCCGGTCGAGCCGGGATTCTCCGGCCGCGCGTAAAGGTCCGGCAGCCCGAGGATGTGCCCGAACTCGTGCGCGACCACGCTGATGTTCCCCATCCGCTCGCCGCCTTCCGGCACGATGATGTACGGCCACCGCTTCCGCACGATCGTCGCCGTCCCCCGGTGCGGCCAGTAGAGACCGCCGCGGTTCCCCGGCGCCCACGCCCCCGCGTAGACGAACATCAGCCCGTGGAAACTCTCCAGCGCGTCCTTCCCCTCGCGCTCCAGCAGCCTCGTCACGACCTCCGTGTAGAACGCGTCCTGCGCGCGCCCCCCCGTCCCCGGCGCGTAGTCGGCGCGCTTCTTCTCCACCGTCACCCAGTCGAAGACCTTCCCCTCGACGCGGAACGCACCGCACGACTGCTCGAGGAAGTAGTCGTTCAGGCTGCCGTACACGGGCTGGCCCGTCGGATTCCGGCGGTCCGTCCAGGTCCCCTTGCTGAAGAACTGCTCGTCCCAGTCGCGGATCGAGACCTTCTCGTTGTGCTTCACGTCCGGGTACTCGACCGGGATCACCGCGAGCCGGTAGTGGTCCTTCGACCGGTACGACGGCGCGCGCGGCTCCGCGGCGGGATCGGCGTCGAGCACGGCCCGCACCGACTCCTCCTTCCCGGCGCGCTCGAACACGATCGTGACCGCGTCGCCGGGGTTCTTCGTCGCGATCAGGTCCGTCAGCTGCGGGGGCGCGCTCACGGGCTGGCCGTCCACCGAAAGCAGGACGTCCTTCGCCTTGAGCCCCGCCTTGTCCGCCGCGGAGTCCTTCGTCACGCGCGACACCGCGGCCCCGCGGCCGTCGGGGGACGTGCCGATCTGGATGCCCAGAAGGGCCTTTCGCGGGGAGAGGGCGAGGGGGCGGCTGACGGCGCCGACGACGGCGGGAAGGGCGAGGTCGCTTCCGTCGCGCTCGACGAGGAGGGTGACCTGCGTGCCGGGCGGGGTCGAGAAGACGCGCTCCTGTAGGTCGGCGTCGCCCGCGACGGGGACGCCGTCGAGGTCGAGGAGGACGTCGCCGGCGCGGACGCCGGCCGACTCGGCGGGAGAGCCGGGGGCGACGTCGAGGACGACGAGCGGCGCGTCACCGGGCGACACGGCGATTCCCAGGTATCCGGGCTGCGCCCCGTCCCCGGCGGGGCCGCGCACGACCTGCGCCCGCTGCGCCGTCCGCACCGTCCGGACCTCCGCCGCCCCGGGAACCGGCGCGCGACGCGACGCGCAGCCGGCGGCGGCGAGGACGAGGAGGACCGCGATCGGGAAACCTGCGGGGCGCATCCGGCGCGGATCATACCGCCCCGCCGCCGGACTACTTCCCCGCGATCTTCCGCCCGGCCTCCGCCGCGGCCCGCTTCACCCCCTCGTCCGGATCCTCCATCGCCGAGGCGGCCAGCGCGTCCCGGGCCCGTTCGCGGAAGTCGGCGCCGAGGCGCGCGAGCTCGGGGAGGGAAGCGGCGGCGGCGGCGCGGACGGCGGCGTCCGGGTCCTCGAGGAGGGCGGAGACGAGGGCCGGGAGGAGGGAGTCGGCGCCGGCGGCGCTGCGGCAGTGGGTGGCGTTTTTCGCGGCCGAGAGGCGCCGCCAGACGTCCTTCTCGCCGGCGAGGGCCTCGGCGAGCAGGATCCAGGGCGCGGCGGACGATCCGTGGAGGACGCCTTGGAAGGCGGTGGTGACCTTTGCGGACGCCGCGGCGTCGGGGTCGGTCATGGCGGCGCGGACGGCGTCGCGGCCGGCCCGGCCCATGCCGAACAGGAGGATCTCGGCCGCGCCGGAGTTGGTCAGGGGGTCCGCGGACCGCACGCGGTACAGGAGCACCGGGATCGCCGCCTCCGCTTCCGGCCCGCACGCCCGCAGCGCCGCCAGCGCGCTCGTCCGGATCTCGCCGGAGTAGTCCCCCAGGGCCTCCGCCAGCGCCGGGACCGCGGCCTTCGCCGCCGGCCCCGCCTGCTCGCACGCCGCCAGCGCGGCGAGCCGCTCCCGCCGGTCGAGCGCGTCCACGGACTCGGCCACGATCTCCGCCGGGAACGGGTCCATCCGCGCCAGCCGGTCCGCCGCCTCGCCCACTCCCCCGCCGCCCAGCACCTCCTCCATCTCCGCCGCCACCGCCGCGCGCTCCGGCGACGGCCGGTCCTCCGCGAACGCGGCCACCGCGAACGCCCCCGCCAGCAGCAGCCGCTTCATCGCGCCCGCCTCCTCCCCTCCCCGTAGTCCAGCGCTTCCGCCGCCGCCGCGCGCACGTCCGCGTCCAGGGTCTCGTCCGACGCCATCTCGCGCAGGAACGGGAGGGACTCGGTGAACCTGGGGAAGCGGCGGCTTGCGCCGGTTTCGTCGGTGGTGGCGAGGAGGGCGCCGACGACGCCGAAGGCGCGGAGGGAGGCGGCGCGGACGGAAGCGGGGGCGTCGCTGCGGGCGACGGTCCAAAGGTCGGCGAAGGTGTCGCGGTCGGCGAGTTCGGCGTGGCGCATGACGAGGGCGGCCATCGCGCGGACGCCGGGGTTGTCCTCGTGGACGAGCGCGCGGCGGATGAACTCGAGGCAGCGGTCGCGGCCGGCGTCGCAGGCGCGGAAGAGCCGCCAGAGGCGGGAGGCGGCGTACGGGTCGCGGCCCCTGAGGGTGTCGCGGAAGGTGCCGTAGGCGGTGGTCCCGTACGCGGCGAGGGCCGTGGCGGCGTCGCCCTCGAGGCCCGAGAACGGGTCGAGCGCCGCGGCCGCGAGGGCGCGGGCGCCGCGCTCGCCGGCCTGTTCCGCGCGCAGGGCGAGCCCGCTGGCCGCGTGGCGGCGCACCAGGAGGTCGCGGTCGGCGAGCAGCGCGACGAGCGCCTTGAGGTCGTCCTGGTCGAGCGATTCGGGCGGCGACGCCGCGGCGCGCGCCCGGACGTGCGTCAGCGGGCTCGTCGCGGCCTGCCGGAACGGCTCCTCCGGCGGGCCGGCGGCCACGGCGGCGGCGAGGGCCAGCAGGATCGCGGGGCGGAAGCGCATGCGTCCATTCTGACGTACGCCGGGACCCGAGGTTCGGAAAACTACTCCTCCGCCGCGTCGCCCCGCCAGTACACCGCCCCCGGCCCGCCCGCCCCGGCCGGGTCGAGCGCGAGGAACTGCTCCATCAGCGCCGCGTCCTCGAACAGCCGCAGCTCCGTCTCCATCGCGAACGCCGCCAGCTCCAGCAGCTTCGCGAACGACGAGAACACCGGCGCAGAGACCTCCTGCGCCTCCGCGTCCCAGTAGACGACCGGGCACGCGGACTTCTCCCGGAGGTCGAGGCAGAGAGGGCCGGCATTGAAGAGGGCTTCATCGCCGATCGGGAAGATCTGCCTCGAGCGGATCGGCGGCTCGTCCCACTCGAGCAGCTCCTCCAGGTCCGCGAACGGCTTGTTCGACGGCGAAGCGGCCAGCCGCAGGATCCCGCAGTCCACCTGCAGCGTGTGCCGCGCGAGGAACCAGTCGCGGAAGTCGTCCGGCAGGTGCAGCCCGCGGTCGTTCAGCCAGTCGCGGAACGCCGAGCGCGAAACGCGCCCCGGGATGACCTTCCAGCGCACCCACGGCGGCGGGAGCCGTTCGTCCGAGAGCATGTCCGGCGGCAGGTCCGGCCCGCGCGGGATGCGGAGGCGGTCGGAGTTGAGGGCGAGGGCGGCGTAGAAGCGGTCGACGAGGGTGGGATCCATGGGGAGGGGGATGATACGACGGGGACGGGAGATGGGGGATGGGAGATGGAAGTGGGATTGGTTGACGGGCCCGGGAGGGTCGGCCTAGGCTTCGACGCGAACGGGGAGGGCTATGGCGGGTTCGGATTCCACTCTTCTGCTCGACGACGCCTTCGAGCGAGGCGACGACTCCTTCGTCGCCCGGCTCGGGGAGTGCGTCCGCTCGTCGAAGCTGGCGGCGATCGCGGACCGGTGGGTCCGCGACCCCCGGCCGTGGGCGCGGCGGATGCAGCTCGCCTACGCGGACCGTCCGCTGTCGAGGCAGGGGCACCATCCGCTGGTGAAGCGGCTGTTCAAGGCCGCGGAGAAGGCCGGGGACGCCGAGCGGATGGGCGCGTGGATGGTGGCGTTCGACCGGATCGTGCGTCGCCGGGTGGCGACCGGCTGGCGGTGGGACGCCGCGGCGCGACAGTCGGTCGAGGAGGAGCACCTGGCGCATCCGAGGGACTCGATCTACGCCGAGTCCACGAGCAAGCGCACCGCCAGGAACCCCTGGACGGGCAACCGGGTCGAGGTCGAGGTCTACAACCCGCGGGGAAAGTTCCTGTTCACGAAGCACACCCGCCACTACCTCCGCCGCCGCGCGTGGCGGTTCTTCCGCCGCCTCGGCCGCAAGGACCCGGCGGCATACGTCGCCGCGATGGCCGCGGCGCTGCGCCTCTACCGCGACGAGGACGTGCGCGACGGGCTCGCGCTGCTCGACTGCCGCTCGCTCATGCAGGCCTGCTTCGGCGCGAGCGACGTGCTCGCGTTCGGCACGTCGTCCGTCAACGTGAAGGACGGCCGGCGGCTGGACGAGCTGCAGGCGGCGCCGCGGTTCCCGGAGGCGTGGAAAACGCCGGAGGCGGGACGGCTGCTCCTGGCGATGCTGACCGACGCGCGGTCGCGAACCGTCCGCGTCTGGGCGCGCCAGATGGTCCAGCGTGATCACCGCGCGGCGCTCGCCGCCCTGCCCGTCGAGGAACTCCTGCGCTTCCTCGACCACGACGACCCCGAGACCGCGCAGTTCGGGGCGGAGCTGCTGGCTCAGGCGACGGGGCTGGAGACGTTGCCGGTCACGGGGTGGTTGCGGTTGACACAGACGCGAAACCTGACGGCGCTGGGCGTGGTGTGCGACCTGATGGCGAGGCACGTGACCGCCGACCGTGTGACGCTCGCGCAGGCCGTGGAGATGGCGAAGTCGGCGCCGGTGCCGGTGTCGCGACTCGGGCTCGGGTTCCTGAAAGGCCGCGCGGTCGCCGCCGGAGAGCGGGCGCTCGTCGCGGAGCTGGCGGCGACGGCATGCGCGGCAACGGCCGGCGAGGCGGCGGCGTGGGCGCTCGGAAGCGGCGCCCCCGGCGTCGAGACCGCGACCCGGTTCTTCGACTCGCCTCACGCCGCCGCGCGGCACGCCGCGTGGGACTGGCTGCCGGGAAGCCCGCTCGCCGACGACGCGACGATGTGGGCGCGGCTCTGCGAGACGCCCTACGACGACGTCCGGGCCCGCATGATCGCGGCGCTGGAAAAGCGCGCGAAGAGCCCGGCGACGGCGCGCGACCTCGCGCCGGTCTGGGCGGCCGTGCTGCTCGGCGTGCATCGCGGCGGCCGGGCGAAACTCGTCGCCGTGCGGCAGCTCGCCGCCGCGATGGAACGCGACCCCGCGCGGGCGGACGCCCTCATGCCCGTCCTCCGGGTGGCGGCGCGCTCGATCCGCCGCCCCGAGTTCCGCGCCGGCCTCGCCGCCCTCGCCGGCGCCCTCTCGCGCCGCCCCGAGCTCGCCGCCGCCCTCGGCCGCCACGCCGCCGACATCCACGTCCGCGGGGAGGTCGCCCGGTGAACCTCTCCTTCTCCTACCTCGGCCGCTCTTCCTTCGACATCCGCGGCGAAACCGGACTCCTCCGCCTCGCCCCCAACCTCTCGCGCGAGCCCGTCGCGTTCGACGCGCCGCTCCTGCGCCCCCTCCGGTTCCGCGAGGCCGTCAGCGCCCTCCACGACGTCGTCGTCAGCGACCTCCGCTTCAAGCCCCGGGACAAGTCCGCTTACGAGGCCTGGAAGAAGAACGAGGTCCGCCGGCTCGCGACCGTGCGCTCCGAGGCCCGCAAGGTCGCAACCGCCGCCGTCCTCGAACGGCAGAAGCAGCCCCTGCCGCCGGATTTCCTGCGGCTCTTCGAGAAGTGCCGCAAGCGCTACTGGGACGCGCGCCAGGACTACTCGGACTACCTGCGGGCGCACAACATGGAGCTGTGGCGCGTGTTGATGCCCTGCGACCCCGTGATCACCGTCGCCGACGACGCGCTGCTGTTCGAGTGTTTCTCGGCGGACGAGTCGTCGTACGGCTGCCTGCGCGTGGACCGCGGCGCGGGATTCGGGGAGTCGAAGGAACTGAAGCTCGGCACCACGAACGTGGACTACTCGTGGGACCTCTACCGGCATTTCCAGGAGCTGCGCTCGTACCGCGAGACGCGGTTCCGCGTGGACCCGGCGGGGTTCGAGGTTGCGACGCGCGGGACCGGGCAGCTGCGCGAGGAGAAGATCGACCTCCCCGACGGCTGGCTGCGCGGCTTCCTCCAGCTCCAGGGCGCGATGGGACTGCCGATGCGCAAGGTCACCCTGTCGCGCGACGCCGTCTACTCGCTCCTCGCCTTCCTCCGCCGCCACAAGGAACGGAAAAGCCCCCGCGCCCTGCGCTTCGAACTCCTCGACGGCCGCCCGCCCCGCCTCGTGCTCGAGCCGTGGGAGGTGGCGATCGACTCGAAGAGCACGTACGTCGAGGGCGGCGACTCCGCCCCCATCCGCGTCTGGGGGAAGCGCCGGCTGCTCGCCCTCGCCCGCGTCCTGCCGCTCGCCGACAGCTTCGACGTCTACCTGCTCGGCACCGGCCTGCCCCACTTCTGGGTCGCGAAGATGGGCGAGATGACGCTCACGCTCGGCCTGTCCGGCTGGACGACGAACGACTGGACCCGCTCGAGCGCGCTCGACCTCCTCGCGCCGCCCGTCTCCCCGCCCGACACGCTCGTCGCCGACGCGCGGCACTTCCTCAGGGGAAAACGCTCCGCGACCCTCGACGAGGTCGTCGCCCACACGAAGTTCGACCCGCCGACCGCCGCCGCGGCGCTCCTCCGGCTCGCGCACACCGGGCAGGCGATCTACGACCTCCCGGGCGGCGTCTACCGCTGGCGCCAGGTCATGAGCGCCCCGCTCGCCGAACTCCAGCTCGGCGAGCCCGGCGAGGAAATGCAGGCGGCCCGCGCGATCGTGCAGGACCGCCAGCTCGTCATCACCACGAACCAGGAGGCCCCCGGCGGCGGCACGCTTCTCGCCGGGCGCCACGGCAAGACGGAGATCGAAGTCCTGCTCGACAGGGACGGCGCGATCCGCAAGGCGAAGTGCGGATGCTCTCACCACTATCGATTCGGCATCCGGAAAGGCCCGTGCCGCCACATCCTCGCGCTGCGCTGGAAGGCGACGATGTGGACAGGGAAGGAAGTCGACGGGACGTGGGGAAGCTGGTACGAGCGCATGCGCCGGTGGGCCGGCAGGTAGAACCCGAGCACAAGGAGAAACGAGCCGAGGAGAGGAAGCGGACGTCTGAGACAGGTTCTGCTGCGGTGTTTCGCCGTGGCTGCCCATGCCCGTCCATGCGTCCCCAGGGTCGTTGTTCGTGTTGGCCGGTGCGGGTCCTGTGCACTGGCCATCACAAGCCGAGGCTTGCCCGTGCACAGGACCCGCACCGGCCTTGGTGAACGACCCCGGTCCGAAGGTTGAAGTCAGCCGTCCGCTTCCCTCCCGGCCTTTTCAACGATGGGTTTCATCGACTGGCTGCGTGACCTCTTCCTGGGGCCGGAGTTCCGCCCCAAGGACCGCTCCCAGCCGCCGCCCCAGCGGCCCGGTGCAGTGCCCGATCCCGTGTTCCCGCCGAGAAACGTCGCCATCCCCGGCCAGAACCCTCTCGCCCAGCGCCCGGCGCCCGCGCCGAGGACTCCGCCGCCCCCACCGAGGAAGCTCAACCTCACCGCCGCCGCGTTCGCGCCGATTTCCGACGCCGAGGCGAAGAAGCAGGGCGAGGCCGCGCGCAGCGCCTTCAACCCCTGGTGGGGCCGCCGCGACCTCATCCCGCCCCCCGACGACCCGCGCACGCTCGTCATCGACCGCTCGATGGTGGCGCACGGGTTCATCACGCCGCAGGAACTCACCGGCATCCACGACGTCGGCCGGCAGATGGAGGAGCTGCGCCCGGACCTGAACCAGGTCGAGGCCCAGGCGAACCAGGCCGTGCTCGCGGCGCAGGCCGACCGCGAGGAACTGAAGAAGCGCAAGAAGGCCGAAGCCGCCGAGAAGAAGCGCCGCCACGCCGAGGACGTCCTCCGCCGCCGCTCCACCGACATCGTCTTCCTCGGCCGCGGCGTCTCGAAAGGCCTCTCCGACCGCCGCGCGAACGTCGAGAAACTCCAGGCCGCCGGCCTGCCCGTCCTCGCCACCCCCGCCGACGTCGCCCGCGCACTCGGCCTCACCGTCCCGCGCCTCCGCTGGCTCGCCTTCCACACCGAGGCCTCCCCCGTCACCCACTACGTCCGCTTCGAAATCCCCAAGAAGTCCGGCGGCATGCGCGCGCTCGCCGCGCCGCACCGCGACATGGCCAGGTGCCAGCAGTGGATCCTCGCGAACATCCTCGGGAAGGTCGCGCCGCACGCCGTGGCGCACGGGTTCGTGAAGGGCCGCTCGACGCTGACGAACGCCGCGCCGCACTGCCGCCGCGACGTCGTCGTGAACGCCGACCTCCGCGACTTCTTCCCCACCATCACCTTCCCGCGCGTCCTCGGGATCTTCGCGCAGCTCGGCTACTCCCCCGCCGCCGCGACGGTGCTCGCGCTGCTCGCCACCGAGTCGCCGCGCCGCCCCGTCGAGGTCGACGGCACGACCTACCACGTCGCCTGCGGCCCGCGCGCCCTGCCGCAGGGCGCCTGCACCTCCCCCGCCCTCTCCAACCTCGCCGCGCGCGGACTCGACCGCCGCCTCGCCGCAATCGCGACGAAGCTCGGGTGGATCTACTCGCGCTACGCCGACGACCTCACGTTCTCGACGTCGGGAGAAGCGAAGACCGGCTACCTCCTCGCCCGCCTCCGCCACATCGCCCGGGACGAGGGCTTCACCGTCAACGAGGACAAGACCCGCGTTCAGCGCCGCTCCGACGCCCAGTCCGTCACCGGCATCGTCGTCAACGAGTTCCCCTCGACCCCGCGAAAGGAGCGCCGCCGCCTCCGCGCCGCCATGCACAAGGCTAAGACCTCCGGCCTCGCCCCGAAGGACCTCGCCCGCGCCAGGGGCATGGCCGCCTACGTCGCCATGGTCAACCCCGCGCAGGGAGCGAAGTTCGCCGCCCTTCGGTGAACCGCCGCGACGTGAGCCGGTAGACCACGCTCTCCCGCGCGGCCGATCGCGGCCAGCGCGCCGCCCGACTCGATCGCCTCCCTGAAAAACGCGCGGAACACCGGCTCCTTCCACCGGTCGCTCGACGGGTGCTGCTCCCAGATCAGCGGGTCGCGCGCGACGTCGTAGAGCGCGTCCCAGTCGGTGACCCGGAGCGGCCGGAGCTGGAGCAGTTCGCCCGTGAGCGCGGGCTGGAGCTCGAAGCTCATCGGAGGCGTTCGATGAAGCGCACGATCCGCCGCGACAGCTGCGCCTTCGTCATCTTCGGCAGCGCCTCGCGCTTCCCGTCCGGCGTCAGGAACGTCGGCCCGATGCGGTCCGCGCCGAACGACTCCGGCGAGTTCAGCACGATCAGGTCGAGCCGCTTGCGGCGCATCTTGTCCGCCGCGTTCTCCAGCCCGCAGTCCGTCTCGAGCGCGAAGCCGACCAGCACCTGCCCTTTCTTCCGCGCCCCGCACCCGCCCAGCACGTCCGGGTTCTTCACGAGCCGCAGCGTCATCGTCGCCGGTCCCTTCTTGATCTTGCTCCGCGCCGCCGTCTCCGGCCGGTAGTCCGACACCGCCGCGCTCCCGATCATCGCGTCGCACCGCGGGAACTCGCGCCGCACCGAGCGGTCCATGTCGAGCGCCGAGACGACGCGGATCACGCGCACGCCTTTCGGATCCGGGAACGCCGTCGGTCCCGTCACGAGGACCGTCTCGTGGCCGCGCTGGGCCGCCGCCCGCGCCAGCTCCATCCCCATCCGCCCCGTGGAAGGGTTCGTGAGGCAGCGCACGGGGTCGAGGTACTCGTGGGTGGGGCCGCCAGTGATGAGGATGCGCACTAAAGGTCTCTCCTCGTTGTCCAGTCAGGGCGCGCAGCCCACCTGCCGTGAGAGTCCCTGACCAGAACGGCTTCGACCTGCAACTCGCCGTCTGAAAGTAGGACGCGGAGGCCCTCGACCAGACTTCCGGCGACAGGGAGCATCGAATCTTGAGAGCCCACGCACATGAGATCGACGAGATCTCCCTCAAACATGTTGTTGAAGTCCGCGTACAGCCGAATCGGTTCGCTCTTGGGCATGGCCTTGGGTTCTAGTAGATCACAAGTGAGCCCGTGGGGAACTGACCCTTCCATCCGCACGGGAAGTGTCCATTCGCATACCAGTAGGACTGGCTTGCGAAGAACCCCGGTGGCTGGATGTCGGCGTACTCGCTTTCCATGAACAAGTGCATAAGGTCCCATTCCACGGTTTCATCGAAGACACTCGGCAGATTCCAATCTCGCTTCACCTTGGCGATCTTCCGCTGGGCCAATTCGACCGCAGATGGCCTCACTTCCAGCATCACGTCCTTCCAGCGATTGAACCTCGCGCGGTCTCGTTCGAACAACCGTTCGCAGTATTGATTGGCCGCCTCGTGCGTCAGGTCCTGCCAGGCGGCCGATCCGCAGGCCTCCATGGCCTGCTTCCAGGAGCCGAGGACGATGGCGGCCTTCGTGTCTACGACGCCGACCTTTGTGAACCATTCGATGCCGTCAAGCTGCCGCAAGGTCGCGGCAGTGCGAGCGTGCATCACTTCCCCTGCGCCAGCGCCCTTCCCGGCCCCGGCCCGAGCATCTTCTCCACCGCGGCGACGATCGCGTCGGGCGCGGGGAGGCGGCCGGTGCCGACGCGGTCGCAGGCGAGGTAGCCGGCGTCGGGGGCGATGACGAGCGCGCCGCGGGCGCCGAGGGTGGCGAGGTTGGCCTTCACGGTCGGGTGGTTCCACATGTTGTCGTTCATGGACGGCGCAAGCATGAGGGGCGCCTTGAGGGCGAGGGCGCAGGTCGTGAGGAGGTCGTCGGCGATGCCGACGGCGAGCTTGGCGATGATGTCCGCGGTGGCTGGGGCGACGAGGAACAGGTCGGCGTTGTCGGCGAGGTAGATGTGGGTGGGGTCGTAGGACGCCTCGTCGAACATGTCCGTGTAAACCTTCCTGTGCGACAGGGTCTGGAACGTGAAGGGCTTCACGAACTTCTGCGCCGCCGCGGTCATGATGACGGTGACGTCGAAGCCCTTCTGGTAGAGAAGGGACACGACGTCGCACACCTTGTAGCAGGCGATGCCGCCGCAGACGCCGATGACGATGCGTTTTGTGGTCATGAAGAGACGCTCATCCTGCCCAACGCGGGAGAGAGAGGACACAACGAAACGAAAAGGGAAAAGCGAAAACCAAAAAACGAAAAGTCCCTGCCGCGCACCGCCGTTTTCTTTTCGTTTTTCGTTCTTACTTTTTCGTTTTTCGTTTCGTTGTGCCCTATCTCCCCGCGCCGCGTTACCCCTGCAGCAGCTGGTCCTTCAGCTCCTGCTCCGTCACGAGAGCGATCTTGTCCGTCAGGATCTCCTCGAGGACGATGTCGATCATCGGCTTCCCCGGCAGCTCGACCAGCGCCGGGGCCCCTTTGTTCAGCTCCTGCAGGCGCTTCTGGATCAGCGTCGTCAGCTTGAACCGCCCACCGGCCTTGCGGATGGCGTCCTCGATCTTCATTTTGGCTTCGATCACGGGGTCACTCCCTTACTTGAGTTTCTTGTCCAGGATGTCCAGGACCTCTGCGAGCGCGCGGTCCACCGTGTCGTTCACGACCGCGAAGTCGTAGAGATCCGTCCGTTTCAGCTCCGCCTCCGCCACCTTGATCCGCCGCTCGATCACCTCGGGCGGCATGTTGCCCCGCCCTTCCAGCCTCTTTCTCAGGTCGCCGATGGACGGCGGTGCGATGAAGACGTACACGCCCGGCCATCCCTGCTTGCGCAACTGCTCGACGCCCTGCACCTCGATTTCCAGCAGCGGGAAGTTCCCCGCCTTCGTCTCCTTCTCCACGAACTCCTTCGGCGTGCCGTACAGGTTTCCTGCGTACTCGGCCCACTCCAGGAAGCCGCCCTTCTCCCGCTTCGCGACGAATGCTTCCCTCGTCAGGAAGAAATAGTCGCGTCCGTCCGTCTCTCCCGGCCGCGGGGCCCGCGTCGTGGCCGAGACCGATCTCACGATCCGGCCGCGGCCGCGGAGGGCGTGGCAGATCGTGGTCTTGCCGACTCCGGAAGGTCCGGAGATCACGATCAGCTTTCCCTCTGCCGTCCCTGTCATCGTCCCGTCTCCACCTCCTGCCCCCGTCGTTTGCCCCCGCCCCACGCCCCTGCTGTGCGCCCCCGCCGTACGCCCCGTCATTCGACGTTCTGGATCTGCTCCTTCAGCTTCTCGATCTCCGCCTTCATGCTCACGATGCACTTCGTCAGCCGCGCGTCGTTCGCCTTCGAGCCCATCGTGTTCGCCTCGCGCAGCATCTCCTGGCTGATGAAGTCCAGCCGCCGCCCGGGGTCCTCCGCCTTCGCCATCAGGTCCTCGAACTCCTTCAGGTGCGACTCCTGCCGGGCGATCTCCTCGCTGATGTCGCAGCGGTCCGCGAACAGCGCCACCTCACGCCCCAGGTCCGGCGCCGGGATCGGCGGGTCGTTCCCCGCCAGCAGCCGCGCGATCCGCTCCTTCAGCTTGTCCCGGTACTGCTCCACCACCGACGGCGCCAGCCCCTTCACCTCCCCCAGCAGCCGCGCCATCTCCGCCAGGATCTCGCGCAGCGGCTTCTTCAGCCGCTCGCCCTCGCGCTTGCGCGCCGCGTCGAGGTCCTTCAGCGCTTCCTTCACCGCCTTCGCCACCTTCGGCCACACCCGCTCCGCTCCGCCGCGCGTCGCGTCGCGCCGGACGACGCCGGGCAGCGTCAGGAGCGCCTCGACGGGGACCTTCGCGGGGAGCCCGAGCTTCTTCGCGACCGACTTCAGCTTCTTGTGGTAGACGCCCAGCAGCTCCGCGTCGAACGGCTCCGCGTCCCTGTCCGGCGCGCTGGTCACGCGGACGTCGAGGTCCACGGCGCCGCGCTTGAGCGTCTCGCGCACGAGCTCCTCGATCTCGCCCTCCCGCAGGGCCAGCGCGTCGGGCAGACGGGCGTGAACCTTGAGGAAGCGGTGATTGACGCTGCGGACCTCGACCTCGACGGCGTCCTGCGCGTCGTGAGCGCGGGCCTGTCCGTGGCCGGTCATGCTGCGCACGGGCGGCGGGATCCTACTTGGTGTTCTCGGCGGGCGGCGTCACGGGGGAGCCCTCGGGGACGGTGCCCTTGAGGAGGGAGTTGCCCGCGGGGCCGGTCTTGACCGTGTGGGCGTTGATCTTGTTGATGGAGATGGCAAGCGCCACGATGAGCACGGAGAGGACCAACGTGATCTTGCCGGCCATCGTCATCGCCTTGGTGCCGAAGAACGAGTCGCCGCCGGCGCCGATGAAGGCGCCCGCGAGGCCCGACCCGCCGTCGGAGTGCGGCGGCTGGATCAGCACGAGGAAGGTCACCGCAAGGCACGCGAGCACGAACACGACCGTCATGATCACGACGAGCGCAGCCATGTCACCCTCTCACGATCTTGAGAAACGATTCGGCCTTGAGGCTCGCCCCACCGACGAGCGCGCCGTTCACGTCAGGCTTCTCCATGAGGCCGCGGACGTTCTCGGGGGTCACGCTTCCCCCGTAGAGCAACCGCACCTCCCGCGCGGTCGCTTCGTCCGAGAGTCCCGCGAGGCGCCAGCGGATGAACGCGTGCACCTCCTGGGCCTGCTCCGGCGTCGCGACCTTTCCGGTCCCGATCGCCCACACCGGCTCGTAGGCGACCGCCAGCTTCTTCAGCTCGTCCTTCGACAGCCCGCCGAGGGCGCCGTCCACCTGCCGCCCCACGACGTCCTTCGTCACGCCCTTCTCGCGCTCCTCGAGACGCTCCCCGACGCACACGATCGGCGTCAGTCCCGCCTTCTGGGCCGCACGCAGCTTTTTCGCCACCGTCTCGTCCGTCTCGCCGAAGTACTGCCGGCGCTCCGAGTGCCCGACGATCACCCAGCGGCACCCGGCGTCCGCCAGCATCGGCGCCGACACCTCCCCGGTGAACGCCCCGGAGTCCTGCCAGTACAGGTCCTGCCCTCCGACGCCGATCGCCGAGCCCCTGAGCGCCTCGACGACCGCGGGGATCGCGATGAAGGGCGGGCAGACGACGACGTCGGCTTTGGACTCCCCCTCCAGGCCTTTCCGGAGGGCCGTGGCCAGTTCCGTGGCGCCGGACCGGAGCATGTTGAGCTTCCAGTTTCCGGCGATGAGGGGTCTGGGCATGCGGTCTTCCGGGCGAAGAAGGGAGCCGCGTAGATTACGCAAGCGGGGGCGGCGGTGTCAACGCAAAGCTGCGCCGCCGCGAAAGTTACGCGGCGCCGGGCGGGGCCGCCCGCTACTTCGCCTCGGCCTCGTCCTGCACCTTGAGGTCGTCCGGGTCCGGCGCAAACCGCAGATCGTCCTCCCAGAGCACCAGCACCGTCGCGGCCTGCACCCGCTGGATCACCGCCGCCCCCCAGCGCTGCACGCTTCCCGTCCGCGCCAGCATCCGGGCCCGGAACCAGCTCGACCTGACGACGATGCGGCTGGCGATCGACTGGTGGGTCTCCTCAGTCATGCCGCTGCGGCTGAGCTGGTCATAGGAGGTGTTCTGGAAGACCTCCGGGTTGCCCTCGGAATCGCTCGATTCGCGGGCGGAGACGATCCCGTCCACGTCGCTCGCGCCAATGGAGGTGGAGAGGGACATCAGCACGGGCCTGGGGGCCGTATTCACATTCACGCGGCCGGAACCGTAGAGCGAGAGGAGGTCGGCAAGGCCGAAATGCTTCTCGCTGCCGACCGTCTTCCCGTAGTACATCTCGTCCGTGATCCCGGGCACGCCCAGAAGCTCCTTCAGCGTGTAGAACTTCCGGTTCGGGACGTCCTTGTCGAAGGCGTTCTGGTCCGTCTTGTCCATCGCCGCGGCGATCCGTTCCGGCGTGTCCGCGTCCCCGATCCCCGCATACTCCAGCATCCGGGCCAGCCGCTCCTTCTGGTCCTCCACGACCGCGCCGTTCTCGTCCACCAGCGCCGGCAGGTAGAACTTCCCTTCCTCGTCCTCGATCTTCAGGTAGAGCGACGTGACGTCCGTGCCGCCGTCGTTGAAGCGGTAGGGCTCGATGTCCTGCATGAGGGACTCGCCGAGGTGGTCGAGGGGCGGGGTCGGCGCCTCGGCGAGGTCGCCTTCGATGTCCGCCTTGATCATGAGGCGCGCGATCGCCAGGCCGCTGGTGAGCGCCTTCATGTTCTGGAGGTCGCGAGAGAGGTTGGAGGCGGCGCGCTGGGCGACCTCGGCGCTGAACGCGAGCTGGAGGACGACGACGCTCAGCACCATGAGGATGAGCATGACGAGCAGGAGGACGATCCCGCGGTCGCGGCGGCGGCGCACCAGAGGCATGGGGATTAAACGACCGGGCCCGGCCGGTGATGGCTCTGGCTTGACTTTGCCTCCCGCGCCACTAGAGTCACCGCAAGCCGTTCCGCGCTCTCATCTTCCGGAGCCCGCCATGAGCTTCGCCCGACTCGCGCTCGCCGCCCTCGCCGCCGCCGCCCTCGCCCTTCCCGCCGCCGCCCACGACGCCGGCTTCGCCCACGTCTCCCTCCGCGAGATCCGCAACAACCCCGACGCCTTCCGGAACTCCCGCGTCACCTTCAAGTGCCGCCTCAACCGCACCGAGAACCTCTTCGCCCCCGTTCACACCGCCTTCACCCCCGAGCAGCACGCCCAGGTCTCCGGCTGGGGGCCCGAAGCACGCGTCTTCATCTCGAAGGACCGCCAGGACGTCTTCACCAACCTCTTCGTCCGCCGCAACCGCGACTGGGCCGCCGACTTCCTCGCCACGCCACGCTACTCCTGGATCACCGTCTGGGGCGAGGTCCGCTCCGTCTTCGCCGGCCAGCCCTGGATCGAGATCTACGACTTCGAGGTCCTCTCCGACAAGCACTTCACCGACGCCTCCCTCGGCGCCGCCATCCGGGCGTGGGACGCGTTCGAGGGGGACGACATGGAAAAGGCGCTGGCGGAACTGGCGCCGGTGTCCGACTACGCCCTCCCGCGCACCGACCGCTACCACGTGCTCAAGATGAGGGCGCTGGCGGCGTGGAGCGTCGGAAAGGACGCGGATGCCAAGCGTGCGGCCGAGAGGGCGTTGAAGGTGCGTCCGGAGGACGGGGAGCTGAAAGCGGTGGCGGAAGGCGTGGCGCCGCGGAGCCTGACCGGGGGCGGGGAGACGCCGCCGCCGGGTCCGAAGGAGGGTGAGGAGGGGGCTCCGAAACCGGAGGAGCCGAAGAAGCCGGCGCCGAAGCCGGACGTAAAGGAGCCGGGAGAGGACGAAGGCGAGGAAGGCGGGATGCTGGACGGGCTGCGCGAGCGGCTGGCGCGGCTCGAGGCGGAGAACGCGCGGCTGCGCGCCGAGCTCGACGCGGCGCGGGAGGAGGTCGCGCTGTCGAAGGACATGCCGCGCCGGGTCGCCGCGGACGACCGGTAGGCGGGCCGCGTAAAAAACATTAAGCCGCCGGGGGGGCCCCTTTCCTCCTTGCACCCCCGCCCCCACCCGTCGCACACTTAGCGATCCGCCGCCGGATCGGCGAGCGTGATCGAGGACGCCCCCCATGAGCGAAGGCATGGTCCAGTGCCCCGGGTGCCAGGCCGAGTACGACGGCGCCGGCTACGACCCCGGCGACCGCTTCCAGTGCCCCGAGTGCAACACCATCGTCACGATCCCCGGCGGCGCGGCGAAGGCCTCGGCGGCGCCGAAGGCCGCGGCGCGCGGCGGGACGCACCGCATGTCGCGCGGCGGCACCGGCCGGGCCTCGCGCCCGCCCGCCTCCCGCGGCACTTCCAAGATGAACGTCGTCAACAACGCCGTCGGCATGGGCGCGCTCGACCCGACCGTCGACCCGCGCGCCGTCCGCCGCGCCGCCCAGGCCCCCGCCCCGGTCCAGCAGGACGGCGGCGAGAAGATGCTCCTCTACGGAGGCGTCGGCGTCGTCGCGATCGCGATCATCGGGCTCATCATCTACATCGCCAAGCAGCCGAGCGCCGAGGACAAGAAGAAGGCCGGCCTCGCCAAGAAGGCCGCCGCGGAGGCGAAGGAGAAGGAAGAAGCGGCGACGGCGGCGGCTGAGAAACCGCCGGACAAGCCCAGGCCGCCGTCCGACGCGGGCTGGGACGCAGATCCGACCGTCGACGCCGAGGTGATCTCGACCCTGGCGATCCTGAAATCGCACCCCGTAGACGAGCAGTTCTGGAGAACAGCCGCCAAGCTCCTGCGGCACGGCCGCGCCGTGATCCCCTGCCTGGTCCAGAAGTGGGCCGGCGAGGCCGACGTCGCCAACGCGTCGCGCCTGATCGTGGACCGCGCCGTCGTCGGCGGACCGAAGCTGCCCGAGGGCCTGTTCGAGTCCGCCTCCAGCCGCGCGGCGATGATCATGGAGTACCGGCACTGGTGGATGAACGAGCCGAAGGGCCAGGCGGCGCAGCTGGTCACCGAGCAGGAGTTTGCGGGCGGCGCGGCCCCGTCGAATCCGCCGCCTTCGAACCCGCCTCCCTCGAACCCCGGCGGGACGGGCTCGGGCGTGACCGAGATCAAGAAGACGGGCGGCGGCGTCTCCGAGTCCGCCATGCGCCGCGACCTGCCGCAGCACCTCTCGAACTTCGCGCGCGGCACGTTCGAGGACCGGCAGAAGACCCTCCAGGAGATCCGCAAGTACGGCAAGCAGGTGATCCCGGCGCTGATCAACGCGCTGAAGGAAGAGGACATCGCGATGGCGAACGCGGCGAACGACCTGCTCAAGGAGTTCACGAAGCAGGACCAGGGCCGCGTGCCCGGCGAGCCCGGCGACCGTCCGCCGTTCATCAAGAAGTGGGAAGACTGGTGGAAGGGCGCGGAGGGGTCGTTCACGATGTAGGGTGGGCGCGAGTACGCGGGTACGCGAGTACGCAGGTACGCAGGTAGCGGCAACCGGACTCATCGGTTGCCGTTCTCGTTTTTCCCGCCCGCGCCCTCGCGTACCCGCGCCCTCGCGTACCCGCGTACCCTACAAGCTCCTCAACGCCGCGACCGGATCCAGCCGTGCCGCGCGCCAGGCGGGGTAGAGCCCCGCGATCACCGCGACCAGGACCGAAAACGCCAGCGTGCCCCCGGCCAGCCACGGCGACACCACGAACAGGTACACCCCCTCCGGCCCCCCTCGCTTCTCCACGAACCACGCCGCCAGCAGGTTCAGCCCCTTGCCGAAGGCACAGCCCCCCGCGATGCCGACGAGCGCGCCGACGGCGCCGATGGCCGCGGCCTCCAGCACGAACAGTCGCCGGATCTCGGCGTTGCGCGCTCCCAGAGCTTTCATGACGCCTATCTCGCGCGTTCGCTCGAGGATCGCCATGATCATCGTGTTGGCGATGCCGAAGAAGGCGACGATGAGGCCGATCGAGGCGACGGCGCCGAGGACGGCCTTGAGCGTGATGAACACGTAGCCGATGACCGAGACGACGTCCTGGATCGTCATGGTCCCGTAGCCGCGCGCCTCGATGTCGCGCTGCACGCGATCCGTCTCCGACGCGTCCTTCACCTTCACCGAGATCGAACGGTACACGGAGTCGGTCGCGCCGTGCCGCGACACCCGCAGCTTCAGGATCTCCTTGCCCTGCTCCAGCGGGATGAAGACGGCCGGAGCCATCGGGAATCCGATTTCCGCCGAGTCGTAGACCGCCACGATCCGGAACTTCCGCGTCACCCGCTTCGTCACGATCTCCCCGTCCGGCGGCGGCTCCTCCTTCGCCTCCTCCCCTTCCTTCTTCTCCTCGTCCTTCGGCGGCACCTCGCCTTTCTGCACCGCCACGTTGAACTGAACCTTCACCTCCATCTCGAGAAGCGGCTCCCACCGCTGGTCGCCCTTCCCCGCCGGCTGCTCGCCTTCCTTCTGCTGCCCCGCGAGCGGCGGCCCGAGGCCCATGTCGTGCAGCACGTCGGCGGGCACGACGGCGACGCGCTCCTCGGGGTTCTCCTCGGACCAGAACTTCCCCGCGAGCGTCTTGTCGCGGTACATCGGCAGGATCGCGGCCTGCGGGATGGCGATGAACTGCACGAAGCGCCCGGTCGTGGACTTCTTCTTGCCGTCCACCGTGCTCTCGACGACGAGGCTCCCGCCGTAGTCGATCGCGGGGTAGGCCGTGAGCACGCCCGGGATCTTCTTGAACTCCTCGATCACGCCGTCGTCCAGCTTCATCGTCGCCCCGCCCTGCACCGGGCGCCCGAAGTTCATCAGCGAGGTCGATCGCTTCTGCGGGAACACCTGCACCGTCGTGAGGAAGTCGACGCGGTTGAAGAACTCCGTGGTCTGCTCCTGGAGGCCGATGCCGAGGGAGACCATGAGGGTGATGGCGGCGGTGCCGACGACGACCCCGAAGATGGTCAGGAGCGAGCGCAGCTTCTGGCGCGTGAGGTTCCCGAGGGAGTGGGCGAGCATGTCGGCGGCGCGCATGTCAGGCTCCGGAGGCGGGCTGGGGGGCAGGGGAGGCGGAGTCGGCGAGGATGCGGCCGTCCTTGAGCTCGATGAAGCGGGAGCAGACGTGCTCGGCCATGGGGCGGTCGTGGGTGACGAGGACGATGGTCTGGCCGTCGCGGTTCATCTGGCGGAGGAGCTCGGTGACGGAGGCGGCGGTGGCGGAGTCGAGGTTCCCGGTGGGTTCGTCGGCGAGGAGGATGGCGGGGCGGTTGGCGAGCGCGCGTGCGATGGCGACGCGCTGCTGCTCGCCCCCGGAGAGCTCGACGGGGCGGTGCCGCCGGCGCGGGCCGAGCCCGACGCGGTCGAGGAGCTCCTCGGCGCGGCGGCGGCGCTCGGCCGGGGGGACGTTGGCGAAGACGAGCGGCATCTCGACGTTCTGGAGGGCGGTCTGGGACTGGATGAGGTTGAACTGCTGGAAGATAAAGCCGACCTTGTCGCGACGGTAGGCGGCGAGGGCGTCCTGGGAAGCGCCGGTGACGTTGAGGCCGTCGACCTGGATCGAGCCGGAGGTGGGGGTGTCGAGGCCCCCCAGAAGGTTGAGGAAGGTCGACTTGCCGCTGCC
>JADLHC010000306.1 GCA_020849035.1 Planctomycetia bacterium
GACGATGGGGTTGCGCTCGTCGTAGATGCCGAGGGCGATCGAGCGGCGGAGGGCCTCGCGGTAGGTGCGCTTGAAGTGCCGCAGGGACTCCGGGCCGGAGCGGGCGATGCCGGTGTACTTCTCCTTGTCGGCGACGATCGTGCGGGAGCCCTTGGGCTTGATGTTGGGGAGCTCGAGCTCTTCACCGAGGATCTTGGCGAGCTCGCTCAGCGGAACGTCGACTTCCAGCAGGTGATCTCCCGGCTGGTCGCCCGCGCCCGTGCCTTCCCCGGGCTCCCCCTGGTCCAGCGGCGTGCCCGGCTCGCCCGGCCCCATGCCGACGCCGCCTCCGTCGTTCTTGCCGTACCGGAAATGCGGGATCTGGATCTGCGGGATCGGGATCGAAACGAGGTTCTTGCCGACTTTGCCGACGAGCTCGCCCCGGGTGATGTATTTACGAAGCTCCTTCTTGATCCTTCCGCGCACGATGGAGCGGAAGCGGGAGAAGTCTTTTTCGATCTTCTTGACCATGGTTGGTGGTCGGTGGTTGGTGGTTTGTGGTCATGGGCCGGGCGGCTTGCAGTCGTCGCCGGGATCAGCCGACGGCCGTCATGCCACCGACCGCGAACCACCAACCACGAACCCGTCCCTACTCCTTCGCAGAGCCGCGGGCAAAAATGCTCGCCACGAAGCTCAGCACGTCGCTCGCGCAGATGTGGCAGTACCCGTAGCTCTTGATGAGCCTGCTCCTCACAACGTCGATCTTCTCCTGCGTCTCCTTGTCTATGACGTTGGAGATCAGGCTCGTCAGCTTGATCGTGTCCTTCTGGTCCTCGAACAGCTTGAGCTCCAGGGCCTTCTGCAGCCGCTCGTTCGACCGGTAGTCGAACTTCTTGCCCTCGATCGCCAGCGCGCCGATGTAGTTCATGATCTCGCGGCGGAAGTCGTCCTTGCGGCTCTCGAGGATGTCGATCTTCTCCTCGATCGAGCGCATGAGCCTCTCGTCCGGCTCCTCGTCCTGGCCCGTGTAGCGGTTCTTCACGCGCTCCTTCTGCGTGTACGCCTTCACGTTGTCGATGTAGTTCGCGCACAGCCGGCTGATCGCGTCCTCGTCGGCGCAGATCGCGCGCTGGACCTCGTTCTTCACGATGTCCTGGTACTCCTCGTTCGCCACGGCGAGGAGCTCCTTGAAGCGCTTCTTCTGCTCGTCGCTGGTGATGAGGGAGTGGTGGGCGAGGCCGTCCTCGAGGGCGTTCATGGCCATGAAGGGGTTGACGCAGCCGCCGTCCTCGACCTGGACGAGGGCGTTGGAGATCTTGTCCTGGATGTAGCGGGGGGAGATGCCCTCCATGCCCTCGCGTTCGGCTTCTTCCATGAGCTCGCGGATGTTGTCTTCCGTGAAGCCCGGCAGGGTTTTGCCGTTGTAGAGCTTGAGCTTCTGGAGGAGCGTGAGGTTGGCCTTCTTGGGCTCCTCGAGTCGCGTCAGGACGCCCCACATGGCGCAGATCTCGAGCGTGTGGGGGGCGATGTGCTTGCCGCGCACCTTGCCGAGGTTGTAGTCGCGCTCGTAGATGCGGATCTCGTTGTCGAGCTTCAGGTTGTACGAGATGTCGATCTTCAGGGTGCGGTCGCGGAACGCCTCCATCAGCTCGTTGTTCTGCAGCCGCCGGTACTCGGGCTCGTTCGTGTGCCCGATGATCACCTCGTCGATGTCCGTCTGCGCGAACTTCTTCGGCTTGATCACGTGCTCCTGAGACGCGCCGAGCAGGTCGTACAGGAACGCGACGTCGAGCTTCAGCACCTCGATGAACTCGATCATCCCGCGGTTCGCGATGTTGAACTCGCCGTCGAAGTTGAACGCGCGCGGGTCCGAGTCGCTCCCGTACACCGCGATCTTCCGGTAGTTGATGTCCCCCGTCAGCTCCGTCGAGTCCTGGTTCTTCTCGTCCTTCGGCTGGAAGGTGCCGATGCCGACCCGGTCCTTCTCGCTCAGGCTCAGCCGGCGCACCTTCACGTGCCCCAGCACCTTGCGCCAGTCGCCGCGGTACTTCGCCATCAGGTCGTTGAACGTCCGCCGGCACGACGGGCACAGGTCGCCGTCGATCCGCAGGTGGTACGCCCCCGGCCCGAGCGTCGCGTTCAGGTCCTTCAGCATCGCCTCGCGCACCTCGCCCGGCAGCAGCCGCAGCGGCTCCTCGTGCATCGGGCACGGCGCGAACCCGCCCGGCGCCTCCGCGTCCTCCCACGCGAACGAGTACAGCGCCCCCTCCTTCGTCCGCGAGTACGCCTCCAGCCCCCGCTTCATCAGCCGCGCGATCGTGCTCTTGCTCGACCCCACCGGCCCGTGCAGCAGCAGGATGCGCCGCTCCGCCCCGTACGAGTACGCCGCGCTCTTGATCGCGTTCACCAGGTCCACGATCGACCGCTCCAGCCCGTAGATCGCGTCCCGGCCGTTCCCCGTCGGGTCCTTGAAGAAGTTGTACCGGACGAGCGTCTCGCGGTGCTCCGTGAACTGCTCGTAGCCGTAGGAAAGGATCATGTCGTAGAGCCGCTGGTACGCGTTCCGGATCAGCCGCGGGTTCTCCACCACCATCGCGAGGTACTGCTCGATGGACCCTTCCCAGTGCAGCTCCTCGTAGCTCTGCTCGTTCATCTGCCGGTCCATCAGCTCGAGGTACTGCCCGATGCGGTCGCTCGCCTTCGGCACGCGCGCACCTCCGTCTTCGCGGACTCGGGAATTCGCCATGGGGGCTCCTGTTTGGGCGGGTTGGAACGTCCGTATTGTATCCCGAATAGGTCCCTACCTCAGGTCGAACACCACCTCCTGCTCCCACGGGCGCCCGTCGATCTTCCCCGTCAGCAGCACCCGGTACTTCCCCGCCGGCGCGGGCTTGCCGCCCTTCCCTTCCAGCGCGATCTGCCGCGTGTCTCCCCCAGGCACCCCCGTCTTCCCCTCCACCTTCTGGCGGTACCCGCCCGGCCCGTCCACCGCCGCCTCCTCGACGTAAAGCGAACGGTCCACCCGGAACTCCAGCACCCCCACGTGCCGCTTCCGCTTCTCCTTCCCCTCCCCCTCCTCGACCTCCGCGTACCCCGCCTGCGACGCCGCCGCGTGCCCGTGCTCCGTCGGCCAGGCCGCGATCCGCGCGTGGCCGGGGGCGGGAAGAGCCGCCGTCTGCTGTTTCGGCGCGTCCCGGAAGTGCTGCTGCGCGCGCGGCATCCATTTCTGCATGTTCTCGATGCGCGTCCCGTGGCTCGGGTGCGTGGAGAGGAATTCGGGCGTGCCGCCGCCGCCCATCGCCTCCATGCGCTTCCACACCTCGATCCCCGCCTGCGGGTCGTACCCGGCGCGGGCGGCGAGGTACAGGCCCTGCTCGTCGGCCTCGGTTTCGTGCTCGCGGGAGAACGGGAGGAGGACGCCGACGCCGACGGCGATGCCGAAGAGGCCCGCGACCATCTCCTTGTTCTTTTCGTCGTCGCCGCCGAGGGCCTCCGCGAGGACGGTGCCGGCGATGCCGGCGACCATGTTCTGCGAGATGCGCTCGTTCCCGTGGTGGAGGACGGCGTGCATGATTTCGTGGCCCATGACGACGGCGAGACCGTTGTCGTCCATGCAGGCGGGGAAGATGCCCGTGTAGACGCAGATCTTGCCGCCGGGGAGGCACCAGGCGTTCACGGTCCCGGGTTCGTCCACGGTGTGGAACTCCCACTCGAACCGCGGCGGCGGGATGTTGTCCCAGCCTCGGTCCATCACGGCGGCGAGGCGGCGCGCGACGCGTTCGACGCGCCCGTGGTACTCGACGTCGTCGGTGATCTTCTTCTCGCCCGCAAGCGCCTCCTGGTAGGCCTGCGCCCCGAGCTGAAGCTCGTCCTGCTCCGAGAGGAGCGTGAACTGGTCCCGCCCCGTGTAGGGGTTCGTGGCGCAGGACGCGAGGAAAACGCAGGCGGCCATCGCCAGCGACGAAACAGCGATCCACCGGCGCAGCATGGAACCCTCCCCCGTGTTCGTGGCGGCCCTAGATCCGGGCCCTCGACACCTTCGGCGAGGACCACTTCTTCTTCGCCGCGTGCCGGATCGCGTCCGCAAGGATCGGCAGCGCGGCGTCCACGTCCTTCGTCGAGCACATCAGCGGCGGGCAGAACCGGATCGTGCTCTCGCCGCACCCGATGATCAGCAGCCCATGGTAGAACGCGCTGTCCACGATCGCGTCGCGCGCCTGCGGGAACGGCTCGCGCGTCTCGTGGTTCTTCACGATCTCCATCCCCAGCATCAGCCCGCGGCCGCGCACGTCCCCGACGATGTCGAACTGGAGCGCGAACTGGTGCAGGCGGTTCTTGAGGTACGCCCCCACCTTCGCCGCGTTCTCCATCAGCCCGCCCTCGATCAGCTCCAGCGTCTTCAGCGCCGCCGCGCACGCCACCGGGTTCCCGCCGAACGTGTTCGCGTGCGCCCCCGCCTTCCACGTGTGCAGCTTCTCCCGCGCCACCATCGCCCCCATCGGCAGCCCGCTCGCGATCCCCTTCGCCATGCACACGATGTCCGGCTCCACCCCCGTGTGCTCGATCGCGAACATCTTCCCCGTCCGCCCGAGACCGCTCTGGATTTCGTCCACGATCAGCAGGATCCCGTGCCGGTCCAGCAGATCCTTCAGCGCCGGCCAGAAGTCGTCCGGCGGCACCACGTACCCGCCCTCGCCCTGGATCGGCTCCACGATGCACGCCGCCACTTCCTCCGGCGGTACGCTCTTGTGGAAGATCACGTCCTCGATGAACTTCACGCACTCCGTCCCCGTCGTGCGCGAGTTCCCGAGCGGCGGGTGGTACGGGTTCGGGTACGGCACGTGCGTCACCTCCGGCACCAGCGGCGCAAAACCGTTCCTCTGGATCGGCTTGGAAGCGCTCAGCGACAGCGCCCCGAACGTCCGCCCGTGGAACCCCCCCAGGAACGCCAGCATCCGCGGGCGCTTCCGGTACCACCGCGCCAGCTTGAACGCCGCTTCCGTCGTCTCCGTGCCGCTGTTCGTGAAGAACACCCGCTTGGGGCCGCTCATCGGCGCCAGGTCGCACAGCTTCGCCGCAAGGTCGCTCTGGGGAGCGTAGTAGAAGTCCGTGCCCGCCATGTGGAGGAACTTGCGCGTCTGGTCGTGGATCGCCGCGACGACCTCCGGGTGACAGTGCCCCGTCGAACAGACCGCGACGCCCGCCGTGAAGTCGAGGAACTCGTTGCCGTCCACGTCCCACACCTTCATCCCGCTCGCGTGGTCCACGACCAGCGGGTAGCAGCGCGTGTACGACGGCGACATGAACCGCTCGTCCTTCGCCAGGATCGCCTTTCCCCGGGGGCCGGGGAGGTTGAGCTTGCGGGTCGTCACGGGTGTCTCCGGAAGCGAAAAAAAAGGTCCGATGGCGGGCTGGAGGGGCGCGCGGCGCCCCGAATCGCGTGAAAAGTCTATCACCGCCCCTGTAGAATGTCACTCAGGCCGGCCCCGCGCGCCGGCCGATAAGGGAACCGTGAAAGACCTCCGCTCCTTCGCCCTCACGCTCGCCCTCGCCGCCGCGGCCGCCGCCGACGACGTCGCCATCCCCATGGCCGACGGCAACGTGCTCCGCGGCGAGCGCGTCGAGGACGCCGCGGTCGCCGGGAAGGGTGTGCGGGTAAGGACGGGCGGGGTCACGGTTTTCGTGCCGTGGAGCGAGATGGCCGCCGGCGCCCGCGAGGCGCTCGAGAAGGGCCTGTCCCCCGAAGTCCCGCATACCGCGCCCCCCGTCGCGCCCGCGGCCGGCGATGTCCCGCCGCTCCCCGCCGCGCCCGCCCCGGAGCCGCACCCCGAGGCGTCCGGCGAGGCGCCCCCGCTGCCGGACTGCTGCGACCCGCGCTTCTGAACCCCTACAGGTTCAGCACATAGTCCCGCGCCAGGATTTCGGCCAGCTCCGCCAGGTCCTTCACCTCGTGTGTAGGCCTCGACCGCCCCTGCTCCCCCGCGTGCTTGCCCCCGCGCTTCACCAGCACCGTCGACATGCCGATCGCGTTGGCGGGGTCGATGTCGTGGAGCGGATGGTCGCCGACGTACATGGCGGCCTTCGGCGACACGCCGAGCGAGTCGCAGGCGCGCATGTAGAGCTTGCGGTTGGGCTTGGAGATCCCGATCTGGTCGCTGATGAAGATTGCGCCGGGGGACAGGTAGTCCAGGACCTTGAGGCGGACGAGCTTCTCCGCCTGCTTGATCTCGAGCCCGCTGGTGATGACGCCGCGGATAAGCGGGGTCTTCGACAGGCGGCGCAGGAGGTCGATCGCGTCGGGGAACGGCGCCAGCTCGCGCGACTTGGTCTCGTGGTAGGCCATGATCGCGCCGGCGATGAGGACGGCGCGGTTGACGCCCTCCCAGGTCTTGCGCGGAATCCGCAGCAGCAGCTTGTCGAAGTGGTGCTCGTAGTTGCTCGTGAACTCGGAGATGACCTCCTCGAGCTCGCGGACCAGTTCCTCGGCGGGCATCTTCACTCCCAGCCCGACCATGGCGTCGACGGAGGCGCGGCGGGCGCGGGCGGCGAAGTCGCTGGTTGAGTACAGCGTGTCGTCGATGTCGAAGAAGACGGCCTGGAGGGGGTTCGGGGCGGCGCGCACGCGGGGATGTTACACCGGACGCGGGCTACCTCGCCAGCGCGGTGCGAAGGGCCCCGAGATCGAGCCGGCGGCCCGGGCAGAGCGTGGCGTTGCCATGGGTGGCGCCGTGGCCGACGACGTTCGCGGGCGGGATGCCGCAGCGGCGGCAGAGCCAGCGGCAGAGGGCTTCGAGCGAGGCGACCTGCGCGGGCGTCGGGTCGGACTTCTCGAAGTCCCCGACGAGGCAGATCCCGATCGCCCGCGCGTTCCACTCGGGCTTCGCGTGCGCCCCGTCGCGCTGCTCCAGCCAGCGCCCGCCGGCCTCGACGCGCCCGTCGTCGGTCATCGAGCCGTTCCCCACGACGAAATGGTAGCCCAGCCCCTCCCAGCCCTTCTCGCGATGGATTCGGTCGAAATGCGCCGCGGAGCCCGTCGCGGACGCGGAGTGGTGGACGATGACGTGCGTCCAGCCGGAGCGCAGCGGGACGCGCGGCTCCCACGCGGCCGAGGGATCCTCCCCCGGGACGAGGTTTCCCGCGACTCCCGCCCCCCCGGGCGCGCGCAGCGCGAGCACGGAGGCCGTGAAGATGGCCTGGGCGAGGACGAACCCGGCGACAAGGCGGTTCACGGTCCCTCCGGGCGGGCGAAAAAAAACGGGCCCCGCGTTTCGGCGGGGCCCGTCGTCACTTGCGGGTCTTCTACCGGCGGCCGAACGCCTGGTTCCTCTCGATGTCCGCGAGGTCCAGGATCTCGGCGCTGACGATGATGATCAGGTTCCGGCGCTCGATCGACTTGCCCTTGCGCGCGAAGAGCCACCCGATGATGGGGATCTTCGACACGAACGGCGTGGACGAGGACAGGTCCCGGTCGATCGAGTTCTTGAGGCCGGCGAGGAGCAGGGTGCCCTGGTCCGGCATGCGGACGGTGGTCTGGGCGCGCTGCAGGTCGATCGTCGGCAGCTGGATGTACTGGTCAGGGTTGGTGATCACGTCCTGCGTGGCGTCCGGCGTGATGTCGAACAGGCGCAGGATCCGGAGCTTCGCGACCGTCGGCCGCATCTCGAGGGTGATGTACTTCCGGTCGTTCGAGATGATCGGGCGCACGTCCAGCACCAGGCCGTCCTGCACGATTCCCATCACGGGGTCGTACGCGCGGCTGTTCTGGGCGATTTCGACGTCGTAGTCCTGGATGTAGGCCTGCTGCTGGGCGATCAGGATGTGGGCGCGCTGCCCGTTGAACGCCGTCACGCGCGGCGACGTCAGCACCGACGCCTTCTGGCTCTTGCGCAGCGCCCGGATGACCGAGTTCAGCTCCAGCTCCCGCAGGATCCGGTACTGCAGGCCGATGCCGCCCCGGTTCAGCAGCCGGGTGCCCAGCGGGAAGTCCGGGATGTTCGTCACCAGCGGCGAAGTCAGCGGATAGACGGACCGCACGCGCAGGTCGTAGAAATCGCTCGCCCCGCCGTAGTGCTCGCGGGTGAAGGCGCCGGATTCTCCGATGAGGTCAGGCGCGCTGCCAGGAAGCCCCGTAGCAGGGTCCACGATGCCGCCCGACGCCGTGCCGTCCGAGTAGTCCGCGCTGCCCAGCCCGTTCGTGTTCGACTCCATCGAGCGACCCTCGAGCCCGCGGAACTCGTGGCCCAGGTCCTCAAGGAAGTCGTCCGTCACCGTCAGGAAGCGGCTCTCGATCGAGACCATCGCGCCCGTGAAGGAGCGGAGGTTCGACAGGAACGCGCGCACCTCTTCCTGCACCTTCGGCGTGTGCACCACCAGCAGCTGCTGGTTGCCCGTCAGCGCGATCGACACCTCGCCCTCGCGCTCCGTCCAGCTCTGCGGGCTGATGTTCTGCTTGATCAGCGTCTCCAGCTGCTCCGCCGACACCACCGACTCCTCGGAGTCCGGCGCGACGAACGTCGTCGACGGGCCGCCCGCATCGCCCTCGCCCGCCGTCAGCTCCAGGCTCGGCCCCGGGAAGTCCGGGATCTTGCCCAGCAGGTCGCGCACGTCGTGAACCTCCAGCACCGGCTTCCCTTCCGCCAGCTTCGGCTGCGTGATCAGCAGCACGCGGTTCTCGAACGTGTACCCCAGGTCGTACTGCTGCAGCAGCAGCCGCAGCACGTGCTTCAGCACCAGGTCCTTCACCGCGAAGCTGATCTTCTTGTCCGGGATGCCTTCCTTGCGCACCTCGGCCGCGATCACGATGTTGATCTTCGCGAATTCCTGGATGAAGTCGACGATGTCGTAGAGCGTGGAGTCCGTGAAGTCCAGGTCGATCTTCGTCGTCTCCAGCTTCGACTTGATCGACAGGACCTCGTCGTCTTCCTTGATCGCCGGCCCCTTGTTCAGCGACAGGCTCGCCGAGCGCTCCACGATCCGCGCCCACTCGTCCTCGCTGGGGAAGCGCACCTTGCGGTTCTCGGCGTACGGCACCTCGCTCTCGAGCATGTCCTCGCGCTGCGTCTTGAAACGCTCGCGCCGCAGCTCGAGGAACTTCTCGTAGGCCTTGTTGATCGAGGCCCGGCCCGCGTCCTCCTTCAGCTCCTGCGCCGGACGGAACTTCGGCACCAGGTGCAGGATCTCGTCGCAGACCAGCTCCGCCTTCTCGAACCGCTTGTTGTCGAAGTGGCCGAGCGCGATCTCCATCAGCTCCTTGATGCGCTCCTTCAGCCGCTGCCGCTCCTGGTTCTCGCGCGTCTCCGCTTCCTTCAGCGCCATCTCGTGGCGGAGCTTGTCCAGCTCGGCCGCCTGCCGCTTCTGCTTCTCCTTCGCGTCCGCCGCGCGCTGCTTCGCGCTCTCGAGCTGGTCGCCCATTCCGATGTCGTAGGGCACCCACTTGAGCTTCTGGATCACGGCGTTGTACTCGCGCTCGGCTTCCTCGTAGCGCGAGTCGGACATCAAGCGCTCGCCCTGCTGGAAGTGATTCTCGACCTCGATGCGGGTCTGGGCAATCTTGACGGACAGCTGCGTCTGGGCCCACTCGAGGGTCGCGCCCCACTCGCCGGGGCGGCGGTTCATGAGACGGGAGACCTCGTTGTAGAGGTCGCGGATCTTCGTGCTCGACGGGTTGAGCCGGCGCGCGTTGTCGAGGTCGTCTAGGGCCGCCTGGAACTCGTTCGCGTGCATCTTGGTGCGCGCGGTTTCGTAGAGCTTCTCGGCGATGAACTCGTCCTCCTGGCGCTGGACGCCGAGGCGGCCTTCTTCGCCGGCGAGGCCGCCGGGTTCTCCGGCGTCGCCCGGAGGCGCGACTTCGTGCTGCCGCCCCGCGTCACGGGTCGGGCGGTTTCCGGACTCATCCGTGCCCGAGGCGCATCCTGCGACGCCGATGGACGCGGAGAGGAGGGCAAGAGACAGGATCCGCGAGCGCGACGAGACTGTCATGGGACCCCTCCAATGGAGACGAGCGGGTAAGACCCCCCAGCCGTAAGGCGACAATTGTAGGCGAACGACGGCGGCAAGTCAAGGATAAGGAACCGGTTATCGAGAGGCGGGAGCAAAAAAACGGGCCCGCGGGGGCGACCCGCGGGCCCGGACAGGAAAGCTCCCCTACTTGCTCTTCGGCACCTTCGCCAGCTCGTCGTCCGCCTTCGTGCGGACGTCCGTCGCCTGCTGCTTGTACTGCGACGCCGGGAACTGGTCGAGCAGCGAGATCGCCATCGAGCGCGCCTGCGTCGCGTACAGCTCCCGGGCGCGATCGTTGCCCGCCTTCTGCGCGAGCAGCACGTAGGCCTCGCCGCCCACCGCCAGCGCCTTCTCGTACGCCCCCGTCGGCTGCCCCTCCGCCGGGAAGTACAGCACCACCGTCTGCTCGTACTGCAGCGCGGCGCGCTTGATCATGTCCAAGTCGCCCTTCGCCTGCCCCTGCGCGTACAGGCAGTCGCCGAGACCCGTGTAGGCCTCGCCCAGCACCGCGCGCTGGCCCTTGAACTCGCGCGTGATGCCCTCGTACGTCGCCTGCGCCGAGGTCGGGTTCGACGCCATCTGCACCCGCGCGACGCCCAGCTTCGCCTTCCCCGCGATCGCCGGATACTTCGACCCCGCCTGCGCCGCGACCGCCTGGAATTTCCCCGTCGCCTGCGCCGCGTTCCCGTCCTGCTCCAGCACCTCCGCCTCCTTCAGGCTCATCAGGATCTGGAAGGGCTGGTCCACCGACAGCGTCTTCGCCGCCTCGTTCGCGTCCTTGATCGCCGTCTGCGCGCCCGCACGGTCGCCCTTCGCCAGGTAGCACGACACCCTGGCGTCGTGAAGCTCCTTGAAGAAGCGGTTCCCGGGGCTGGCCTTGGCGAGGTCGGCGAAGGCCTTGATGGCGTCGTCGAACTTCTTGATCTCCTGGAAGCAGCGGCCGGCGTTGAAGAGCGCGTGCGCGAGGAAGATGGGCTTGTCCTTGAGCCCCTCCGCCGCGGCCAGGTAGGCGCGCGCGGCGCCTTCCTTGTTGCCCTTCTCGTACTCTCCGCGCCCGGACTTGAGCCCGGCGGGCTCGTCGCCGTACTCGACCCCGGCAACCTTGTCCCATGCGTAGGTGCTGGAAGCGGAGCCTTCGAGCTTGATGGTCACGCCGGCCCAGTCCTCCTTCTCGATGGTCCCCTCCACCGGCTTCTGCTCGCCCTTGTCGGTCTTCTTGAAGTTCACGCGGTCCTTCGCGGTCGCGGGCATCGAGAGGGCGAGGACGGCAATCGGGATCAGCAGATGCTTCATGACGTCGGTGTCTCCTGAGTGGTCCCCTGCGGAGGATTCGAACGGACGCGACGGCGGGCGGTTCATCATAACGGCCGGGATTGGGGCGTCAACCTGACGCCCCCGGGAAACAAAAAACCCCCGGGAGTCGTCCTCCCGGGGGTCCCTTGTACGTCGGGGACTACTTCACGTTCCGCCCGAACCGCAGGTCCTCCTCCTCCTCCATGATCGTGATCTTCGCGCGGATGATCACGAGCAGGCTCTTGCGCTGCGACACGTCCGCCCGGCGGCTCGTGAAGAACGAGACGATGGGGATGTCGCTGGCGAGGGGAAGCTCGCTGTTGTACTGGCTCTCGAAGATGTCCGTCAGGCCGCCGACGAGCAGCGTCCCGCCGTCCGGCACCGTCACCGTCGTCTTCACCCTCTGGATCCGCAGGATCGGCGTCTCGATCCGGACGGGCACCGGGATCGCGCGACGCGTCGGGTCCGGGAAGATGTCGACGAACGAATCGGTGATGTCCTGCACCTGCGTCGCGACCGTCGGCCGCATCTCCAGCGTGATGTACTTGCGGTCCGCAGAAATCGTCGGCCTCACGTCGAGCGCGATGCCGTCCTGGAACGTGCCCACCACCGGGTCGGCGATGGCCGCGTCCTGCGCGATCTCGATGTCGTAATCACGGATGTAGGCGATCTGCGACGCCACGAACACGTTCGCCCGCTGCGTGTTGTACACCGTCAGCTTCGGCGCCGTCAGCAGCCGGCTCTTTTCGTCCTTCCGCGTCGCCCGCAGGATCGCCTCCAGCGACGTGTCGTCCACCAGCGTGAACACCAGGCCGAGGCCGCCCGTGTTCGAGAAGATGTTGTTGTAGAAGAAGTTCACCAGCTCGTTGCCGCCGACGAGGTGCTCGACGATCCCGCGCAGCTCGCGGCTGTTGTCCGGGCCGAACAGGCCGTAGAAGCCCGACTCGGGCCCGATCGGCGAACCCGCCGCCGCGCCGCCGGAGCCGTCGAAGTAGCCCGACGGGCCGGGAGACGGCGGAATCGTGAAGTCGTCCATCACGGGAATCGGGCCGCGGGAACCGGGCTCGAAGTTCGTCGTCGACTCCAGACCGCGGTAGTCGATGCCGACGTCCTCGAGGAAGTGCTCCTGGACCGTCAGGAAGCGAGACTCGATCGTGACGAGCAGTCCGGTCGACTCACGCACGCGCTGCAGGAAGCTGTTGATCTGCCCCTGGATCTGCGGCGTGTGACGGACGATGAGGATGCCGTTCTGGTACTCGATCGAGTTCGGCGGGGTGTCCCACGTGCCCGGGGCGATGTTCTGGCTGATCAGCAGCTTCAGGTCCTCGCCCGGGATCGCCGTGCCTTCCTCCTCGCCGCCCGACGTCCCGACGCCGATCCCGCCCGAGTCGGTGGAACCCGCCGTCTCGAGGCTGATCTCCGGCGCCTTGAAGTTCGTGATCTTGATCGTCAGGTCCTGCACGTCGTACAGCTCCAGCACCGTCTCCTTCTGCATGGCTTCCTTGGACGTGATCACGATCACGCCCTCGTCGATCTTGTACGCCAGGTCCGCCATCTTCAGGATCAGGTCCAGAGCCTGGTCGAACGCCAGGTCGTCGACCTTGAAGGTCACCGTCTTCGACTCGGGGTCCTCGATCGCCTTCCGGTCGATCATGATGTTCAGCTGCGTCACTTCCTGCATGAAACTCACGACTTCCGGCAGCGGCGTGTCCGTGAAGTTCAGCGAGATCTTGATCGAGCTCATCGCGGCGTACGTCTTCCGCTCCGATTCGCTGATCTTCCTCTCCTGCTTCTGGATGCCGCGCGGGATCCGCTTCTGCACGTCGTCCACCCAGATCTCCGCGTCCGGGAACTCCACCACCCGGGTCTGCGCGACCGACTTCTCGTCGATCTTGATGAACTGCCACTTCCACTCCCGCTTCAGGTCCTCCAGGATCCGCTTGTCGTTCTGCTTGTGCCGGGCCATCACAGCGATTTCCTTCAGGTCCGCGGCGTCGTCGTTGTTCGGGTCGAGCTGCAGGACCTTGTCGCACAGCGCCTCGGCGATGCCGAACCGCTCGCGCTCGAACTCCTCCTGGGCCTCATTGAAGAGCTTGCCGATCGTCTCGGCGCGGCGGGCGCGATCTTCCTCCCGGCGGATGTTGCTCTCGTTCTCCGCCGCCTTCACCGTCTCCAGCGACCGGGCCCGGTCGGCCTCCGCCTTCAGATCCCGCGCCCGCTTCAGGCCCACCTCCGCCTCGCCCTTCACCGCGTCGAGGTCGAGGTGGTACGGGAACCACTGGATCTGCTCGATGACCGCCGTGTACTCGTCGATCGCCGTCTGGTACTCCTTGTCGTTCACCGCGCGGTTGCCGCGCGCGAGGTGATCCTGGATCTCGATCCGCGCCTGCTCCTGGCGGGCGAGCAGCCGGTCCGTCAGCGCTTCCATCACCGCGCGATCGTAGCCCGGCACGTGCTGCGACATCTGCTGCCGGCTGCGGTCGAGCCACTGGCGGTACTCCGTGTTCCCGGGCGCCAGGTCCACGGCGCGCTGGAACTCATCGCGAGCCTTTTCGAAATTCAGCTCGTTGAAGGACTTCTTTCCGGATTCGTAGTAGCCGCTCGCGAGCGCCGCGCGCTCCTGGTCCGACAGCTTCATCTCCTCCTCGAGCCGGCGCATGACTTCCTCGTAGCCGCCCGCCGCACCGCCGCCGCCGCCGGCGTCGTTCGGGCCCGCAGCGCTCCGCGGGGCCGGCGCCACCGGAGCCTCGGCGCGCTTCTCGGGCGCCGCCGGCTCGCGGGAAGGTTCGGACGACGAGCAACCGACGAGCACGACACTGGTGAGGAGTGCCGACAGCAGGGCCCATCCGGTCCATCTCATGCGGCTAACCCCCAATGTTAAGGTGCCACCCCCCGTGCGCCGGGCCTCGGCGCCGGATCCGGGACTGCAGGGCAGTTCCGGATCGCGGGAGTATAGGGAGGGGGGTATCCGAGTGCAAGGAAGTTTGCGCCCGAACTTTGCGAAAATTCCGCCCCCGCGCGGGTTTCGGGAAGCGCGAGGGCGGCGGGGACGCTTACCGGTCGTCGTCCCCGAGCGGCTCGCCGCCGGCCGGGAACGGGTCGGCCTTCCACAGCCGTCGCGCGGCCCCCGTCTCGTCGCGGTACTCGAGCAGGATCCACTCCCGGGCCACCTCCCGGCGCACCGGGACGTCGACCGCGACGCCGTTCTCGAAGCGCCTCTCGACGGCGGCGACGGCGAAGCGCCGCGTTGCGCGGCGGATCGCGGTGAGGACGCAGCCCGTGGAGAAGTCGAGCGCCCGCTGGCCGCGGACGACTCGTCCGCCGATCGCGCCGTCGGGGACGCCGTCCTCTCCGCGCGGCCACACCGTGAACGAGTGCTCGAGCCACTCGCCGCCGATGCGCCTGCGCACCACGATCACCGCCGCCTGCTCGGCGCACCCGGAGCACGAGATCTCGAAGTCCGCCGGCGCCGTCGCCGCGGCCGGCGCGGACAGCGCCGACTCGCGCGCCGTCGTCCCGGCGCCGTCTCGCGCCACCAGCTGCAGCCGGTACTCGTACGCCGTCCGCGCAGCGACGCCCTCGTCGTCCCAGGACGTCGCCCCGCCCTCCAGCGTCGCCACGGCCGTCGCCTCACGCTCCCCGGCCGCCCGCCGCCAAACCCGGATCGACGCGATCTCCGCAAACCCGGCCCCTCCCCCGGCCGCCGGCCACCGGAGCGCGATCCGCCCGGGCGAGACCTCCGCCCGCGGGAGCGGGACGGCGGGGAGCGGCAGGAGGCGGACCGGCTCCGCGGGCTTCGCGCCGCCGACCACGCGGACGACGACGCGCGGCCGCGGAGCGCTGACGAACGTGCCGCGCCCTGCCGGGGCGGCGAGGGCCCCGGGCTCCCAGGCGGACCGGAGCGCGCCCAGGTCCGGGGGATCCGACCCGGGCGCGGGGTTCGCGTCGAGCGTCGCCCCGGCCACCGCGGTCCGCATGGCAAGTCCCTCCCGCCGGCCGTCGCCGCCGAGCGCGGCATGCGCAGCCGCCGCGGCGAGCAGCAGCGCCGACACGGCCAGCGCCGCGGCGTGCACGCGGCGCTCCAGGAATCCTCGCATGTCCATGGGGTCGTCCTCGAATTCCGGGAAGCGGCC
>JADLHC010000307.1 GCA_020849035.1 Planctomycetia bacterium
GGGCGCGGGCGCCGCGGCGCCGGCCGGGAGCGCGGCGAACGCGAGCGCCGCGGCGAGAACGCGGACGAGCGCACGGCGCATCAGAGTGATTCCCTCCCCGGAGACCGCGCCAGTCTACTCACCCCCGGCGCGCCCTTCCCCCAAAACACTGCAAGCCGCGAGGTGATCGCGGCTTGCTCCGACGAGGGCGACGGGGGTCGAACCCGCAACCTTCGGATCGACAATCCGATGAAGGGAGTCGGGGCAGGAGAGGGCAGGACGGGGCAGGAGAGGGCATGGCGGGTCGCGCGGAAAGCCTCCCGGAAAAACCGTCGAGTGGGCAGGACAGGGCAAGAGAGGGCAGGATGGGGCAGGAGAGGGCGCCCGGCCGTGCACACAGTTGGCAAGGTTTTGCGGCAGAGTCGAATCTGGCTCGAGTCGCGCTGGATTTCGCGCGACGCCCGAACCCCGCCGCCGACTGGCATCCGCGACCACGCACCGAACTTCGCGTCCTGGGGCAACGTCGCGCGACGTGCGGGCCTTCGAGGGGCGCCGTGGTAGCGCCGAGCGGTCGCCGTGCCGGGCCTCGCCCCCGAGAATGGGCCGACCATCTGTTTCCGCCCGGAGTTCTCATGGCCACCCGCCGCCGAATCCTGCCTGCCCTGCTTTCGTTCGCCCGACTTCTTTGCGACGCCACCGCCGTCGCCGCAGCCCGCGCGCGCGGCCTGCGCGCCGAGGTGGTGGAACTCGAGGCGAAGCTCGGCCGCGTGACCGCCGAGCGCGATCTCCTCCTCGCCCGGTTCGGCCGCGTCGCCCCGATCCACCGCCCGCGCTACAAACCGTTCGAGCGGTTCAGGATCCTCTGGCACAAGGCGCGGCACCGGCTCTCCCTGAAGCGCACCGCCACCGCGTTCCTGATCGGGACCACGACGCTCTCGACCTGGCTCCGCGCCGCCCGCGCCGGCCTAACGCGGCTGTTCCTCCCCGCGAAGCCGAAGCGCCGCCGCGACCTCGTCGGCGAAACCGCCGCCCTTCTCCGCTGGCAGAACCCCTCCTGGGGCACGCGCCGCATCGCCGACGTTCTCGTCCGCCTTGGCTTGAAGACGTCGCGTCCGAGCATCCAGCGCAAGCTCCGCCGCCTGCCGCCCCGCACGCCGCTTCGCCTCGTAAAGCCGGCCCGCAAGAAGCTGAAGGGCATCCGTGCCCGCTACGCCCACCACGTCTGGGTCGCGGACTTCACAAGACTGAGCTGGCTCTTCGGCCTCGTCACGCTCCAGGTCGGCGCGGTCATCGACGCCTTCAGCCGCAAGATCGTCGCGATCGGCATCAGCGAAGGCGAGCCCACCGCCCGATGGACGATCCAGCTCCTCAGCCGCGCCATTTCCTGGAATGGCACGCCGAAGCACTTCATCTCCGACCATGGGACCCAGTTCACGTCGAAGCGGATGAAGGCCTACCTGAAGCGCCACGGAGTCCGCTGGCGTCACGGCGCCGTTGGAAACTCCGGCAGCATCTCGATGATCGAACGGCTGTGGCGCACCTTGAAGTGCGAATGGGCCACGATCTGGCTCTGCTGGGCCGCCCAGCCGGTCCTGGAGCGCCGCCTCCGCGAGTGGGCTCTCTGGTTCAACGAGCATCGCGTTCATCGCGGCATCGGTGGCCGGACGCCCATCGAAGTCGAGGAGGGCCGACGACGACGAACGCCGCGCCGCGTCAAGGCTGAGCCCGGAGACCGCTGGGTCCTTGAACGCGAAGAGCTGTTCGGGCAGAAGACCATGCCGGTCTACCGGATGAGGCGAACCGCGTAGATCCAGTTCGCACTCACGCAAGACGCCGCGCTTCCCGTGTCGGCGCAGCCCGGTTTCGTCCCCAGTTTCGGCGCCGCGCGAGCAATGAGGATAAGCGCGAACGCCCCTCGCGGCGCCCATGCTGCGCCTATTTCCTGCGCCGCCTACGTTACGAGTGGCGAACTTCGAGGTCACGTCGTTCTCCGAGTGGGTTTCGAGCCCCTACACCTCCGCCTCGCAGTGCGCGCACCACGCGATGATCGGGTCCCAGTCCTTCGCGCCCTTCGGCTCCGCCGTGATCTTCGCGTAACTCCACGCCTTCCCGCACCCCGGGCACGTCTTCGCGTCCGCCGGCACCTGGCTCTCGATCGTCTGCCCCGGCGCGACGGGAAGCGTCCCGTGCTTCGACGCGTACTCCGAGAACGACATCGCGATCTTCTTCAGCGCCGATCGGCGCTCGATGGACTTGTCGCCGCCGCAGGCGGTGAGGAGGAGAAGGGAGGTGAGGGTTGTGATGGTGAAAAAGTGCGTCATGGTTCTCTCCGAATGGAGTCGGGTGCACAGTTCCGAGGAATCAATTGGTCGCGCGGCGATGCTGGCCGCCGCAGCGTGTCTCGCAATGCGCCTGCAACGGCCAAGCTCCCGGGTCACATCGTTCTCCTACTTGGTCTTGAACCGCCACAAAGCCTTCACTTCGGAAACATGTTCTGCACATTCCTAGCGAAGCGCGAAAACTGGCGCGCGGCCTCATCCGACCGTCCCGTTTGACTCTCCAAGGACTCGCGCAGGTACTTGGTCGCCTCGCGATGTCTTCCAAGAAGGTGAAGAACTACGATGCGCCGAATGTTGGACGACTCCGGAATGGAGTAGGGACTGTTCGCCAGTTCGACGACCAGGTTGTCGAGAGTCTCCAGACGTTGCATGTAGGGGATTCCAGACTCCTCAACCTCCGCGAGGCATCGGGTGATCCGTTCGGCACAATCGGGCATCGAGTGAAAGACCCATGGCAGGTAGTCCTCATTCGGCCCGACGTATCCAAGATGCGCGCTAATGGTGGCAGGAATGTATGGGTCAAGGGGCAACTCTAAGCACTTCGCCACCACGTCCTCAACAAGCTTGTGGCGAACCCCAACGACCGGATTGATTTCGAGGATGCCGCTGCGCATCGACCGATTCAGGCCAAGCCATCCTAGGACTTCGGGCGTGATCGCCAGCGTGTAGATTGCCTCCTTGCGCTTGGCAAATCCGATGCGTTTCAAGCCAACATCAAGGTTGGCAAACACCAGCTTCTTGATTGGAAGTGCGCTTGATGTCATGGCCACGGGTCCACTTGGACGTCAACCGGACCGAGAGCTTGCCCAGGCGTCAAGTTCGCCGCTTCAGCGTTGGCCCCAACCGGTACAGCACCACCCCGTCTGAGCGCGGGAAATCCAGCCTTCTGATTTCGAGACAGTCTTGCAGATGGACCGTTCTTGGCCTCGATTACTTTGAGTCGCCCGGCCGGCGTCCTGACAAGAATGTCCGCCCGGGTCCGAACACCTCCGGCCTTGAAGGTCACTTCGGTGCCCAAGACGTGCTCACCACGAGCCTTGGCGGCCGCAAGGGACTTCTGAACGCCGGCCTTTCCTTTGTTGACCGGTCCGACGCCACCGCACGGCCCGTTATGCACCAGCTCCCCACCCGCCCCGACGAAGTAACAATGCGTCCCCGCGACCTCGAAGTTGTAGACCGTCTGCGTTCTCCCGGTGGGCGCGACGGAGGCGACGCGGGCGGGGCCTGAGAGGGTGGCGACGTCCTGGCCGGGCTGGAGGTGGCAGGCGGGGACCCAGCCTTCGCCGTCGGCCCAGAACGGGTGGCCGGGGGTGCAGTCGAGGGACTCCTCGGAGCCGTCGGGGA
>JADLHC010000308.1 GCA_020849035.1 Planctomycetia bacterium
GCTGACGATCGGCGACGGGCTGGTGACGCAGGTGCCGGCGCTGGTGGTGTCCATCGCGGCGGGCCTCATCGTGACGCGCGTGACGGCGGTGTCGAACCTCGGCGCGGACGTGCTGACGCAGATCTTCAGCGTCCCCAAGGCGCTCTACGTCGCCGCGGTGTTCGTCGGCGGCCTCGCCTTCGCCGGGTTCCCGTGGTACGCGATGCTCCCGATGGCGGCGCTTCTCGCGTATGTCGGGCGCACGATCGAGACGGTAAAGGCGACGGAGGCGGTTCAGGCGGTGAAGGAAGCGAAGAAGGAGATCCCGAAGCCGGAGAAGGTGGAGGGGCTGCTGAAGGTGGACGCGATGGAGCTGGAAGTGGGTTACGGGCTGATCCGGGTGGTGGACCCGTCGCAGGGCGGGGACCTGGTGGAGCGGATCGGGCTGCTGCGGCGGCAGTTCGCGCTGGACCTGGGGCTGGTGGTGCCGCCGGTGCGGATCCGCGACAACATGCAGCTGGCCGCGAACGACTACGTGCTGCGGATCCGGGGGACCAAGGTCGCCTCGGGGAGCGCGATCCCGGGGCAGTTCCTCGCGATGGCGCCGGGGGGCGGGCCGGCGCCGGCGAAGCTGGAGGGGACGCCGACGCGCGAGCCGGCATTCGGGCTGCCCGCGACGTGGATCACGGAGGCGCAGAAGCCGCGCGCCGAGGCGCTGGGCTACACGGTCGTGGACGCGACGACGGTCGTCGCGACGCACCTTACGGAGACGATCCGCCAGCGCGCCCCGGAGCTGCTGACGCGCGAGGAGACGCAGGCGCTGGTCAACCACCTGAAGGAATCGCACCCGGCGCTGGTCGAGGAGGTCGTGCCGGCGGTCGTGAAGCTGGGCGAGCTGCAGAAGGTGCTGCAGGGCCTGCTGCGCGAGGGCGTCTCGATCCGCGACCTGGGGACGATCCTGGAGTCCCTCGGCGACACGGCGCCGCGCACGAAGGACGTCGAGATCCTCGTCGAGTACTGCCGCAACGCCCTCGCCCGCTCGATCAGCCAGTCCGTCCTCGCCGGCGACGGCCGCCTGCACGTCGTCACGGTGGACCCGCGCCTCGAGGACCTGCTCAAGGGCGCCACCGAGCGCAGCGACATGGGCTCGCACCTGACGCTCGCCCCGAAGACGATCGCGCGGCTGGTGGAAGCGCTGGCGAAGGAGATCGAGAAGCTGGTCGGGCGCGGGTATACGCCGGTGGTGCTCTGCTCGCCGCAGGTGAGACTCCAGGTCAAGCGGATCACGGAACAGATCCAGCCGGGGATCGCGGTGCTGAGCTACAACGAGGTGCCGAAGGACCTCAAGGTCGAGTCGCACGGGCTGGTGGCGATGGAGGCCGCGGCCTGAGATGGAACGGATGAATCTTGAAATTTGAATTTTGAAATTTCAATTTCCAATGTCCCGCATCCGTAGCGCCCTTGATTGAGATTTGAAAACTCAAAATTCAAATTTGGAAATTCGTCCGTACTTCCCCCCGCCCCCAAAGGTTGTCTCGCCCGGGCCGCCGATACAGATGACGGCGCACCACCGCGCCCGGGCTCCTCCCATGAAGCTCAAGAAATTTGAAGGCCGCACTCTCCAGGAAGCCCTGCGCAAGGTCCACGAGGACCTCGGCGACGACGCCGTCGTCCTGCAGACGTTCTCCCCCACCCGCCGCGGCCTGTGGCGGCTGTTCTCGCGCGACCGGTACGTCATCCTGGCCGGCAAGGGGTTCCGCGTGGTCCCGAATTCGAAGGCGCAACCCGAGGCGCCCGGGGCGGCGCTTCTCCGCAAGGTCTACGGCGCGGAGGCCCCGAAGCTCGCTTCCGCGAACACCGCCGAGCTCTCGGAGATCCGGCGGATGATCGCGGAGCTCGGGGAGCAGGTGAGGCACCGCGAGATGGCGGGCGCGCCCGAAGAGCTCTTCCAGTCCTATGTCTCGCTCCTGAACGCGAACATCGGGCAGAAGCTGGCGAAATCGATCGTGGACCGGATCGGGTCGAAGCTGGCGCCGGACGCGCTGAGGAACCGGAAGGTGGTGGACGAGGCGGTGCGGGCGACGGTGGAGGACATGATCCCGGTGGCGGCGCCGGCGGCGTGGTCGAAAGGGCGGGCGAAGAAAGTGATGCTGGTCGGCCCGACCGGCGTCGGGAAGACGACGACGATCGCGAAGCTGGCGGGGAACTACGCGGTGAAGGAGGGCAAGGACGTGGCCCTCGTGACGCTGGACACGTACCGGATCGCGGCGACGGAGCAGTTGCGGCGGATCGCGGAGCTGCTGGACGTGCCGCTGGCGGTGGTGCGGACGCCCGAGGAACTGCGGAGCGCGCTGGACGAGCACGCGCGGCGCGACGTGGTGCTGGTGGACACGGCGGGGCGGTCGCAGAAGGACGGCGCGAAGATGGACGAGCTGGCGCCGTTCGTGCAGGCGGCGAAGGCGGACGAGCTGCACCTGGTGTGCGCGGTGACGACGCATCCCGACACGCTGATGGACCAGGTCGAGCGGTTCGCGCGGTACGCGGTGTCGCACGTGATCCTGACGAAGGTGGACGAGGCGGCGCGGTTCGGGCTGATCCTGGACGTGCTGTCGCGCGTGAAGACCGGCGTCTCGTGGGTCACGACCGGCCAGGGAATCCCGCAGGACATCGAGCCCGCGCGCCGCGACCGGCTGGCGGAGCTGATCCTGCGGGAAGCGAGGACGGCGTGAGCCCGGACGTGCTGGCGCAGGACCAGGCCGCGGAGCTGCGGCGGCTCGTCGCGCAGAGGGCGCGGACCGCCCCGGCGCGGCCCGCCACGGCGCGCGTCGTCGCCGTCACCAGCGGCAAGGGCGGCGTCGGCAAGACGAACCTCGCCGTGAATCTCGCCGTCGCCGCGGCGCGCTTCGGGAAGAAGGTCGCCCTCGTCGACCTCGACCTCGGCCTCGCCAACGCCGACGTCGTCCTCGGCGTCACCGCCCGCGCCACCATCGCCCACGTCCTCTCCGGCCGCCTCTCCGTCTTCGACGCCCTCACCCCCGCCCACGGCCTCCTCCTCCTCGCCGGCGCCAGCGGCACCGAATCCCACGCCAACCTTCCCGCCGCCGAGCGCGAGCGCCTCCGCGACGCCTTCGGCCGCCTCGCGGAGCGCGCCGACCTCGTCGTCCTCGACACCGGCGCCGGCATCTCCCGCGGCGTCGTCGAGTTCGCCGCCGCCGCCGACGAGGCCGTCGTCGTCACCACCCCCGAGCCCACCGCCCTCGTCGACGCCTACGCGGCCGTCAAGCTCATCAGCCGCGAACCCGACGCCGCCCGCCTCCGGCTCGTCGGCAACCAGGCCGCCGACCGCGCCGAGGCCGACCGTGCCTCCGCCGGCATCGTCTCCGTCGCCCGCCGCTTCCTCCAGGCCGACGTCGACCGCCTCGGCTACGTCCTGCGTGACCCCGCCGTCGGCCGCGCCGTCATGTCCCGCGCCCCCTTCGTCGTCGCCGAACCCCGCTCCGCCGCCGCGGAGTGCGTCCGCAACCTCGCCGCGCGGATGTGCGGCGCGGAAGCCCGCCCCGGGGGGTTCGTCGAGCGCGTCTTCCGCCTGCTGCGCCGGGGCGCGTAGGCGGCCCGGAAGGAGATTCCCATGAGCGGCCCCGCGTCCCCGACCCTTCCCCGCCTGGTCGGTGCGAGCCTCGCTGTGGCGGCATTCGTGGCGATTCTGGTGTGGAGCCTTGGAGTGGGGATTGAGATGTCGGGAGCGATGGTGCGCGCCGTGGGTGGGTCGGCGTGTATGTTCTTTGTGGGATTGATCTTAGGAAGGGCCATCGGGGACTCCGTGGCGGGGCCCGAGCAGGGGGCGAAGGACGGCGAAAAAAAGCAGGAAATCCGGAAGAAGCCCTTGACCTAACTTTTATATATTATAAAATATCTACACCTCTCCGATGCCCCCTTTCCCGGAGCCTGTCCTCATGCCCACCAAGCTCGCCAAGGCCGACGTCGCCGCACTCTGGAATCGCTTCGCCGCCCACCACGACACCGGGTCGAAAAACGCCCTCATCGAGCACTACCTGCCCATCGTCCGATACGTCGCGGAACGCCTGCTCTCCAAGCTCCCCCAGAACGTCGAACTCGAGGACCTCGCGAGCGCCGGCATCTTCGGCCTTATGGACGCCGTCGAGAAATTCGAGCCCGAGCGCAACATCAAGTTCGAGACCTACTGCACCAACCGCATCCGCGGCGCCATCCTCGACGAGCTCCGCAACCTCGACTGGGTCCCCCGCCTCGTCCGCGCCCAGGCCCACCGCCTCGAACGCGGCGCCAACCAGCTCGAAACCCGCCTCGGCCGCACCCCCACGGACGCCGAACTCGCCCGCGAACTCGGCGTCTCCGTCCCCGAACTCGGCGAAATCCGCCGCGAAACCTCCACGGCCGCCGCCGTCTCCATGCACAAGCGCTGGACCGACATGGACGACCAGACCGGCCTCCAGACCGTCGAAATCGTCGAGGACCGCCGCGACATCGATCCTTCGCGCGACATCCAGAAGAAGGAACTCGTCGACCTCATCACCAAGGGGCTCTCGCGCAAGGAACGGCTCATCCTGCTGCTCTACTACTACGAAGAGCTGACGATGAAGGAGATCGGCGCCGCCCTCGACCTCTCCGAGTCGCGCGTCTGCCAGATCCACGCGAAAATCGTCGGTCGCCTGAAAGACGAGCTCTCCCGCCGCCGCACGGAACTCCTGTAACCGCCGCCGTCGATCCCCGGGGCGGAAGCGCGCGATGCGCTTCCGCCCCGCTTCGTTTTCCCCCTGCGGTACAATGCCGCCATGCCCGTGGAGCCCTTGAACCTCTCGATCGCGCGCGCCGACGCCGCGCAGCAGGTGCAGAACCTGTTCGCGCAGGCGGACCGGGCCGGCCGCGCGGCGGCGGGGCAGGAGGCGCGCGACACCGGAGCGAAGGACGCGACCTCGGTGAACCGGCTCGACGCCGCCGAGGGCGCGCGGATCCGCGAGGAGGAGACGGGCGGGTCGGGCCCCTGGGAGGGCCCGGAGCAGGCGCCGATTCCGGAGCCGCCGCCGGAGGAGCCGGCGCCCGCCGACCCCGAGGGAAAGGGCCACGCCCTGGACATCACGGCCTGACGCCGCGCCTTCCCTTTCCGCGCCCCGCAGCCCAGAATCGCCCCATGCCCCCCCGCACCGAGTACCTGCTCACCAACGACGACGGCATCCATGCCCCGGGCCTGGCCGCGCTCCGCTCCGCCTTCGAGGGCCGCGCCCGCACGCTCGTCGCCGCCCCCGCCTCCCAGCGCTCCGCCGTCGGCCACTCCATCACGATCCACGGGCCCATCCCCTGCGACCCCGTGAAACTCGGCCGCGGACGCCGCGGCTACGCCGTCGAAGGCACCCCCGCCGACGCCGTCAAACTCGCCCTCTGCGAACTCCTCCCCTCCAACCCGCGCTTCGTCCTCTCCGGCATCAACTTCGGCGCCAACCTCGGCGTCAACGTCTTCTACAGCGGGACGGTGGCGGCGGCGATGGAAGCGGCGTTTGCCGGCATCCCCTCCTTTGCGCTGTCCCTCTGCACGAAGACCGAGCCGTTGTGGAAGGACGCCGTGAAGGTCGCCCGCCGGGTCGTCGCGGAGTTCGCGCCGTTCGTGGAGGGAACGCCGGTGTGCCTCAACGTGAACATCCCGAACATCCCGGCGTCGCGCATCCGCGGCGTCCGCATCACCCGGCAGGCGCCCGTCGCGTGGGAGGACTTCTTCCACCGCCGCCAGGATCCCCGGGGCCGGACGTATTTCTGGATGGACGGCGACCAGGGGGAGCCGCGCCGCGCCCGGCCGGCGCCACACGACCTCACGGACATCGAGGCGATCCGCCGGGGGTACGTCTCCATCACGCCCCTGCGGCTCTCGCTGACTTGCGAGGACACGTTTCACAGGCTGGGGAAGCGCGGCGCGCGGCGCCGCTGAGCCCGATGGCCCGCTCCCCCGCCCTCCGCCGCCGCGCGATCGCCCGCGTCTGGCAGCCGTTCACCCAGATGCAGGACTGGGAGACGGAGGAGTTCCCGGTCGTCGTCTCGGCGCGCGGGACGACGCTGACGGACGCGGACGGGCGGCGCTACATCGACGGCAACGCCAGCCTGTGGTGCAACGTGCACGGGCACCGGCACCCGGCGATCGCCGGGGCGCTGAAGCGGCAGCTGGGGCGGGCGGCGCACACGACGCTGCTGGGGCTGTGCCACCCGGGGGCGATCGAGCTGGCGGAGCGCCTCGTGGAGATCGCGCCGCCGGGACTGAACCATGTTTTCTTTTCGGATTCCGGGAGCGAGGCGCTGGAAGTCGCGCTGAAGATGGCATTCCAGCACTGGCGGCAGCGCGGGGAGGAGCGGGACACGTTCGTGACGTTCGGCGGGGCGTACCACGGGGACACGCTGGGGGCGGTGAGCGCGGGGGCGATCTCGCTCTTCCACGGCCTGTTCCGCCCGCTGCTGTTCCCGACGGTGCAGGTGCCGTGCCCGTATTCCCCCCGGGACCCGGGAGGCGCGGCGCGGCGTTCGCTCGCGTCGCTGGAGAAGGCGCTGCGGACGCGGCGCGGCCGCGTGGCCGCCGTCGTGATCGAACCGGTCGTGCAGGGCGCCGCGGGGATCCTGCCGCAGCCGCCGGGGTTCGTCGCCGCCGTGCGCGAGCTGTGCAACGGCGCGGGCACCCTCCTCATCGCCGACGAGGTCGCCGTCGGCTTCGGCCGCACCGGCCGCATGTTCGCCTGCGAGCACGACGGCGTCGCCCCCGACCTCCTCGCGCTCGGCAAGGGCATCACCTCCGGGTACCTCCCCCTCTCCGCGACCCTGGCCACGGACCGTATCTACGAGGCCTTCCTCGCCCCCTGGCACCGCATGCGCCAGTTCTTCCACGGCCACACCTTCGCCGGCAACCCCCTCGCGTGCGCGGCCGCCCTCGCGTCCCTCGACGTCTTCCGCCGCGAACGCACCCTCGACCGCCTCCCCGCGAAAATCGCCCGCTTCGAGGACCGCCTCGCACGCTTCCGCGGCCGCCCCCACGTCGCCGACGTCCGCTCGCGCGGCCTCATGGGCGCGGTCGAGGTCGAGGCGCGCCCCGGACGGCCCTTCCCCGCCGCCCGCCGCATGGGCCACAGGATCATCCTCGAGTGCCGCCGCCGGGGCGTCGTCCTGCGGCCGCTGGGCGATGCGGTCGTCCTCATGCCGGCGCTCTCGATGGACCTCCGGACGATGGACCGGATGTTCGACGTGCTTGAAGAGAGCCTGCCGGCGGCCGTCCGTTCCTGACGGAAGCGCGTAGAATCGGGGCGCCATGTCCGGACCCGGAACCCCGCGCCTCTCCCCCCTGGCCGTCGCGGCCGCCGCCGCAGGCGCGCTGGCGGTGCCGCTCGTGCCGTCGCTTCTCGGGATGGCGGCGCTCTCCGACATCGCGGGATCCGGAGGCTCGCGGCGCGGCACGGGGCTCGCGCGCGCCGGCGTCGTCCTCGGCGTGCTCTGGTTCCTCGTCGAGGGCGCCGCGGTGGGGGTCTTCCTCGCGCGCCCCGACCCGGTGCTCCGCCGGCTGTATCGCGAGCGGATCGAGGCGGGGGAGGCGTCCGCGGTGCACGGCCTGCGGCTCGTCGTGCGCCAGCAGATGGCGTCGCGCGAGACGGACCTGGACGGCAACGGCGTGCAGGACTACTGGACGCGCGACATCGCGGGGCTCTACGAGATCCAGTTGGAGCGCCGCGGCCGCCCCGAGCACATGGGCGTGGACGTCGCCGCCGCGGACTCGAACCCCATCTCGGGCAAACGCCCGGTCCCGCGCGAGGGCTACCTCTTCCGCACCGTTCCCGCGGGCGACTCCCTCCTGCATTTCGCCGCGACCGCGTATCCCCGGACGCGCGGCGAGGACGGCTTCATGACCTTCTACGTGGACGAGCGGGGGACGATCTGGAAGCGCGACCTCGGGGGCGCCGCGATGGACCGGCGCATGGAGGACCCGGCGGCGGAGGGCTGGACGGAGGCGGGAGGGTAGCCGCTACAGCCCCTCGATGGAGTGCAGCGCGGCGCGCATCTCGCGGATCGCGCGGCGGGCCTCGTCGCCGGTCACGCGGTGGAACTTGAGCCGCGTCCCGGGCGGCGACTGAGCGATGACGCGGGTGTCGATGGAGGCGAAGAAGGCGAGCTTCTGGTAGCCGCCGGTCGTCGGGCGGTCGGCCATGAGGAAGATGGGCTTGCCCTCCGGCGGCAGCTGGATCGTGCCGGGCGGGACGCCCTCGGAGAGCATCGTGGACTGCCCCGGCGGGAACTCGGGCGCGTCGCTGCGGTAGCCGGCGCGGTCCTGGATGACGCTCAGGATGATCGCCGTGCCGTCGAGGGCGGCCGAGTCCGGGTCCTCCCCGGGCATGTACCGGACGACGGCCTCGTCCTTCGGCATCGGCGCCAGGTCCCGCGGAATCGTCCGCCCGTTCGGCGGCGGCGCCTCCTCCAGGGACAGCCGGGCGCCGGCGCTCAGGCCGGGCCCGATGCCGCTCCGCGTGTCCGTCGCGGCGCTTCCCAGGAACTTCCGCGCCCCGACGCCGCCCGCGAGGGAGAGGTAGCCCCAGTGGCCCGCGTGGCGCCTCTCGAAGGACAGCTCCTCCCCGGGCTTCGCGTCCACCCGCTCGTAGAGGGGGACGGGGCGGCCGGCGAGAAGGGCCCCGAAGTCGGCGCCGCCGAGGGCGAAGGAGGTGCGTGTGGTGAACTTGAGTCGCGGGGCGGGGTAGGTGAACTCGAGGGCGGCGGCTCCCTCGCGGTTGCCGACGGCGAGGTTGACGAGGCGCAGGGCGATGCGGTCCATCGCGCCGGAGATAGGGACGCCCTGGTGGCCGTATCCGCCGCGGCCGAGATCCTGCACGGTGGTGAGAAGGCCGGCGTGGCGGATCTCCGCGACCGCATGGGGGGTCTCGAGGGGCGTCGACTCGAACGTCGGGACCTCGAAGGTGAGGCGCTCGACCGGCTTGAAGACGACGCGGTCCCCCGGCTGGTAGAGGAACGGGTCCTCCCTGCGCCAGTCGACGATGCGGGAGGAGGTCCGGCCGATGATGTTCCAGCCGCCGGAGGTCTCGGTCGGGTAGACGCCGGTGTGCGTCCCGGCGAACCCGACGGAGCCGGGCAGGACGCGCACCCGGGGGGACTTGAGCCGCGGCGTCACGAGCTCCGGCGGAAGCCCCACCATGTACGCGAATCCGGGCGAGAAGCCCATGAAGGCCACGCGGTACTTCCCCGCCGAGTGCCGGCGGATGACCTCCTCCGCGGACAGGCCGGTGTGCTCGCAGACGCGCTGCAGGTCCGGTGCGTCCGGCCCGCCGTACACGACGGGAACCTCCACCGTCTTCGAACCCGGCGGCTCCTCCGGCGCGTCGTTCAGCGCCTCGAGCGCGGCGCGCACGTCCGAGGCGTCCGCCAGCAGCGGATCGAAGACGACGCAGAGCGAGCACGCCCCCGGCACCGCCTCGCGCAGCCACTTCGGCGCCGCCTCGAGGAGCCTCCGCCGCATGCCGTTGGCGCGAAGGGCGATCGCGGGATCC
>JADLHC010000309.1 GCA_020849035.1 Planctomycetia bacterium
CGCCCGCGCGCGGTTCGGCGAGGGCTACGTCGTCCTCGCGCCCCGCGGCCGCGAGGTCGTTCAGGAACTCGACGTACTCCTCGCAGGTCACGGCGTGGCGCGCGACGAAGAGGTCGGCCGTCCGGCCGGCGGTCGCGCGCGGCCCGCCCGCCCACTCGCCGCCGCGCACGAACGGCCCCCCGGGCATCGGCGCGAACCCCTCCGGCACGCGGCCCGCCGGGTAGAGCGTCACGTCCTGGTCCCACACCTCCGACCGGCGGATCGCCACGGGAAACACGACCGGCCCAGCGAACCCGGGCGGGGCGTCGACCTCGATGGTCCAGCTTCCCTGGGGAAGGGTCGCGTCGAGCGGCGTGACTCCCAGCGGCCGCAGCTCCTCCGGGACCAGCCGGCGGTCGCGCTCCCGGAGCGGCGCGCCGCGCACCGCCAGGCCGGCGACCTCGCGACGCGGGCAGTCCGGACGGTGCCCGAATCCCGCGCTCACCCTCAGCGCCCCGACCGGCCGGTCCTCCCTCCGGATCTCCTCCGCCGGCAGCCCGTCCCGCCACCCCGCCAGCCTCTCCTTCTCGAACGCGACCCGCAGCCCCGGCACCGGCTTCAGGCAGTCGCACTCGTACGCGAACGCCCGCAGCGCCAGCCGCCCCGGCGCGTCCAGCCGCGCCACGTGCGTCCCCGCGATGTCGATCGACTCCAGGCGGTGGCGGTGAAGCGACATCGCGTCGCGGTCGCGCGCCGCCTCCGCCTCCAGGTAAGACCCGACAACCAGCTCGCACCGCCCGTCTCCCGCCCTCGCGCACTCGGCGTCCGCCAGCAGCGCCTGCTCGAACAGCGCCGTCGCCCGCGTCAGCGACGCGATCCGCTCCTCCCGCAGGCCCTTCAGCCGCTCCTCAGCGTCCCACAGCGGCCGCTTGTGCTCGATGGGAAGGTGCCCCGGGATCCCGTCGGCGAGCGCCCGGACCGCCGCCTCCTGCTGCTCGATTGCCGACCGCAGCGCGCGGTGCCGCTCGATCTCGCGCCATCCGGCCTCCGCGCGCTCCTCCGCCTCGCGCCGCGCCCGCTCCCGCTCCTTCACCCCCTCGATGTACAGCTGCACGTCGCGATGCAGGTCCAGCGCCGACGCGTAGCGGTCGTTCCGGTCGAACGCCATCGCCTTCAGCACGATCGCCTCCAGCTCCGCGGGGACGCTCCCCGCCGCGGGCAGCGCGACCGCCGACGGGACGCGGAACGAACCGCTCTTCACCGAGGTGATCACCTCGTCGAAGTTCTTCCCGACGTACGGCGGCCGCAGCGCCAGCATCTCGTAGAGGATCGCGCCGAGGGCGAAGATGTCGCTGCGCGCGTCGAGCTCGCCGGCGGCGGCGGCCTGCTCGGGCGACATGTACGCGGGCGTGCCGAGGATGTCGCCGTCGAGCGTGAGCTCCGGCTGCGCGTCGCGCGCGGCCCCGCGCCCGCCCGCGCCCCCGGGAGCCTCCGCCTGCCTCACGTCCTTCGCGAGCCCCCAGTCCACCACCAGCACCTCCCCGAAGTCCCCGATCATCACGTTCGCGGGCTTCAGGTCCCGGTGGATCACCCCTTTCGAGTGCGCGTACGCCACCCCGAGGCAGATCCCCTGGAACACGCCCAGCAGCCGCACCCGCGACCACTCCGCCCGCTCCGCCTCCCGCCCCTCCGCCAGCCCTCTCAGCACCCGCCCCAGGTCCCGCCCGCGTACCCGCTTCATGCACAGGAAGAGCTCCCGCTTCCCGCCGCCTGCCGGAAGGGCCCCGAAGTCGTGCACGGGGACGATGTTGGGGTGCTCGAGCCGCGCGGTGAGGCGGGCCTCGCGGGAGAAGCGCTCGACGAGGTGAAGGGGGAGGTCGGCGAGGCCGAGCTTGATGGCGACGTCGCGTTCGAGGCGGGAGTCGAAGGCCTCGACGACGCGGCCGAGGCCGCCGCGGCCGAGTTCGGCGCCGAGGCGGTAGCGCTGGGGTTCCTCGGCGGGGCGGGCTCCGGGGACGCGGGTTTCGACGCGGGCGGCGCGGCGGACTTCGGTGGACGGGGCGTCGCCGCCCGGTGCGAGCCGCCGCCGCAGTTCGGCGTCCACGGGGGCGGCGGCGAGGGCGCGCCCCGCGTCGCCCCCGTGCACGGCCGCCAGGACGGCGGCGATGTTGCGCAGCGCGGCCGCTTCTGACGGGAGAAGGGTGCCGGCGGCCTGCAGGCGGGCCGCGACGTCCCCGCCGGCTTCGACGGCCTCGGTCACCTTCTCTGGCGAGGCGAATCCCAGGTGGTGGGCCAGCAGCCCGAACAGGAGGTCGGCGTCGCGCCCCATGCGGGGATGCTACCGCGCGGGCGCAGCCGCCGCCTCACTTGCCCGACTTCGCCTTGATGCGGCCCTCGACGCACGTTCCCTCGTACTTCTTCCGCAGCGCCTCCCACGCCTTCGCCGCGTCCTCCGCGGACGGTTTCTTCGCCGCGATCTGCGCCTCCAGCGCCGCGATCTCCTTCTCCCCCGCCACCGCCTTCTTGAACGCCGCGTCCGCCTCCCACCCCTTCGCCGCCTCGGCGAGCTTCTCCGCCCCCGGCACCCCCTTGAACGCCGCCGCCCATTTCTTCAGCCGCGCCAGCGCGTCCGCCGGGTACCCCGCGTCCCGCCGCGCCTCCGCCCGCTTCTGCGCCTCCCCCACCGCCGCCTCGATCTTCGCGCCCAGCTCCGTGCCTTTCACGTACGCCTTCCCGTACTCCTCCCCCGCCAGGCCGTCGACGAGCGGCTTCGTCGCCTCCACCCGCTCCGCCAGCCACTTCGCCGGATCGTGCCAGTCCGCCAGCCCGGCGCTCACCTGCTTGTACCCGTAGTTGTGCGTCAGCGAGAACGCGCCGGGGTAGAGGCCGAAATGCAGGTGCGCGAAATGCCCGCCGTTCTCGATCGAGTAGCTCAGCCCCATCGTCCCGATCAGCTGCCCGCACGCCACCTTTTCCCCCGCCTTCACGAACACCGTGTCCCCGCCGTGCATGTACACCGCGCACTCCGGCCCGTCGCCGGCGTTGTGCTCCACCACGAGCAGCGTCCCCATGTCGCTCCCCGTGTGCACCAGCTTCACGATCCCGTCCGCGATCGCGTAATACCCCGCCCCGTCGAAGCAGCACCCCACGTCCTGCCCCGTGTGGTAGACGGTCCCGTTCTGGCGGAGGTTCGCGAAGGGCTGCAGCGAGCCGTTCACGACCTCGTTCCCCCAGTCGCACAGCGGCCACACCCACCGCGCCGCCGGCGGAAGCGTCGTCGCGCTCGCTCCGCCCTGCCGCGCGTTCGGTTTCGAGACCCAGTCCGGCGCGACCGACTTCGCCTTGTCCATCCCGTCGAGGAACGGCGTCAGCATCAGCCCGTCGTCGAGCTTGCGCACGTACTCCGTCGAGACCTTGTCCGGCACGAGCTTCCCCGCGATGCGCAGCTGAAGCGCCGCAAGGCACGCGCGAACATGCTCGTTCGCCTCCTTATCCTGCAGCGCCTTCAGCGCGTCCGCCGGCTTCGCAATCGCCTTCGCCGCCCCCGCGTCCCACGTCTTGATGAGGAAGATCGCCGCCTTCTCGCGCAGCCGCGTCTCCTTGTCCTCGAGAAGCGCCCACGCGTCCGGGATCGCCGCCGTGTCCCCGTAGTACTCCAGCACCTGCAGCGCCCTATGCTTCATCTTCCAGTCCGCACTCTTCAGCAGCTCCCGGAACATCCCCTTCAACTCCGGGTTCCGGAACCGCTTCACCGCCTCGATCTTCTCCACCCCCGTCTTCGCCAGGAACGCCTCCACCAGCTTCCCCCGCTCCCCTTCCGGCGCCTTCACGATCGCCGCCAGCTCCGCGCGCACGCTCTCCACCAGCGGCCCGCCGTCCCCCGTGTTCACGTCGCCCCCCCAGCCGGTGAGGGCGAGCACCGGAGCGGCAATTCCGAGCAGCAGGGCGGAAACGACGGTTCTGGGAAACATGGAGTCCCTCCTCAATCGCCGGGTGCCCGGATCAGCTGTAGTCGCCAACCTCTCTGAACTCGCAGTGCAACTCCTCGATCAAGCAGGCTCGCAAGGCGGCGGAAATCCGGGGTTGCCAGGGAGCATGGGGGTGGCACTTGCCGCAATCAACAAGCAATGCAAAGCCGTGTACGCAACCACCTTTCAGGTCAGAAACGCGTGCCGTCCAGCCGTCGTGGTACAGGCATTTGACGCCATCGGGAACGAATTCCGCCCCGCATCGTGGGCAGACGCGGCGAATGCGGAACGAGTAGAAGATGTCGCGGCCCTCTTCCCGGGAGAACTCCAGTTCCTGCCCGCAACGGCATCGCGTTGAGGAAAGCGGCTCGATGATCTCCGAGGCTCTGTGGACGAACTCGGGACTGCTTCGAATCTCGATCTGCCAGTAGGGATCGTGCGGAACCTCCGACTTTGGTTCGAGCGGGTAGAGGCAACCGCTCCCATCCGCCCTTTCCACGTACCACCGGAGGATCATGTCGTCTCGCATCCACTCCGAGAGAATCCACGGCTCGAGATGAACAACCGGCGACGACTCACCGTGGGGTTGGAGCAACTCTGGAGCGTGGTCGGGGATGAACTTATCGCGCCGCAGCCGTCCGATCAACGAGGCCAGATGTGCCGGCTCCGGTCGCATTGCGGCCGGTACCGGGATCACGTAGTGGCAGTACTCAATCCCCATGCATGGACGTTAGCGATTGCGGCTTGCACCGTGAAGCGATGCGGTTGCGTCAGCGGACCGGCTTCCTCGCCCGGACGTGCAGGAAATACGCCACCACCTGCGCGTCCTGGACCGACGGCACCCGCTTCACCGTTTCGTCGTCCGGCCGCGGCTCGCCGGCGCGCTCGATGTCGAAGCCGGCGTCCACGACGAGGTTGACCCAGTCGCTGAGCGTGCGGTGGAAGACCGGGACCTTGAAGGGCGCCAGCCCGGCGCGCGCTTCCGCTGGCGCCGCCGAGAAGGTCCAATGCGAGACGCGGCCGTGCTCCGGGGTGAAGTAACCGCCGACCTCGACGGCGTACGTGCGGCCGTCGGTACCGCGGACGTTGCGGCGGTACGGCGTGTCGAAGCACGGGTGGGTGATGGAGAACTGGAGGAACCCGCCGGGGCGCAGGACGCGGAGGGCCTCGGCGAGCGCGCGCTCGGTCTCCGGCAGGTCCATGAGGCACATGAACGACGTCGCGAAGTCGAACGCCGCGTCCGGGAACGGCAGCTCGACGGCGCTCGCGACGCCGTACGCGATCCCGAGCGGGTCGCGCGCCTCCTCGGCCCGCGCGTGCCTCACGAACGTCGGCGAGATGTCCACCGCCGCCATCCGCGCCCCGCGGCGGGCCACCGCCCGCGTGTTCCCTCCCTCGCCGCACCCGATGTCCAGCCCCGACAGCCCCTTCACGTCCGGCAGCATCGCCAGGAAGCCGGGCGTGTTGAATGCATCCCGGCACGTGTCGTACCCCGCCCGCGCCAGCTTCGTCCAGGCGTCGGCGTTGCCTTCCCAGTACCGGCCGGCTTCGACGTGATCCATGGCGCCTCCTGAATCGGGTGCCCCTTGAACGCTCATCCGGCCCGCGGGTTCGCGGTGTAGGATTCGACCATGAGGATCCGTTCGCTCGTCCTCGCAGCAGCCCTGGCGGCAGCCGCCCTCGGGCCGACACCGTCAGGCCCGGGGAGACCGAGGCCGGCGGCCCCCCCACCGGCCAAACCCGCCGTGAGCGACCCGCCCCCGAAGACCTCTCCCACGGACGACAGCGTGCCCTCTTCGCTCGACATCGCCCCCTGGCACTTGCACGCCTTCGCCACCGGCCCGTGCACCGACGTCGTGAAGGTCTCACTCCTCGCGAAGAACGGCTCCGACATGCGAATGCTCGGGAACGCCGCAGACCTGGCCGGGCTCGTCGCCTCCTGGCGCAGCGAGGACGACGTGTACGAGTTCTTCAGGATCGTGGAGCTGTACGGACTCGGGGAGTGCCTGACGGGCTCGCGTCACCTGGTTGAGATCCGCCCTGGTTCGGTCGCCACGCCGCGCGTGAGGCGCCTGCGGGCCACTGAGGGCGGGTTCGAGGTGGAGCGCGAGTTCAAGATCAAGTGGGGCTCCCAGGAAGTCAACGGGGGGCGCCTCCGCGTGACGCTTCTGCCGCGCTCCTACCGGGTCGAGGTCGTGGATACGAAATGAAACCGGCCGCCCGAAGGCGGCCGAGTTGTTGTCCGTAACTCCCATCTCCCATCTCCCGTCTCCCATCCGCCCTTACGCGCTCTCCTTCTTCTTCTCCTTCTCCTTCTCCGCCTTCTCGCCCTTCCCCTCCCCCTTCCCCTCCGCCCTCCTCTTCGGCACGATCGGCTCCGTCCCCTTCGCCATCTCCCCCGTGACCGTGTACTCCGTCGCCTCCTTGTGCGCCGGAAGCTCGAACAGCACGTCGAGCATCATCTGCTCGATCGTCGACCGCAGCGCGCGCGCGCCCGTCTGCTTCTCCAGGCCCCGCCGCGCGATCTCCTTCAGCGCCTCGTCCGTGAAGACCAGCGTCGAGTTCTCCATGCGGAAGAACTCCTGGTACTGCCGCACGATCGCATTCTTCGGCTCCGTGAGCACCTTGACCAGCTGCTCGAGCGAGAGCGGGCGGCAGACGCAGATCACGGGGAAACGCCCCACGAACTCGGGGATCATGCCGAACTCGATGAGGTCCTCCGGCTCGACCTTCTCCAGCAGGTCGCCGATGTTCTTCTCGTCGATCTCGTCCGCGTCCGTCTTGAAGCCGATCTGCTTCTTGCCGATGCGGCGCGCGATAATGCCGGGCAGCGCCTCGAACGATCCGCCGCCGATGAAGAGGATGTGGCGGGTGTTGATCTGGATGTACTCCTGCTCGGGGTGCTTGCGGCCGCCCTGCGGCGGGACGTTGCTGACCGTCCCTTCCAGCATCTTGAGCAGCCCCTGCTGCACGCCCTCGCCGCTGACGTCGCGCGTGATCGAGGGGTTGTTCTGCGTGCGGCCGATCTTGTCGATCTCGTCGATGAACACGATCCCGCGCTCGGCGCGGTCGAGGTTGTAGTTCGCGTTGTGGATCAGCTTGAGGAGCAGGTTCTCGACGTCCTCGCCGACGTACCCCGCCTCCGTCAGCGTCGTCGCGTCGCCGATCGCGAACGGCACGTTCAGGATCTTCGCCAGCGTCCGCGCGAGCAGCGTCTTCCCGCTCCCCGTCGGCCCGATCAGCAGGATGTTCGACTTCTCCAGCTCCACCTCGTTCGCCGGGATCGGGTTCAGGATCCGCTTGTAGTGCAGGTTCACCGCGACCGCGAGCGACTTCTTCGTCCGCTCCTGCCCGACGACGTACTCGTCCAGCTTCGTCTTGATCTCCGCCGGCGTCGGCAGCGTCTTCACCGACTGCGCGACGTTCGCCGCCGGCGCCGCCTTCGCCCCGGCCGCCGGCGCCGCGCCCTCCGGCGTCCCCGCCGCGCCGCTCTTGTTCTTGTCCAGCCGGATGATCTGGTTGCACAGCTCGACGCACGCGTCGCAGATGTAAATCCCCGGCGGCCCGCTGATCAGGTGGCGCACCACCCGCTCGGGCTTGTCGCAGAACGTGCAGGACCGCCCTTCACCCCTCGTGCGTCCGTAGCGAGCCACGCTTCCTCCTGTTGCCGATCAGGGAATTCTACTTCTTCTCCGGCGTCTTCATCGTCTCCACGACCTCGTCCACCAGCCCGTAGGCCTTCGCCTCCATCGAGCTCATGAAGAAGTCGCGGTCGCCGTCCTTCTGCACCTTGTCCACCGGCTGCCCGCAGTGCTTCGCGAGGATCTCGTTCAGCCGCTTCTTCAGGCGCAGGATCTCCTCCGCCTGGATCTGGATGTCGCTCGCCTGCCCCTGCGCGCCGCCCCAGGGCTGGTGGATCATGATGCGGCTGTTGGGAAGCGCGTGGCGCTTGCCCTTCGTCCCCGCCGCCAGGAGCACCGAGCCCATCGAAGCCGCCTGGCCGATGCAGTAGGTCGCGACGTCGCACTGCACGAACTGCATCGTGTCGTAGATCGCCAGCCCCGCGGTCACCGACCCGCCCGGGCTGTTGATGTACATGTGGATGTCCTGGTTCTTGTTCTCCATCTGCAGGAACAGCAGCTGCGCGATGATCAGGCTGGAGACGTAGTCGTCGATCGGCGTCCCCACGAACACGATCCGGTCCTTGAGCAGCCGGCTCCAGATGTCGTAGGCGCGCTCGCCGCGCCCCGTCTTCTCGATCACGACCGGCGTCAGCATTCCAAGCGGTCCCATGGCTACTTGCCCTCCGTGATTTTCGCCTTCTCCCTCAGGAACCTGCGGATCTTCTCCTCGCGCAGCGTGCTCCGGAGCTCGCTCATCTGGCCGCGCTCCTCCAGCTCCCCGCGCACCTCACCCGGATTCCGGCGGTACGCCATCGCCATCTGGTCGATCCGGGCCTCGACCTCGTCCTCGGTCACGAAGATCCGCTCCTTCTGGCCGATGGCCTCGAGGAGGAAGTTGGCGCGGAGGTTGCGTTCCAGCTCCTCCCGGGAGCTGTCGCGCTCCTTCTCCACGATCTTCTCGGCTTCTTCGGCAGAAACGCCGCGCATCTGAAGGTCCAGTTTTGCACGCTGCTCGGCCCGCTCGGCGAATTTGCGGAGAAGGGCCTCGGGCAGCGGGATCTCGTGCTTCTTGAGGAGGTCGTCGATGATCTGCTGCTCGACGTCCCGGAAGGCGACGGCTTCCTTCTCGGACGCGAGGCGGCGCTTGAGGTCGGCCTTCACCGCGTCGAGGGACTCGTAGTCCATCGCCTTCGCCCATTCCTCGTTGATCGCCGGCTTGTTGAGGTGCTTCACCTCCTTAACAACGGCGGCGAACGTCACTTTCTTCCCCTTCAGCTTCTCGTCCTTGTGGTCCTCCGGCATCTGGACGTCCGCGGTCCGGCTGTCGCCGGCCTTCGCGCCCAGGAGCGCCTTGTAGACCTCGGGGGCGGGATGGTGGGCGACCTCGATCTCCTTCGAGACGATGACCCGCATGTTCTGCTCGGCCATGATCTCGTTGGCGCCCTCCTTCAGCGAGAGGTCCGCGATGATCATGTCCCCGTCGCCGGTCGTCTCCGCGGGCACCCACTCGGCGCGCGCCTCGGCCAGCCGGTCGAGGCCCTTCGCCAGGTCCTCGTCGGTCACCTCGGACGCCTTCTTCGTCACGGCGACCCCGATGTAGTCCTTCGGCTTGATCTCGGGCTTCGTCTCGACGGTCAGCTCGAAGTTCAGGGGCTTGTCGAGCGCGAACTCGATCTTCTCGGGATCGAAGTCCGGGTCGCCGATCGCCTGGATCTTCTTCTCGTCCAGCGTCTTCGCGATCGACTTCTCGATCAGGTCCACCTTCGCGTCGGCCTCGACGGACTTGCCGAAGCGTTTCTCGAGGATCGGCCGCGGGACGTGGCCCTTGCGGAAGCCGGGGAGGGCGACGGCCTGGCGGACTTCCTTGTACTTCTCCTCGACCTTGTCGCGGATTTCGTCGGTAGGGATCTCGACCTTGATCTTGATCTTGCAGGGGCCGAGGGCTTCGATTTCGGACTTCATGGGTCTCCTGGTGGCGAGAAGCGTTGCGCGGCGCGAACCGCGACGATCTAACCTATTGCGCCCCAACGGTTTGCGACAGCCGCAAATGCCCTGGACGCGGGACCGCGTAGGGTAGGCGGACGGGAAGCGAGTGTCAAGCAACAAGGGCGGCAGCGTCACCCTGCATCCCCGGTCGTTTCCGCCCCATCCGCAACATCCGCGTATTCGCTTCCCCCCGTCCCCTACAATCCCACCCATGCTCCTCACCCGCGAGTTCACCTTCGAAGCCGCCCACCACCTCACGAAACTCCCCGGCGGCCCCGAGCCCGTCCACGGACACACGTGGCGCCTGCACGTCACCCTCGAGGGCCCCGTGCAGAAGGACGGCATGGTCTACGACTTCGTGAAACTCGGGAAAGTCGTGCGGACCAGGGTCCTGAAGAAACTCGACCACGCCGACCTCAACCGCGTCGTCCCCAACCCGAGCGCCGAGCGCGTCGCCCTCTGGGCCTGGAAGCAGCTCAAGGCCCTCCCCGGTCTCGCCGAGATCCGCGTCTGGGAGTGCGAAGGCTGCTCCGTCACCTACCGCGGCGAACCCGAGAAGGAGCGCGTATGAGCTGCCCCCCGCCCCGCCCGCCGAAGGTGCCGTTCAACGTGACGCCCGCGGAGCCCGCGCCCGAGAAGAAGGAGTGCGAGCTCAATCACTCGATCTGCGTGCAGTGCGGCACCGAAATGAACCTGATCAAGACCAAGTGGATCTGCCCGAAGTGCAAATGGATCATCGGGTGCTGCGATTGAGGAAGGGCGTGGACGCGGAAAGGCGCTGAAACGGCGCGCAGAAAAGCACTGCAGGAACTGTCCGCAGCGCGTTTCCGCATCGACGGCACTTCGCCCTACCGGTTCCTTCTCAGCATCGGCTTCGGCGCCGACTGCGGCTGAGGCGGGGGCGCTTCCGGCCGCGGCACGCCGAGGATCGCGCGCAGGATGTCGACGGTGATCCTGCCGTCCTTGATGCCGTCGGCCGCGTCCACGGCCTCGAGCTTCGACACGACCTCCTGCACGGTCAGCACGCCCTTGTCGGTCAGCGTGCGCAGCGTCGCGGCGACGATGAGCGAGAGGAACCCGACCTCGGCCTCGAGGCGCGCCGCGTCCTGTTTCGCCTTCGAGGCGTGGTCGGACAGGCGCTGGGAGTGGCTCATGAGCGTATGCGTCAGGCTGCGGATGCGGTCGGCCTGGACGTAGTCGCTGGTTTCGGTGAAGACCTCGAAGAAACCGGGTTTCGACGGCTGGTTCGGGCGGCGCATCATGGCTTTCTCCTGTGTTCGAAGTCGAGCCTCCATCCTACCCCCGCCTCCGCCCGCCTTCGCCAGCCTTCGCCAGCCTTCGCCAGCCTTCGCCCGCCTCCGCCAGCCTTCTCCAGCCTCCCTACCCCTCCACCATCTCCGCCTCTTCCCGCCCCGCCTTCTTCCGCTCGTGCATCTTCAGCAGCTTCTTCCTGAGCCGCAGGTGCGTCGGCGTGATCTCCAGCAGCTCGTCCTCGTTGAGGTACTCCAGCGCTTCCTCGAGCGTGAACTCCCTCGGCGGCGCGATGGAGATCGTGGCGTCGGCGGCGGAGACGCGGAAGTTGGTCAGGGCCTTCGCACGCGTCACGTTGACGATGATGTCCCGGTCCTTGCAGTGCTCGCCGACGATCATGCCCTCGTAGATGTCGTCGGCGTTCTTGACGAAGAAATCGCCGCGGTCCTTGAGAGAGTTGATCGAGTAGTTCGTCGCCAGGCCCGTGGACATCGAGACGAGGACGCCGGCCTTGCGCTGGGTGATCTCGCCCTTGAAGGGCTCGTAGCCGGAGTAGTTGTGGTACATGACGGCCTCGCCGCGCGTCGCCGTCAGCAGCTTCGAGCGCAGCCCGATCAGCCCGCGCGCCGGGATCAGGAACTCGTAGTGCATGTGGCCGCGCCGCGTGTCCATGAACTTGACGACGCCGCGACGCTGGCCGACGAGCTCCATGACCTTGCCCGCGTACGACTCCGGCACGTCCACCGTCATCAGCTCGATCGGCTCGCACATCTCGCCGTCGATCTCCCTGTAGATCACCTCCGGCTTCCCCACCTCCAGCTCGAACCCCTCGCGCCGCATCGTCTCGATCAGCACCGACAGGTGCAGCAGGCCGCGCCCGCTCACCTTGAACACCCGCGGGTCCGGCGTCTCCTCCACCTTCAGCGCCACGTTCGACTTCAGCTCCTTGAAGAGCCTGTCGCGCAGGTGCCGCACCGTCAGGAACTTCCCCACCTTCCCGCTGATCGGGCTCGTGTTGATGCTGAACATCATGCTCAGCGTCGGGTCGTCGATCTTGATCGGCGGCAACGCCTGCGGCTTCTGCGGGTCGCAGATCGTGTCGCCGATGTCCACGTCCGGCAGCCCCGCGATCGCCACGATCTCGCCGCAGGGCGCCGACTCCGCCGGAGTCCGCTTCAGGTTCTCGAACGTGAACAGCTGGTCCACCTTCCCCGTCGCCGTCCCGCCGAGGCGCTTGAGCAGCACCACCGACTGCCCCACCCGGATCCCGCCGTTCTCGATGCGGCCGATCGCGATGCGACCTACGTAGTCGTTGTAGTCGATGTTCGCGCACTGCAGCTGCATCGCCCCGTTCGGGTCGCCCTTGGGCGGCGGGATGTGCTTGAGGATCGCCTCGAACAGCGGCTTCAGGTCCATGTTGCCGTCGTTGGGCTCGAGGCGCGCGTAGCCTTCGCGGCCGGAGGCATAGAGGACGGGGAACTCGAGCTGCTCGTCGTTGGCGTCGAGGTCGATGAAGAGGTCGTAGATCTCGTTGAGGACCTCGGTGGGGCGGGCCTCGGGGCGGTCGATCTTGTTCACGACGACGATCGGCTTGAGGCCGTTCTGCATGGCCTTGCGGAGGACGAAGCGCGTCTGGGGCATCGGCCCCTCGTACGCGTCCACGAGCAGCAGCACGCCCTCGGCCATGCGCAGGACGCGCTCGACCTCGCCGCCGAAGTCGGCGTGGCCCGGCGTGTCGATGATGTTGATCTTCGACTCGCCCCAGCGGACGGAGGTGTTCTTCGCGAGGATCGTGATCCCGCGCTCCTTCTCCTGGTCGTTCGAGTCCATCACGCAGGTCGCGATGGTCTGGTTGGCGCGGAACGCTCCGCTCTGGCGGAGGAGCCCGTCGACAAGGGTGGTCTTCCCGTGGTCGACGTGGGCGATGATGGCGATGTTGCGGATGTCCACGGCGGCGTGTCCTGGTGCAATGGAGACGGGCCCTTCGACTCGCGGCGTCCCGTCGGGCCGCCTCTCGCTCAGGGCAGGGGGGCGGAGACTATAGCGAGGGGTGCCGGGGGGCGCAATGGCCGCCCCGGGAATAGACGCGCGGCGCGGCCCCTTTATTCGCGCGGCACCAGGCCCCGATCCGCGTGGTCCAGCTTGGGGAACTTCCTTTTCCGCCTGCGGCTTGACTCGCCCCCTTCCGCGCCTATAATCCCCCACGTTCGCGGGCGTAGCTCAGTTGGTAGAGCACGACGTTGCCAACGTCGTTGTCGCCGGTTCGAGCCCGGTCGCCCGCTTGAAACGAAACGGCCTGCGCGAGAAGCGCAGGCCGTTTGTGTTTCGGGCGAACGTCGAACGTCAGGCTCGGCTGTTCCGTCGCGCCCTGCGGACGAGGCCCCAGACCGCGAACAACAGGGGGAACTCGAGACCGGTCAGGCCGCACTTGGACTTGGAGCGTCCGGAGACGTTTCCGCCGTTGTCGTTGTAGGGGTCGGGGCCGGTCGATCCGCCGCCGCCCCCTCCGCCGCCCCCTCCGCCGCCACCACCACCGCCGCCACCTCCTCCTCCACCACCGCCGCCTCCTCCGCCTCCACCGCTCATGTCCACGCCGTCCGAGCCCGATCCCGTCCCGTACAGGCTCGTCATCCCGGCAGCGTCGTCAGGCTGCGGGTCCAGCGTCCCCGTGAAGACCGGGGCCATCACCGCGCCGCTGACGCTGGTGTGGCCAAGCCCCAGCGAGTGGCCGGCCTCGTGGAGGATGATCCCCTCGATGAACGAGGCGCTCGACCAGGACATCGTCCCGTTCAGCTCCACGTTCCCCTCGATGATGGACCCGGAGGATCCAACGACCGAGCCGCCCAGCCCCGCGACGCCCGCAGGCGTGCTCCATGCCTCGTCCCAGTAGACCGCCGTCACCCCGTCGCCGTACGTGGCGTCCGCAGGCGTGGACCCTCCGTACTCCAGATCCAGGTTCCCCGACGTCGAATCCTCCCAGTCCAGCAGGTCCGCCTTGAACAGCAGCACCTCCCCGTCGTCCGTCGCAGGCCCGCCGGCGTAATCCGGCGTCCCCGCATCGTTCATGTACCAGACGACTTCCCCGGAAGCGCTCGGGATCGGGAACGGCCCCCACTTCGTCGGCGGAGAGTACGTGTACGTGTAGCTCCCCGCAACCGCGGCAGCACCCATCACCACGCCCAGCGTCATCAGCCTCTTCTTCATCGATTTCCCTCCTGGTCCCGGCGGGACCCGTTGTGTTTCTTCAGCGACTCCTGCTTCGCGATCTCCTCGCGGAAGCGCTTCAGCACGTCCTCCAGCAGCTCCTCCGCCTCGCTCGGGCGGGCATCCTCGACGGCCTTGTCGCCCTCGCGGCGGATGAAGGTGGCGTCGGAGAAGTCGCGGCGTGCGAAGCGGGAGCCGTCGGGGTTGGCGCGGACGTGCCAGCGGCCCTGCGGGAGTCCGGGGATGGGCGAGTAGTGGGGGTTGGTGAGGCTGCCCTCGAGGAAGACGAGGGTGGACTCGCCCTCGCGGAAGGAGGGGAGGCCGGGGATCTTGTACTCGATGTTGCCGACGCGGCCGCCGAGCTGGCGGAACGTGACGGTCTCCCCGGGGCGGGAGCCGCCCTTGAGGGACTCCTCGACGCGGATTTCGATGGTGGTGTAGATCTGGGAGGTGCCGTCGCCGTCCGGGTCTTCCCAGGAGGTGGAGACGCGCGAGACGGTGCCGAGGACGATGTGGTCCCCGTGCGACACCAGCTCTGCGTCCGTCAGGCGGATGAGGGTGGCGGCGCCGGCGGCCAGGGCGGACGCAGCGAGAACACTGCAGGCGAGCAGGGTACGGCGGGACATGCCACCTCCCTCCGAAGTGGTGTCGCGGCTGGGAAGCAATCGTCGTTCCCGGCGCGGGTGGCTGCGGAAAGTGGTCCGGACCGCGTGAATCGCACGTCCGGGCCGCCGGCGGGGGCGCAAAGCCGGCTGTACACTGCTCAGCCCTGCTTACAGGTTCGCCGCCGCCCTCGCCGCGGGCCCCTTCAGAAGCAGCCTGTATCGAGGATTCCACCGGCGGGAACACTGCCCGCACGAGTAGTCCACGCGGCGACGCGTCTTGACCTCGAGCCCGCACGCCGGACAGGCGTACACCCACTTGTAGGGCCGCCCCGGCATCGGCCGCGCCTTCACGTCGCACCCCAGCCGCCGCGCCTCGCTCCGGAAGCGGCGGCCGTGCCCCAGCACGCCCGCCGCGTGGATCAGTTCGTGCTTCAGCGTGTTCAGGATCTCCTGCGGAAACACGCGGTGGTACTTCAGGCTCAGCCGGATCACGCCTTTCCTGTAATAACAGAGCCCTGCGCTACGCGTCATGCGGTCGCTCCACTCCACCCGGAACTCGACCGTCTTCCCCGGGTAGTACTCCGCAACCAGCCCCCGGAATGCCGCGTCCAACTCGTGATGCTCAGGAAGCGTCGCGTTCATGGGCGCCTCTATACCCCTCCCTCCCCGCCCCGGTCAACACCCGGCACCAGCCCCCTCGCATTCGCGGAGGCGCGGTGGGCGAAGCGGCGAGGCGGGCCGGGCGGCGCTTCCCG
>JADLHC010000310.1 GCA_020849035.1 Planctomycetia bacterium
CCGGCGGCCGCGGGCGTGAGCGGGGCGGGGGGGCCGGCGGGGCGAAGCGGGCCGCCCGTCCCCCGCCCTCCCCGACCCACCCCAAGGCCCGCTTCGCCCCGCCGTGTCCCCCCGCCCCTCTCACGCCCGCGGCGGCCAGTTGTGCTTCCGCTCCCGCGTGAGCTTCATGATCTCCGCCGCCGCGCCGCGCAGGTCCCCCAGGATCCGGTACCCCGCGTCGTAGCGCTTCAGCATCCGCCACCGGTCCGCGCGCGTCAGCACGGGAAGCGCAGCGTTCAGCTGGGCCAGCGCGCGAACGGCGTCGGCGCGGCGCACGCGGCGGAACTGGAGGTCCTCGAGGTCGAGGAAGGTGAAGCGCGTGGGGCCGTCGGCGAGGATGTTGTTGGCTTTGAGGTCGCGGTGGTGGACTTCGGAGCGGTGCAGGCGGGCTACGATCGCGGCCAGGCCCTCGAGGAACGGTCTCCGGTCCCGCAAGCGGGCGACGTCTTCGCGGCAGAACCGGTCGAGGGGGCGGCCGGGGGCCTCGCGGGCGACGAACGCGGAGCGGCCGCGCTGTTCGACGAGGCCGAGGGCGTCGGGTGCGGGGAGGCCGCGGACGCGCATCCCCTGGGCGCCGATCCAGGCGGCGCGGGCGGGGGTGCCGCGGAGCCAGTTGCGGAGGGCGCGGAAGGGGCCGCCTGTGGACCACTCCTTGACGACGATGCCGTCGAAGGAGGAGACGCGGCGGCCGTCGAGGACCTTGGAGGCGAGGCCGGCGGCGCAGAGCTTGTCGTGGTGGGCGAGGGCGGCGAGGGCGTCGGCGGGGGTGGAGGGGCGGCGGGCGATGACGAGGGCGGAGCCGCCGCGCTCGACGGCGAACCCGGTGGACTCCTTGAGGCAGCGGCGCGTGCGGCTCGCGACGTGGCGGCGGCGGAACGCCTCCGCGTGGACGTTCGCGCGGCGGACGCGGTCCCCGCCGCCGAGGGCGGCGCGGAGGAAGCGGAGGACGTCGGCGCGGGAGGCGATGCGGGAGAGGGAGTAGGCGAACTGGCCGGCGGCGCGCTCCTCGTCCTTCGGGGAGACGGGGCCGATGCGGCCGCGGTGGAGGTCGATGACGAAGAGGGAGGCGCCGGAGACGAGGATGTTGCCGGCGTGGAGGTCGAGGTGGAGGTAGTCCGCCGCTGCGAGGGAGCGCACGAGGGCGGCGGCGGCGGGGAGGAGGTCGCGGCGGAAGGCGTCGCGGAACGGGACGGCGCGGGGGATCTCCTGCGTCGCGAGGACGGCGCCGCCTCCGGGAGCGGGGGACCAGGCCACGGGGCGCGGCACGGGAACGCCGCGCGCCGCGAGGTGCGCCAGCGCGCCCCACTCGCTCTCCGCCTGGTCGCGGCGCTTCCGGTAGAACTTGCAGAACAGTCCCTGTTCGCGGAAGAGGACGCGGACGGAGTTCTCCTTCTCGGGGGCGCGGGGCGGGAACCAGGCGTCCTCGCGGCCCGCGAGGAGTTTGGCGAGGGGCTCGGCGCCCGGGGCGACGGTCCAGGACCAGCCGCTCACACGCGGCCTTTCTCGCGGGCGATCTCGCGGTAGAGGGCGACGACCTTCTCGATGTTGGCGTCGATGGTGTTGCGTTCGGCGGCGGCGCGCGCGGCGGCGCCCATCGTCTCGCGCGCGGCCGGGTCCGCGACGAGGCGCTCGACGGCTCCCGCAAGCTCCGCGGCGTCGCGCGGGTTCTCCACGACGAGCCCGTCGGTCCCGTGCGTCACGACCTCGCTCGCGCCGGCCTGCCGGGAGACGACCACGGGGATCCCGGTCGCCATCGCTTCGAGCGTGACCGTCCCGAACGCGTCGTACAGGGTGGGGAAGAGCAGGGCGTCGGCGCGCCCGTACTCCTGCGGCATCGCGGACTGCGGCCCGGCGAACTCGACGCGGTCCGCGATCCCGAGGCGCGCCGCCTGCGCCGCGTACGGCCCCGCGTCGCCGCGCCCCACGACGCGCAGCCGCCACGCGCCCTTCACGCGCGCCAGCGCGTCCAGCGCCTGCTCCAGCCCCTTGCGCTCGAAGCCGCTTCCCACGAACAGCAGCCGCGCGGGGCCCGCCGCGGCCTCGCGATTCCGCGGGTGGAACTTCTCCACGTCCGTCCCGTTGTGGATCACGAGGCAGTCGGCCAGCGGCACGCCGTGGATCCGGTTCACCTCCTCCGCCACCCGCCGCGAGATGCACACCAGCCGCCGCCAGCAGCGCTTCGCGAACATCTCCTGCTCCAGCCGGATGAGCGCGCGGTCCTTCGGGTGCAGCAGGAACCAGATCGGCCCCGGCGTCTTTCCCTTCGTCTGCCGCAGGTATTCCTCGTGGCACCCGCCCCCGACGCGGAGCAGGTCCTGCGTGAACGCGCGGCCGAAACCGTGGACGCAGTCGTAGTCGCCGACGGGCACCGCGCGCGCCGCGTCCTTCGCGAACGCCGTGTACTTCAGGTGCCCGAACGACAGCCCCCGCACCTCGTGGAACGCGACCCCCGGCGTCTCCCCCTCCCGCCGCCGGCTCCACACGTGCACCTCGTGCCCGCGCGCGACCAGGCCGCGCGCGAGGTCGAACACGTACCGCTCCACGCCGCCGCGCGTCTCGCTCCACGTGTACACCACCAGCGCCACCTTCATGCCTCACCCCCCGCGTCCGGCCCTCGCCCCAGCTCCCACAGCTTCACCTGCCGTGTGAACACGTTGAACGCGCTCGCCGACGCGATCACGAATCCCGCGAAGCCGTCGAGGAAGCCGGCCTTCCAGAGGTAGACCTCGACGAACTTGTAGGGTGGCTTGAAGAGGAGTGCGAGGAGGGAGAAGCGGCGGCCGGACTGGTGAAGCGCCCTGGCGGCGTCGCGGGAGAATGCGTTGATGGTGCGGATGTGCTGTCCGAAGGTGGGGTAGGTGAAGTGCTGGATCTGCCCGAGAAGGCGGGACGGGGGCCGGTCTGGGACGAAGCGATCGTGAGGGTCGACTCCCGCGAACCGGCCCCTGGATTTTCTGAAGAGGCGGAGCTTCCGGTCGGGGTACCAGCCGCAGTGGTTGATCCAGCGGCCGAGGTAGAAGGTATGGCGGGGGATCTCGAAGGCATCGGCCTGTGGGCTTTCGAGGACGCGGGCGATTTCCTGCTGCAGTTCCGGGGTGGCGCGCTCGTCGGCGTCGAGGCAGAAGACCCAGTCGTGCTCGCAGTGGGCGAGGCCGGCCTGGCGCTGGGCGTTGATGCCGGTCCAGCGGCGCTGCACGACGGTCGCGCCCATCTCGCGGGCGATCTCGCAGGTGCGGTCGGTCGAGAACGAGTCGACGACGAGGCGCTGGTCCGCCCACGCGAGCGACTCGAGGCAGGCGCGGATGTTCGCCTCCTCGTTGAGGGTGATCACGAACGCGGTGACCTTCTCTCGCGCGCTCACCGCACCCACCTTTCGCACGCCGCCCAGACCTGCTCGACCTTCAGGTCCCGCATGCACGGGTGGTCGATCGGGCACTCGCGCAGCAGGCACGGCGAGCAATCGACCTTGTGCTGGACGAGGGTGAAGCGGTCGCCGAAGGGGCGCGTGGTGCGCGGGTCGGTGGGACCGAAGACGGCGACGACGGGCGTCCCGACGGCGGCGGCGACGTGCATGGGGCCGGTGTCGTTGGTGACGAAGAGGGAGCAGCGGGCGACGAGCGCGGCGAGGCGGGGGAGTGAAGTCTTCCCGGCGAAGCTCGCCGCGGCGTCCCCGATCCCGGCGGCGACCTGCGCCCCGAGGGCGGCCTCCGCCGGGCCGCCGACGACGGCGACGCGGAGACCGCGCGCCGCGAGGCGGCGGCCGACCTCGACGAAACGGTCGGGGTACCACTGCTTTGCCTTCCCGTACGTCGCGCCGGGGTTCAGCCCCGCCCAGGCCTTCCCCGCGAGTTGCTCCGCCGCCCACGCCTTCGCCTCCGCGGGAGGCGCGATCTCCGGTGCCGTCGCCGCCGGCACCTCCCCGAACGGCCTCAGCAGTTCCAGGTAGTACGCGACACGGTGCCCCGTCAGCAGCCGCTCGCTCCGCTCGATCGCGTCCGTCAGGACAGGCCGCCGCACGTCCCCCGCAAACCCCACGCGCCGCGGGATCCGCGACGCGAATGGCGCGAGCGACGCCCGGAACGACCGCGGCAGGATGAACGCCACGTCGAATCTCGCGCGCCTCAGCTTCGCCACCAGCTTCAGGAACGGCACGAAGCCGCCGCCGTACGCCACCACCTCGTCCACCGCGGGCTCGCACCCGTAAAGCTCCGCCAGGCCGCCTTTCGTCAGCACCGTGAGGCGCGAGCCCGGGAAGCGCGCTTTGATCGCGCGGATCGCCGGCAGCGACATCACGGCGTCGCCGAGCCAGTTGAGACCCTTCACCAGCACGCGCTTCACTTCTTCCTCCCCGTCAGCGCCCACCAGAGCCGGTGGCGCCGCATCTTCGACTCGGCCGCGGCCGCGGCGCGCTTCACGGCGGCGCGGTCGCGCACGAAGTAGCTCATGAGGAAGCGGAGGAGTGTGAAGCGCGGGACGCGGAGGTGCTGTTTTTCGAGGGAGCGGTAGAGGCGGGCGATGTTGTCGAGGCGGGCGCGTTCGGGGAGTGGGCGGCGGAGGCGTGAGCCGGCGAGGTCGATGATGCGGGCTTCGCCGTGGCGGGTGAGGAGGATGTTCTGGAGGTTGAGGTCGGCGTGCCAGAGTCCGGAGTCGTGCATGCGGCGGACGGCGGCGGCGACGGGGGCGGCGGGCGGGAGGCGCGGGAATCCGCGCGGGGCTTCGCCGGCGAGGCAGTCGCGGAGGGTGGCGGCGTCCTCGATGGTGCGTGTGACGACGTCGAGTCGCCAGGTGAGGCCGTGTTTTTCGGCGCGGACGGCGAGGACTTCGGCGACGGCGACGCCCTCGCGGAGGAGCGTTTCGCTGATGCGCATCTCGTCCCACGCGGACTCGGGGGACCAGTGGCGGTCGCCGAGGAGACCGCCGAGGGCGCCGCCGCGGCGGCAGTGGCGGATGACGAGGCCGCCGGGAAGGGTGCGGACGCCGCCTCGGCCGCCGCCGAGGGGGCGGGACGCGGCCTCGATGGCGGGCCAGGGCTGCGAGAGGAGGGAGCGCAGGTGGTCGTGGCCGGGCGCGGTGGTGACGAGGAGACGTGGGTTGGAAGCTGGGGCGCGCATGTCGTTCATCCGGCGCGAGAGGTGGCGACCGAGAGCCAGGAACCGACCGGCACCTGTTGCGCAGAATGAAATAGTTCTGCTTTAAAGTCTTGGGATTCTAGCATTTGCGGCAACGCGGTCAATTGCCACCCTTGACTTGCCCCTCCCCGGCCACTTACGCTCATGCTCCCGTGAGCGAGCCTCCGCCGCCGGAAAAAAAACCGGGCCCGCCAGGAACGCCGGACCCGAAGGCCCGCCCTGCAGCCAATGGCCCTGCCGGGCAGCCCGAAACTTCGCCGTTTGATTTCGATTCTATCGGCGACGTGGAGATCCCGCACACCGTCCACACCCCCACGCCGCCCGCCATGCGCAAGCCCTCGGTCGCCACGCCTACTCCAGGATTCGGCCCCACGGGCGCGCCAACACCCGGCGCCCCCAGGTCCGCCAC
>JADLHC010000311.1 GCA_020849035.1 Planctomycetia bacterium
AAGAACCGCGACGCCGAGAAGGCGCTGGAGGAGGCAGTCGCGAGCGCGAAGGCGGAGCTCGAGAACGCGAAACGGCGCGGCTGGGAAATCGAGGGGCTCGACGCGCCCTCGGCCGGCGTCGTCGGGACGAGCGGCGAGCTGGGGGACGTCAAGATGGGGATCGTGATCCTCGACGCGGGAAAACGCTGGGTCGTCGCGCGGCTCGCCTGCACGGCGAAGCAGTGGGAGAAGGCGTCGAAGGAGTTCGAGAAGATCGTGAAGGGGTTCGAGGCGAAATGACGCCGGGCCGGGGACGGCGCCTGCCGTCCCCGGCCTCCGGCTGTTAGGATCTCGCGCGCCGTCCTTCGATGCCCCTTCCGAATCGAGGTGCGCCCTGCCCTACACGACGCGGCCCCACCAGTTCTACGACCTGACGCGCACGCTCTGCTCGACGTGCCTCCGGCTGATCGACGGCAAGCTCGTCTTCGAGGACGCGAAGGTCTGGATGGACAAGCGCTGCCCGGAGCACGGGACGCAGCGCGTGCTGATGTCCGACGACATCGAGTACTGGCGCCGCTGCCGCGAGGACTTCGTCTCCTCCGGCGGCCGCCCGAACCGGTACGGCACCGAGGAGAAGCACGGCTGCCCGTTCGACTGCGGGCTGTGCGCGGCGCACGAGCAGCACACCTGCGTCGCGCTGATCGAGGTCACGGACAAGTGCGACCTCAGGTGCCCCGTCTGCTACGCCTCGAGCGGCCCGGAGCGCGAGGGGTTCCGGTCCCTCCCGGAGATCGAGCGGATGATGGACGCCCTCTGCCGCTCCGAGGACATGATCAACGTCGTCCAGATCTCCGGCGGCGAGCCGACCCTCCACCCGCGCTTCTTCGACATCCTCGACGCCGCCCGCCGCCGCCCCTTCCGCCACCTCATGCTCAACACGAACGGCGTGCGGATCTCGACCGACGGGGAGTTCGTGAAGCGGCTGGCGGGGTACATGCCGAATTTCGAGGTATACCTGCAGTTCGACTCGCTGCGGGCGGAGGCGATCCGCGAGCTGCGCGGCGCGGGGCTGACGGGGGTGCACGAGAAGGCGCTGGACGCGCTGGATGCGCACGGGATCTCGACGACGCTGGTCGTGACCTGCGCGCGGGGCGTGAACGACGGGGACATCGGGGACGTGCTGAAGTTCGGGCTGACGCGGCCGTGCGTGCGCGGCGTCACGATCCAGCCTGTGCAGGCCGCGGGGAGGCACGACGGGTACGACCCCGCGACGGGGCGCCTGACGATCAGCGAGGTGCGCCGGAAGATCGTCGAGCAATCCGGGCTGTTCCGGTCCGAGGACATCGTCCCGGTCCCGTGCCACTCCGAGAGCATGGCCATGGGGTACGCGTTCAAGCTCCCGGGCGGGACCGTCCCGCTCTCCGCGCTCCTCCACCCCGAGTCGCTGTTCTCGTCCGGCGGCGCCTGCATCCCGACGGTCCGCGACCCCGAGCTCGCGCGCAAGGCGTACGAGGCGTTCTCCGCCGGCCACTCGCCGTCGTCCAACGCCGCGTCGCTGCGCGACCTCCTCTCCTGCGTCTCCGACGCCGGCGCCTTCCGCGACCTCGGCTACTCCGCCGTCTTCCGCGTCATGATCGTCCAGTTCATGGACGCCGTGTCGATGGACATCCGCGCCCTCCAGCGCTCCTGCATCCACATCGTCCACCCCGACGGACGCATCATCCCCTTCGATGCGTTCAACATCTTCTACCGGCCGGGCAAGGAGGCCGTCCTGCAGGAGGCCATGCGGCTCTCCGGCGCAGCGGCCGCTACTTCCCTTCCTCCGCAGCCGGACGCATGTGCTCCGCGGTGAGCGCGCGGTTGCGCTGCATCAGGAACGCGATGAGGAAGATGACGGTGGTGAGCGCGAACCCGGCGGCGACGGAGAGAAGGATGAGCCGCTGGTTCTGAAGGGCTCTGACCTGGTCCTTGAGCACGCGGAGCTTCAGCTCGCCCTGGTCGATCTTCGCGACGGGCGCCGCCGCGGCGGCGGGGGCCGGGGCGGGCGCGGGCTTCGGCGCGGCGGGCTTCTCCGCCGGCCGCTCCGCCTTCGCCGCTTCCTTCACCGCCGCCGGCGCCTGGAACGGCGCCATCGTGTGCCCGAACGCGGGCGCGGCCGGCGCGGGCGCCATCTCGATCGCCGCAGGCTTCGAGGCCACCGCGGGCGCCGCCGTCCCGCCCTTCGCCTCCTTCCCCCCCTCCGCCTCGTCCATCTCGAACGACACCAGGATCTTCCCGAACCGCACGCTGTCTCCCGGCTTCAGCTTTCCCACCTTGATCTCCGCGTCGTTCAACCGCGTCCCGTTGCGGCTCTCGAGGTCGTAGATCGTCCAGGAGCCGTCGGAAAGCTCGACCTTGGCGTGCGTGGAGGAGACGCTCTGGTCGTCGATGGAGACCTGGTTGCGGCGGGAACGGCCGACCATCGCCACGCCGGTGAAGGAGAAGATCTCGATGTTGCCGTTTTCGTGGCGTCGGACGAAGCGGGGCAAGCTTTGAACTCCTGAGGGGGGAGGAAAGCAAGGATATCAAACGGCCGCGCCCGCGTCGTCATTCCGCAAGTCCCACCCCTCCCGTGCGATAGCATTGCTGTCCAGATCCCGCGAATTTCCCGATAAACGCGCGCCCCGGCGGCCACGTTGCATGGGCGGACGGAGGGCAGCCTGATGGGAACCTTGGACGAGGCGACGCTGGTCGCCGGCGTTCTGGGGGGGAACCCGGAGGCGTTCGCGCAGCTGTACTCGCGCTTTCGCCCCCTCGTATTCAGCGCTGCCTTCCGCATCACGGGAGATGCGGACGTGGCCGACGACGTGGTCCAGGAGACGTTCCTCAAGGTCAGCGCGGCGCTGCCGAAGTTCCGCCCGGAGGCGCGCCTGTCGACCTGGATCTACCGCATCGCGGTGAACGAGGCGCTGGACGAACGGCGGCGGGCGAAGCGGCGGCCGACCCCGGCGAGCGGGCACGACGGGCCGCTGCCGGAGCCCGCGTGGAGCGCGCCGGACGCCTCGGCGGCGGACCGGATCCGCGAGGCGGTCGCGGGGCTGCCGCCGCGCGAGAGGGCGGTCTTCGTGCTGCGTCACTACGAGGGACTGCCGGTCGCGGAGGTGGCAAACGTGCTCGAGATCGCCGAGGGACCCGTGAAGGCGACCCTGCATCACGCCCTCGCGCGCCTGGCGGACCGGCTGGGGGACCTGCGATGAGCTGCCGCGCCTGGCACGAGCGGATCGCCCTCTCGCTCTACGGCGAGCTCGACGGCGTCGAGGCACGGGAGCTGGAAGCGCACCTGGGCGGATGCTCGGCCTGCCGCGAGC
>JADLHC010000312.1 GCA_020849035.1 Planctomycetia bacterium
ACCATGGAGAAGACCGGCCAGCGGTCGCGCACGGTGAGGCGGAGAAGCGCGCACAGGAGGGTGCCGCCCGCGAGGAGGGCGGGGGAAGCGGCGGCGAGGCGCCGGAGGAGGTCGCGGGCCGGGGGCATCGGCCGGGGACTATAGAAGAGACCGCCCCGGAAACGAAGGGGCCCGGCGTCGCGCGCCGGGCCCCTGGATCCCGTCTACTCCTGCGTACGGTACACCTTCCCCTGGTAGACCACGATCACCCGCCCGAGCGACAGGTACTTCGCCAGCCCGGGTTTCGCGTCCACGATCTTCACGAAGTCGTCGCTCCCGATCTTCAGGTCCACGAACTCCTTGTGCTTCTCGGGGTCGAACGTGCTGTCGGTCCAGACGCCGCCCTCGTTGTAGAAGTTCTTCGACCCGATGATCCGCATCTTCTCCATGACCTGCTGCTCGGTCTGGCCCGTGCTGCGGCCGGCCATCTCGTACGAGTCGAAGGCCTGCGCGCCGTCCTTCAGGTTCGACTCCTCCATCGCGGCCGGCGCGCTCGAGGCGCCCCATCCGGCGGCCGCCTCCTTCCGGAAACTCTCCCCGGCGCGCTGCCGCATCGCGGCGAGGTCGCGCTTCCCGACGTCGTCCGCGATCAGGAAGCTCGTGTACGGGGTGACGATGCCGTACTGCTTGGCGAGCCGCACGATCTCGTCGATGAGCTCCTTCGACTGGCCGTTCCGCTTGACCTCCTGCATGAGGTGCCCGACCTTGCGGCCGGCCCAGACGCGGGGGAGGAACTCGTTGCGGGCGGACTCGGCGGGGAAGCTCAGCGTGTACGGGAAGGAGACCTCCTTGCCCGCGAGCCGGCCCGTGACCAGGATGTCGCGGTCCGGCGTCCACTTCCCTTCGTCGACCATGTACCGCCCGAACAGCACGATCTGCTGGCCCTTGAACAGGTCCGGCATGCGCCGCGGGTAGATCTCCTCGACCTTCATGTTCTGGAACGCGACCTTGATGTCGGTCAGCACGGGATTGGCGATGCGGTCGTAGAGGTCCGTGATCCGCGCCGTCAGGTCTTCCTTCGGCATCACGTACGCCGCGCTGCCGCCGTTGTCCGTCGCCAGCATGTCCAGCAGCCGCGTGTTCAGCTCGTTCCCGACGCCGAACGCGAAGATCCTCGCGTGCTTCGTGTTCCGCTTCTCCAGCAGCGCCGCCAGCTTGTCCGTGTCCGTCTCGCCCTCGTTCGGCACGCCGTCCGTCAGGAAGATCAGGTTCTTCGCGTCCTTCGTGTCCGTGAACATCCCCAGCGACAGCGTCACCGCCTCCTCGATCGCCGTCCGCCCGCGCGGCTTCAGCTTGTCCACGTGGTTCAGGCCCTTCTTCACGTTCTCCGGCGTCGCGGGGAGAAGTTCCTCCTTGAAGGCGCGCGCCTCGGTGCCGAAGTCGACGATGTTGAAGCGGTCCTCGGGCTTGAGGTGGTTGAGGCAGTACCGGAGGGCTTCCTGGAGCTGCCCGAGCCGGTTGTCCTCGATCATGGAGCCGGAGGAGTCGATGCAGAAGACGACTTCCTGCGGGACGACGGGGACCTTCGCGGGGTCGATCGACGGCGAGACCATCATCATGAAGTACCCGCGCTCGTCCTCGTCGCGGTAGGTCAGGGCGCTGACGCCGAGCTCGCCCGGGGCGACCTGCCAGTAGAGGGCCATCGGCGTCTTCGGCAGGTAGTTCTCCTGCACGTAGTCGACCTTGGCGTTGAAGTCGTCGATCCGCGTCACGCTCACGTTGTGCGTCGGCGAGTAGATCGCCTTCAGCGGCTTCTGCGACTTCATCGTGCAGTGCACCTCGACCGTCTTGAGCGGCTTGAGCCACGCCTTGGGGTTGGTGTTGAGGAAGCCCATGCGGAACACGCCGTCCTCGGACTTGATGACCTGGGTGTAGCGGAGGACCGCCGTGACCTTCCCCTGCGGCGGGAGGTTCGGGACCTCCGCGCGGATCAGGCCCTTGCCGTAGAACTCCAGGAGGGCGGTCTTGCCTCCGCGCGCCGCGATCTCCGAGAACACCCGCTTGGCCTTCTCGGCGTCGAGCATCTCGGCCTGGACCTCGCGGCCGTCGAGCTGCAGCGTCAGCTTGTCGATCTGGGCGTCGGCCTCGAACTCCATGTAGCACGTGCCGCCCACCACGGCCTGCGCGTTCGGGTTGAAGAACGTGCACGTGTACTGCTTCACCGCGATGTTGTCCGTGATGTCGATCGTGATGATGTCCTCGATCAGCTCCACGGGAAGCGGCGAGTGGATGAAGCAGGCGCGGACGGGCGTGGTCGTCGCGAGCGCCGCCGCGAGCGCCGAGAGCGCCGCAAGTCCTTGCAGGAACCGTCTCATGTCGTCCTCCTTGCGATTTCGGAAAAATGTGCGGGGTCGCGAGGGACCTCGCGGAAGTTCAAGGTGTTGCCGGTCGTCCCATCCTCTTTCACCCTCCTTTATCCCCCCCAGTCGTTCCTATCGCCGTTCATCCCCTGGATCACGGCTGGATGAACGGCGATAGGAACGGCTTTGGGGGGGATAAAGGAGGGTAAAAGAGGATCCTGTTCACTTCTTGAAGAAGCCCTCCCCGATCCGGTCCATCTCCGGCCAGGGTACGCCCTCGCCGACGAGGGTGACCTGCACGTCGCCCGACGAGAACCGCGACAGCTTGATCTCGCGCCCGCCGCCGACGACCGTCACGAACCCCTCCCGGTCCTGCCCGCCCTTCTCCTGCAGCACCGTCAAATCCCCGAATGGCGTCGACCACGCGGCCTCGGCGGTCGCAATGGCGGGTTCGACGCGCTGGAGCTTCGAGCCCCGCGGGACGTACGCGGGCGGCACGAGCAGGCCCGCACCTGAGTCGGCTTGCGATTCCGGGGCCGCCGCGGCGACCCTGTCCGAAAACTCGGTGTAGCTGCCCGCGTTGAGCGCCTCGTCGTAGGCGCCCACGTAGACGTAGCTGACGCGCATCGGCGTCCGGGCCGCGGCGAGCTCGGCATGCCGCGCGACGGCGCGGTCCTCGGGGGCCTTCGCCTCCAGGACCCCGGGTCCCGGCTCGATCCGGATCGGGTCCTGCCGGCCGTTCCCCGGACCCGCGACGTGGAAAACCAGCGCGAGCGCCGCCAGGAGAACGGCCGCCGCAAGCGAAGCGCGGCCCCACCCTCCGCCTGCCCGCGGCACCCGCGCTTCGACCGCCGGCCACACGTCCGCCGCACCGGGGTCCGCTTCCCACCTCCCCAGCTGCCCTTCCACCGCCTCCAGGTCCCTCAGTTCCCGCCCGCACGCCCCGCACTCCGCCGCATGCCCGCGAATCCGCGACGCCTTGGCCGGGCCGAGGTCGCCGCGGACCAGCGCGGACAGGAGGGGGCGGATCTCGTCGCAGCTCACGGCGCTACCTCGTCACCCGGAGGTTGTCGAAGGTCGCGACCTGGCTGATGCTGAAGAACCCGACGCGACCCGAGCTGTTCGTCACCGTCACCTCGCCCAGCTTGCTGTCGTTCAGGTAGACGACCGCCTTGGCGCCGTCCACCTCGATCTTCACTCGGATCGTCGAGTTCCAGGCGTAGTTCGCCCCCCACGTCGAGAACTGCTGGTTGTACCAGGTGCCGCCGCCGAACACCCTCACGCTGCCCGGCGAGAGCCACAGCGCGTTCGAGTTGTTCGCGTCCTGCGCGTTCCAGAGGATCCCGGCGTTGTTCGCGCCCGTCACCTCCACCTCGATCGTGTACGTCCCCTCGAACACCTCGTTGAGCTGGATGTTGTCGTAGTTCCCCGACGGCTGCCCCTGCAGCTTCCCGTTCGTCACCGTCCACGCCATCGAGCCGAACTTCGTCCAGTCCTCCAGCGAGTCGGTCTCGAAATCCGCCAGGACCCCCTTCCCGTCATGGATCATCCGAAGCGTCCGGATCGCCGACGTCGGGATCTTCAGCACCCCGTACCCCGTGTCCACTTCCAGCGGCGCCAGGTCCTCGATCCACCCCTTGTACGTGCCGTCCGTCGCCGTCACCGAGTCCAGCTCCTCCTTCTTCACGTTCCCCCACGCCACGCTCCGCACGTCCTTGATCGCAAATTTCAGCTTCCCGTGCTTCGTCTTCATCTCGATCGACTGCAGGTCCGAAAACGTCCCCTTGATCAGCGAGCCGTTCCAGAGCTTCAGCTCGCAGCGGGGAAGCGCCTTCTCGGCCTCCTCCCCCGTCCCGGAGATCGCGCACGCCAGCGCCAGCACCAGCCCCACGGCAACCTTCCGCATGACCGCCTCCTTTTCCCGTTTCAACACCGCGCCGGCTTCCGCCCAGCGCACAATTTTTCACGAAGCCCGTCGTAGGCCCGCTGCAGAAGGCCCTCCACCGCGGCCTCGCTCGTCCCCAGGCTCTCCGCAATCTCGAGGTTCGAGCGCCCCTCGAACCGCCGCAGGATCAGCGCCAGCCGCTGGTTGGGGAGAAGCTCCTGCACCGCCGCGGCGACCGCCTCCTGCTCCTCGCGCCGCTCCAGCTCCGCCCCCGCCGGCGACCCGGCCGCGGCGCGGAATTCCAACGCCTCTCCCCCGGCCGGCCGCGCCCGCCGCTTCCAGTTCAGGCAGGCGTTCGCCGTCACCCGGTACAGCCACGTCGAGAACTTCGCCTCGGGCCTCCACCGCGCCGCAGCCCCCCACGCCGCCAGGAACACGTCCTGCGCCAGGTCCTCCGCGTCGTGCCGCGACCCCGTGTACCGCAGCGCCAGCCCCAGCACGCGCCGCTGGTGCCGGCGGACGAGCGCCTCGAAGGCGTCCCGCCGCCCCCGCGCCGACAGCGCCACAAGTTCGTCGTCCGGGAGGTCGAGCATCCCCCCTTGGACGCGACAGGCCCCCCGGAGGTTCGAACGCAAATGAAACGGGCGGGAAGGCCCCAGCTTCCCCGCCCGAGAATGAGCCCGCCCGGCCTACCGGTTCTCGTGCCAGCCGTTGTGGATCCAGCCGTACGCCTCGTCCACGCACTTCCAGATCATCTCCGGCGCCCCCTCGCTGCTGAACTTGTACTGGCCGCTCCCGACGGTGCAGATGTCTCCCCAGCCCCACCCGCTCATCGACAGGCTGGCGCTGAAATGGTCGGTGCCGTCGTTGTGGATGGTGATGTTGAAGATGAAGTTGGTCGCTTCGCCCTGCGCCTCGCGGAACGTGTTGCCGTCGGCGCGGCCGTTCTCGTTGAGCCGGTCGAGGACGAGGCGCATGGTGGTCTGGCGGGCGCCGCCCTCGTCCTTGGGGCTGTAGCTGAAGTAGACGTTGGTGACGACCTTGATCGACGTGTTCCGGATCGCCGGGACCGGATCCCGCGGGGGCGGCGGGGGCGGGGGCGGCTCCTCGCCCGAGCCGGACGAGCTCAGGAGGATGATCAGAAGCAGGACGACGAGCACCACGACGACCACCGCGATGGCGATCTCCGCCTGGCCGGCGCGGGGCGCGATCCCCGTCGAGTCCAGCAGCATCGACAGCTGCGCGACCGACGCCGCGGCCAGCGCCCTCTCAGGCACCCGGTCCGCGAGCCCGAGCTCCGCAAGCCGCTCCTTCACCGCGGCCGCCAGCGCCGCGCGCCCCTCCTCCTCGGACGGGCTCTTCGGCGTCGCCACCATCCCCGCGAACGCCGGCGTGGAGAAGAGCGTGCAGGACAGCCAGGCACCGAATACCAGGGCCCATGAGGCGACGAAGCGCATGAGAACACCTCCCAGGTGGCGATTCCGGGACCCCGCCCCGGACGGCGGGCGGCCCGTCTCCCCAGAGGATAGCGAAAACCCGCTAGAGCGCCGCCGCCTTGTTGACCGCCTGCTTCAGCTCCAGGACTTTCGCCCCGCGAGGCTGGCGCGACCGCGTCCAGAGCCACCCGCCCGAGAACGCCCCCCCGGACAGCAGCAGCAGCGCGCTTCCCCACTCCAGGAAGCACGCCTTGCCGATGCCGAAGGTGAGGCCGAAGACGAAGCCGAGGCCGAGGACCCAGTCGAAGAGGTCGCCGGCGAGGCCCTTTTCGGTCGGGAGGGCGAGGCGGCGGGCGACGACGGCCCAGCCGGGGCCGGAGGGGCGGACCCTGAGGAAGAAGTCCTCGAGCTTGCGGGGGTCGGTGCCGGGGAGGACGAAGGAGGCGGCGAGCCAGAGGGCGGTGGTGACGCCGACGGTGATGAGCATCTTGGCGACGAAGTTGACGTGCCAGCCCCACGAGGTCTCGCCCGCGTAGAGGGTGCCGGCGACGACGACGCTGGCGCCGACGGCCACGAGCTCGCTCCACGCCGAGACGCGCCACCAGTACCAGCGCAGCATGTAGACGAGGCCGGTGCCGGCCTGGGCGGTGATCAGCAGCTGGAACGTCTTCACCAGGCCGTCCTCCTGGCGCATGGTGAGGGCGGCGATGCCGGCGGAGAGGGCGAGGAGGGCGGCCATGAAGACCTTGGACATCGCGAGGTAGTGGGCGTCCGGGGCGCCCTTGCGGACGAAGCGCTTGTAGAGGTCGCTGGTGAGGTAGGAGGCGCCCCAGTTGAGCTGGGAGTTGACGGTGCCCATGTAGGCGGCGAGGAAGGCGGCGATCATGAGCCCGCGGAGGCCGCTGGGGAGGAGGTCGCGGATGAGCATGGGGTAGGCGAGCTGGCCGTCCTTGAGGCCCGGGTAGAGGGCGAGCGAGGCGATCGCGGCGACGATCCAGGGCCAGGCGCGGAGGGCGTAGTGGGCGACGTTGAACCAGAGCGTGGCGAGGAGGGCGTGCTTTTCGTCCTTGCACGCGGCCATGCGCTGGACGAGCACGCCGCCTGCGTTGGCGTTCTTGTTCGACCACCACTGCACGCCGATGTACATCAGGAACACGGCGAGCGCGGAGTCGAGGAACGATCCCGTGAACCCGAACTGCGGGACGAAGTCGAGGGTCCCGGAGCCCCTGGCCGCGATCGCGCCGGCCTTCATGGCCGCGACGCCGCCGGCTTTCTGGACGGCGAGGACGGCCAGCGTCGTGCAGCCGACGATCGCCAGCCCGAACTGGATCAGCTCGCCGTAGACGACGCCCCAGAAACCGCTGACGAGCGTGTAGACGAACGCGACGCCGCACGCGAACCCGATGCAGGTCCACGGCTCCCAGCCCATCGTCGCTTCCAGCACTTTCGCCAGGCCGAGCGTCGGCAGGCCGCCCATGAGGATGCAGTTCATGGGGACGGCGAAGAGGAAGGCCTTGAAGCCGCGGAGGAAGGCGGCCTCCTTGCCGGAGTAGCGGAGCTCGGCGAACTCGTTCTCGGTCATGACGCCGGAGCGGCGCCAAAGGCGGGCGTAGAGGAAGACGGAGATGGCGTGGCAGAAGGCGAAGGACCACCACTGCCAGTTGGCGGCGATGCCGCCGGAGCGGGTGAGGGCGGTGACGTAGAGGGGGGTATCGGCGGAGAAGGCGGCGGCGGCCATGGAGGTGCCGGCGAGCCACCAGGGGAGGGAGCGTCCGGAGAGGAAGAACTCGTTGAGGGACTTGCCGGAGCGGGACTTGAAGTAGATGCCGAGGGCGACGAAGCCGCCGCAGTAGGCGGCGATGATGGACCAGTCGAGGAGGGACAGGGTCATGGCGGGGCCTCTGTGTATACTTTATAAATTATAAAGTAGAAACCCCGCGAAAGGAAGCCCCCAACACAAAAAAACCGGGCGCTCCCCGCGGGGCGCGCCCGGACGGTTCCCTGCCTTCCCCTAGTCGCAGTCGTGCTCGTGATGCCCGTGCGAATGCCGGTAGAACCCCCAGTAGCAGATCGCGAACACCGCGAACGCCGCCGCACGGATCCCCAGCGCCGCCAGGAAGTAGTGGTAGCCCGCGCGCCGCGCCGACTCCACCGACCCCGACAGCGCCAGCAGGTCCGCCGTCGGCAGCGCCCGCATGCCTTCCTCCAGCCCGGCCGGGGCCATGCCGCCTTCCGCCAGCCGCGTCTGGAGACCGGCAATCGCCGCTTCCCGGACCTCATCGGAAGCCTTTGCTGGATCAGGTGTTGCAACCATTCCGGCGCCGGCCGGGGTGCAGAAGATCACCATCGAGAGCACCGCCAGCGACGCCAGGAACGACCCCGTGATTCCTCTCATCGTTTCGCTCCTAGTGACAGTGCCTGTGATACATCTCGCGATCGAACGCCAGCCACCAGAGGAGGACCAGGATCCCCAGGGTCCACCAGAAGACCCGGGCATCGAAGTGCCCGTGCCCGGCGTGCTCCGCCGCCTGCAATGCGGCCGACAGCGCCAGCAGTTCCCCGGTCGGGAGACGCTCGAGCGAGGACTGCGCCTCCGGCGTCATCCCCCCGCCCTCCTCGACCCGCGACTTCAGCAGCGCCAGCGCCGCCTCCCGCCCCTGGTCCTCCCCCGCTGCCGGGACGGGCGTCGACACCATCCCCGCCGCGGCCGGGTTGCCGAAGACCAGAAGAGACAACAGGGCCAGCGCGGGCAGGAACGCCCGCAGCACGGATTTCATGCACGCCTCCTTCCTGGCGCGCCCCCTGTCTATGCCCGACACCAACCTGGAACGAGTGAATTATACAACGTCCGGGACCCGCGTGCTCACCGCGTCGCGGCGACCGGCCGCGGCTCCGGATCGGCCTGCCCCCCCAGGTGCCGACGGTGCCGGCGGACCCGGTCGATGATGATCACCGTGACGATCAGCCCGATGAACAGGACGATCGCGGCGATCACCAGGAGCGCAACGACCGCGTCGTTCGCAGCCCGACGCTGGGACTCCGGAAGCGCCGCCAGCAGGAACAGGTCGGCGGCGGGAAGCGCCTTCAGGGACTCCGCCGCTCCCGGCACCCCGTTCGCCGCGCGGTCGAGCGCCGCCTGCCGCTCTTCGGGCGGGACCGCCGGCGTGCCGACCATCCCCGCCGTCGCCGGCGTCTCCACCAGCATCCCGGAGAGCACCGCCAGCGCCACCAGGAACGCCCGCAGCGTGTCGCCCATGCCGTGCCTCCTCTCACAGCGCGAGTGAAGAACGGGCGCCATCGGCGGTTGGACCTCGCGCCACTCGCTCTTCTCACGCACTCACGGAAAACGGCATCAGGATACCTGAGTCGCGGGTCGCTTTCGCGCTTCGGCATCCGGATGCCGTCGAGTCGCGAGCTTCCGCCGACGCAGGACGATTCTCGCCCGCGCTTTCAGATCGTCCGGACGTACTTCTCCAGTTCGATCTTCCAGACGGGGATCCCGCAGTACCGGTCCCCCTCCGGGCAGCTCGGCTTGATCCCCGCCATCCAGCGCAGCCCGCACGGGGGCAGCAGGTACTTGCCGATGAGCGGATTGGCCGCCTTGATCTGCTCGGCCTCGTCCTTCGAAGCGCGCCAGATCTCCTCCTGGGCGTTGTAGCAGAGGCGCGCCTTGAGCTTGTGGTGCAGGTTCAGGAGGTCGGACGATTCGCTGAAGCGCACGGCGACTGCGTTCGGCAGCACGTACGACGCGAACTCCGCGCTCACCCCCATCGCCTTCAGCTTCCCGAACGCGTCCCACGCCCGGCTCATCGCCTCCTCGAACAGCCGCTTCCCGTCGTCGCTCATCCCCACCAGCTCCGGCGCGACGTAGTCCGGCTCGTCGTGCAGGTGCGTCAGCAGCACCGGCCGCGACGCCGGCGTCATCCGGTGCCGCTGGTCCTGCGAGTCCGCCGTGTGCGACAGCTTCTTCTTGAACGTGAACGACGGGTGGTGAAGCGCCCGCGACAGGTGCGACAGCGTCGTGACGTTCATGGACTCGCCGAAGAACCGGTTTGACTTCGGGTCGAGCGCCAGGCGGATCGCCTCCTCGTCCCCCAGCCGCGCCTCCGGCACGCCGAACACCTCGCGCACCGCGTCCGCCAGCCCCTTCTCGTTGTCCGCCTTCCACCCCGTCAGCGCGCTCGTCCGCCCGCCCAGCTTCGCGTCGAACTCGCGGCAGAATTCCCTGGGACTCGACCGGAAGCGCTGCTGAATGCCGGTCTCGGGGAGCTCGGCCTCGGGGATCGGCTCCTCGAGGATGACCTTGAACAGCGGGTCGGCGCGCAGCCGCTCCTCGACCATCAGCCGCACCATCTCGCGCGTCTCCGCCGGCGCGTCGGGCTGCTCGCACATCCGCCAGTAGCGCAGCAGCGTGAGGCCGCTGACCGTGTGGTACATGTACGCGAAGATCGACACCGGCAGCACGTACCGCGCGATCTCCTGCGCCTTCTTCTTCACTTCCTTGTCGTACTTGCGGTTGTACCGGCGCCCGTGGAAGCGCTTGTAGTACTCCTCCCCCGTCACCGGCGTCAGCACGTCGATCAGCTTCTGGTAGCACCGCACCTGCGCGTCGCACGTCTCGGTGTAGAGCTTCAGCGCCTCGCCGGTGAGCGGCGGCACCGCGTAGCTCCCCTCCTTCACCTCCACGTACCGCTGGCTCACCTGCTCCGAGTTGTAGAACGGATGCGAGTGCAGGAACGCCCAGATCGCGTGCCGGCTGACGCGGTCCAGCGCGAACTGGAAATGCGCGTGCTGCAGCGTCGTGTGGTGCCCGGCCTCGTAGATCGACTTCGCCAGCGAGTCGCGCCGCTCCGCCTTCTCCGCGCGCTTCGCCTCCGACTTCTCCTTGTCCCCGCCGACGTCCTCGGGCGTCACGATCCCCTTCGCCGAATAGCACGTCCGCGCCGTCGCCACCGCGTTCTCGAACGGGCGCTCGAACGCGTTGACAAGCCGGACGATCGGGGGGCCGGAGAGGAAGGTGGTCATGGGTCGCGAGACGGCGCGAAGAAGTGTTAGGGAAAAGTTTACGAAGGGGGCGGGGGTTCGAGAAGCGAATTGACGGCGAAGCGTCTGGCGCGGCCTCGAGGCGGGAGGCCCACACGCCCGCCGGCGAACGCGGCGTATACTCGTCGCGATGAAGCGCCTGCTCATCGCCGCGGCGGCCTGCGCGGCGCCCGCCTTCGCCGAGGAGCCCGCCGTGAATCCGCCCCCGACCGCCGCCGAGATCTGCGACGCAATGGCGCCGATCATCGCGAAAGGCATCGCGGCCCGCGACACGGACGCGCCCGTCTTCCACGGCTGCATCGACTGGCACTCCGCCGTCCACGGCCACTGGGCCCTCTTCCGCATCGCCCGCGCGACCGGCAGGCACGCCGAAGCCGCGAAGTCGGCCGACGCCTCCATGAAGCCCGATCTGCTCGAGAAGGAGCAGGCGCACCTCAAAGCCAACCCCGACTTCGAAATGCCCTACGGCCGCGCGTGGTTCCTGCTGCTGGCGGAGGAATTCGAGCGGTGGAGCACGGAGACGGGAGGGAAGGACCCGAAGCGGCTTCGTCCGATGGCGGACGATGTCGCAGCCTCTCTCATGGCGTACTACGCGAAGGAGGCCCCGTCTCCGCTGACGCGGGAGTACGAGAACGCGTCGTGGGCCCTGGCACGGCTCTGGCGATGGACCGCGGTCGCGGAGGACAAGGAGAAGTTGCGGAAGGTCCACGAGTGGGTCCGGCAGATGAAGGGTCTCGAGGCGCCGGAGGAGGGGTTCGCGTTCGACCGCGATCACCCGGACTTCTTCTCCCGCTTCGGCAACTTCGCCTACCTGTGCGCCACGATGTATGACGACGCGATCTACGCCGATTTCACGAATCGTCACACCATCCGGGACGAGGATCTCGCGCCTTGCGTGGACCTGGAGGACGCCGCGCACCACCTCGGGACGAACTGGTCGAGGGCGTGGGCCCTGAAAGCCCTCTCGAACGCCGCGGACGGGGAGGAGCGGAAGCGCTTCCGAAGAGCATTCGAGGCCCACCTCGTTCAGGGGATGAAGCAGCACGCGGTGTCGAAGGACGACTACTGGGCCTACGGCCACTGGGTGCCGCAGTTCGCCGTCTACGCGGCGACGGACGGGGACCAGGAAAAGGCGATGGCGGACGGTGAGGAGAAGTAGCAGGCGCATGAGGAGTCCTGCCGATGTTCGGTTATGAGCCCGTCGCGCCGGAGTGGATCGAGCGCCGCATCCTGTGGCTGCTGAAGACGCTCCCGAAGCGCGACCCCGGGTTCACCGCCCGTCGCCCCGGGCGCCCGCTGGACCCGCGCGACGTTTACGGGCCTCTGAAACGAAACGACGTGGACGGGGCTATCCGCCTGCTGGCGGGGCGGTACGGTATCGACGCGGCGCGGACGCGCTGGCGGTACTCGCGCGAGCTCTCCGGCTGCAACACGATCGCCCAGGTCCTCGCGCAGCGGAACGGGCCGATCGAGATCGAGATCCTCACGGACCTGAGATTCGAAGGCGTCCCGCTCGGCGGAGCGCTCGCGCACGAGCTGGGGCACGCGTACCTGACCGATCTCGGCATCGTGAACGGCGGCACCTGGATGGCCGAGGCGACCACGGACCTGGTCACGCTCGTCTGCGGGCTCGGCAAGCTGACCGCGAACACCGTCGGCAACCTCAACGTCGGCGGCCAGGCCGGCACGCCGTGCCTGGGCTACCTCAACCGGGAAGCGCTCCTCTTTGCCTACGCCCTCGCGTCGGAGGAACTGGGGGTCCCGGCGGCGGACCAGGAGACCGGCCTGAATTCCGAGGCCCTCGGCTACCTTCGCGTCGTGAGGGGCGAGTAGGCGGCGGGCCAGCGGCAAGATGGCCCCGGGTGACGCCCTCGGCGCGTCGGGTGTCGCGGCCGCGCGCGAGCGCGAGGCAGGACGTGTCCCCGGCTTCCTTCGGACGACAGGCGACCTCGAGGATGCCTCCGGGCGTTGCCGGAATGGATCCGTCGTACCGCCGCCGGTCTCCCGACTGCGGGAATCGAATCCGCCCGGAGCTCCCCTAGAATGCGGTCGTGGCCAGGTCCTTCACTCATTCCCGGATTTCGCTTCGGACTCCCCGGGCCGGCGGCATTACACGGTCGGAACCCTGATTCGAGCGTCGCCATGACCGACTACCCCCGGCTCGTCCGCGAGCACCATGCCGTCCTGTACCGGATCGCGCACGGGATCCTGCGCGACCCGGCCTCCGCCGAGGATGCCGTCCAGGAGACCTACCTGGACCTCCTCCGCCGGTCGCTGGACCCCGTGCGCACGGACCACCCGAGGGCGTTCCTGGCCCGCTGCGTGATTCACCGTGCGCTGATGATGCGCCGCGCCGATTCCCGGCGCGACCGGCGCGAGGCCCTCGGCGGGCAGGAGGCGGTCGTGGACCCGATGCGCGAAGTCTTTCGCCGTGAAGTCCGGACCCGCGTGGATGCGCTTCCCGAGGACGAGCGCGTCGCGATCGACCTTCACTACCTCCAGGGGTTCTCGCTGGCGGAGGTCGCCGCGGCGCTGGCGGTGTCGGACCGCACGGTGTCGACGAGGCTGCGCGACGGGCTGGATCGGCTGAAGAGGGCGCTGGGGGCGGCCGGGCTGGCGGGCCTCCTGGCGTTGCTCGAGGGCGAACTGCGGGCGTGCGAGCCGGTGCCGGTGCCTGAAGGACTCGAAGCGCGGTTGCTGGGGCTCAGGTCTCCCCGGGCGGGAACGGGAACGGGCCCGGTCGCGACCCGGTGGCCGCGCTTCCTTGGGATCTCCGCCGTGTTCGTGGTCGCGCTGCTCACGATCCTGGCACGGCGACGGCTCGAGCCTCCCCCGGCTGCCGGATCCGGCGGGGGAACTCCGGGGTTGGCCGTTCCCGCTCCCCCCGGGTCGGGCGAACTCGCATCACGGCCGGCAGCGGAGCACGCCCTGGACCCCGAGGGCTCGGTGTGCGGCATCGTGGTCTTCCAGGACGGCTCGCCGGCCGCCGGCGCCACCGTCCGCCTCGGTCTCTGCCGGGGCAATCTCCTCAAGGCGACCAGCGGCTCGCGCCGGCACATGGGAGTCACCCCCGCGGCGGTCGCGGTCACGGATGAGGCCGGTCGGTTCGGGGTGCCCGTTTCGAGGGGTCCGCTGGAAGTCGCGGTCGCGCTGGCCGGCCACGCCCAGGTCTGGCTGCAGGGGTGTGCGACCGGGGACAACCTGCGCATCGTGCTTCCGGCCAGCCGCATCGTCCCTGTCCGCGTCGTGACGGAACACGGCGCGCCGGTCGCCGGGGCCCGACTCCTGCTCGCCGGCAACGGGTGGGTCGGGGCCAGGATCGACGGCCGCTGGACCCTGGAATCCGTGTGGGGAAACTACGGCGACCCCCAGTTCCGGTCCGAGTGCGTCACGGACCAGGACGGGACGGCGGATTTCGCAGTCCCCGCGGTCCCCGGGACCTTCCGGATCCGGGCGCGCCACGCGGAGTTCGCGGAGCAATCGTGCGACGTTCCGGCCGACGCCCCGCAGGACCAGCCCCTGACGATCACGATGGCGCGGGGGAAGATCCTGGAAGGCCGCGTCGTGGATGAGGAAGGCCGGCCGGTCCCGGGGGGAACGCTGCGCTGGCAGGAGTGGGACTCGCGCAACGGGCTCTGCACGAGCATGGCCGGTTCCGAAACCAGGGCGGACGACCTGGGGGCGTTCCGCTTCCGCGACTGGGTGGAAGGCGAGACCCTCGTGTGGTGCCGCGCGGCGGGATTCACGCAGGTGTCCGTCGTGGTCCGGTCGTCCCCCGCCGAAATCCGTCTCGAGCGCGGGGTCACCGTGACCGGAAGGGTCGTCGACCGGGCCGGCACCCCCGTCGCCGGGGCCGCGGTCGGCGCGGGAGTGCTCGTCACGGGGACGCCCGATGCAGATCTCACCGACGCGGCCGTGCTCGCCGCGGGAACGATCGAACCCTGCTCGCCGGTCGTCGCCGATGCCGGCGGACGCTTCACGCTGGAAGACCTCCCGCGCGGAAAAACGCTCCGGATCGAGGCGGCGGCTCCGGGCTTCGTGGGATCCACGGTGGATCTCCCGCCGGCGTCCGCGGGGTCGATCGACGCGGGCGACCTCGTCCTGGTTCCCGGAGCCACCGTGGCGGGCCGGGTGACCCTCGAAGGCGGCCAGCCCTGGTCCCGGCAGGAGATGGCGCTCAAGGCGATCGCGGCCGACAAGGCCACCACCCCTTCCGGCAACGGGCCGGGCGATCTCGAGCTCAAGGCCGTCACGGACTCCATCGGGAGCTTCCGATTCCCGGGTCTCGCTCCCGGCACGTACACGCTCACCTGGCAGCCGAAGGGCTGGAGCCCGCAGACGCGCGAGGTCCTCGTCCGGCCGGGCTCGGAAAGCGTCACGGTTGACATCGTCCTGGACACGGGATGGTGGCTCGACCTCGAAGTGCTCGACGACACGGGTGCCGTGGTTCCCGGCCTCCATCTCGAGGTTCTCTGGGACGGCGGCGAAGTGAGCGGATGGACCGACCAGGCCGGCCTTGTCGGCCTCCGGGCGCAGCACGACGACGTCCGCGTCCGCGTGGATGCTTCTTTTCACCCCGAGTACGTGGGCGCGGACCCGGTTCCGATACAGCGCCGCGCCGGCCGCCAGCAGCTCGTGCTCCCCTCCGAACGCCGCATCGCGGGCCGGGTCCTGGTCTCGGGCGGGAGGCCGGAGAGCATCCGCGTCTTCTTCTCAAGGACCGGACCCGCGGCGGATCCCGGCGGGGACACGCGCCCCCTCGAGACGGAGCCTGCAGACGACGGGACGTTCGAGGTGTTCGTACGTTCGGCCGACCCGGTCGAGGTCGTCGCCGAGGTCTGGTTCGACATCTCTCTTCCCGGGGGAACCGAGGGAAGATGCACCAGCTTCCCCGCGAGGGCCCGCGTCACGGGGGTCGTCCCGGGCACGAGCGACCTGGAGATCCCGGTCCAGGCCCCTGCCAGCGACGGAGCCCTGACCATCCGTGTCGAAAGCCCCGACGGTGCGCCGTGGAAGAACGCCGAGGTCTGGCTGGAGGAGGCCGCGAATGACGACGAGGCCGGCGCCTGGATCGGGGAGTTCCTGACGGACGAAAGCGGCGCGGCCCGCATCGAGGGCCTGCCCCGGGTTCGCCTTCGCATCGGCGCCTCGCCGAACGTCGATCCCCCCGGGTCAATCGACAGCTCCCGGACGGCCGAGGCATTCCCCGACGGCCAGTCCCTGACCCTGCGGCTTCGGAAGCGCTTGCGCGTCGCAGGCATCGTCGAGGACGAGGACGGACGCCCCGTCGCCGGGATGCAGGTGCGGATCCTCGACGGCGACCGGGAGGTGTCCGCCTGCGACAGCGGCGCCGACGGGACGTTCGAGGCGTGGATCCCCGAGGAGGCGAAGGAACCGGTCCTCGAGGTCGGCGAGGAGGCCAACCCCGGATTCCGCCGCGTCGAGAACGTGGACCCGCGCGTCTACCAGACGGTGCGCGTGACCTCGCGGAATTGACGTCCCCCGGGCGTTCCGGATCCGGAGTCCCTGTCTCCCCCGCGCGTGGCGGCTACCTGCCCTCCATCCGCTTCTCCACGCCGAAGATCCGCTTCGCCTGCTTCGCGCCTGCCTTCGTGAGCCTATCGACGACGTCGTCGCGCCGCCGGTAGAGGCGCTTGAGGGCCCGCGGCTTGTGGCGCGTGAGCATGTACTGGGCGAGGAGCGGCGCGGCGATCGTGGAGTCGGTGTAGCAGACGATCGAGTCCGGGAGCTGCTCGGGGTCCACCTTGCCCCACGTCACGGCCTCGTTGGGCGTCGCGCCCGAGAGGCCGCCGGTGTCGGCGCGCGCGTCGGTGATCTGGATGAAGTAATCGTGGCCGCGCTCGTTGACGTAGAGGATTTCCTGGATGAAGGGCTCGGTCTGGAGCATGTAGTTCTTGGGGGTGCCGCCGCCGAGGATGAGGACGGCCGACTTGCCGCCGGAGGCCTTCGCGTCGTAGACGTACGCGGCGCTCTCGAAGATGTCGCGGTTCATGTCGAGCTTCAGCGCGCTTCCCGTCAGCGCCGCCGCCGCGACGTTCATGCCGATCGTGCCGTCGCCGGGCGCCGGCGTAAAGATCGGCACGTCCGCGCGGTAGCACGCCGCGAGCAGCGACCGCTCCTTCAGCTTCAGCTTCCGCTCCGTCTCCGCGATGTACTTCCCCATCAGCCAGTGCAGCTCGGTCGTCCCCATCTCCTTCTGGAACTCCGGCTGCCGGCAGATCCGCCGCACGTACGCGTCGCTGTCGAGCAGCACGTCCTGGTCGAAGACGATGTCGTAGATCCGGATGAGATGCCGCTTCCTCAGATCGACGTCGTCCACGAACGGCGAGCTCTCGAACAGGTCGTAGCCGATCCCGAAATGCACGTCGTGGTACAGGTTCGCGCCCGTCGAGATGATGTAGTCCACGAACCCCGCCTTCACCAGCGGGATCAGCACGCCCGCGCCCAGCCCCGCCGGCGTCAGCGCACCGCTGATCGACACCCCCACCGTCACGTCCGGCTGCAGCACCTTCTTCACCAGCAGCTGCGCCGCTTCCTTCAGCCGCGCCGAGTTGTACGCGAGGAAGTACCCGTCCAGCAGGTCCGCCGCCTTCATCCCGCCCTTCATCCCCGGCGGGTCGATCTTGCGCTTCTTGTACGGCCCCAGGTTCTCGTGCTTCGGCATGCGCGCCCTCGCTGTGTGGGTGGAGGAACTCCGACGCGGCGTATTCTGGCGGCGGCGGCGCGGGCGTGAAGCGATTTCGCTACGACCAGGTCTCGACCTGCTTGAGGGCCTCGACGAGGGAGGCGCCCGTCTTCTGGCGCAGGAGATTGACGGCCTTGAGCTTGTCGCCGCGCTTGAGGAGATCGCCGACTTCCTGGCGGTAGGCGAACTGGTCGCCTTCTTCGTAGGAGGCGGCACTGGCGTCGGGTGCGGGGGCGAACGGCGGAACGCGCTGCTGCATCTCCCGCACCATCTCGGCCGGCGGGGGAGGCACGGGCTCGGTCCTCTCGAACTTCGGCGGCGCGGGGCGCTCGACGGTGCGGCCGCGCAGGTTCTCGACCGGCGCTTCCGGCTCCGGCGTGGTGACGCTGGGGGACATCGAGGTCGGGCGGTCGATGGAGGGCGTCGACGGCGGGCGCGACGGGCGGCGGACCTCGGCGGCCGGCGCCGGCTCGGCCGGGGGCGGCGGCTCCGCGGGACGGGGCTGCGGCATCTCGGAGATGCGCGCCTCGGAGCTGACCCAGCCGCCGGAAGCGGCGGCGGGGGCGGGCTCGGGCGCCGGGGGCGGCTTCGGCGGCGCGGGCGCCGGCACAGGAATCTCGCGCACGGCCGGCGCCTTCGACACCAGCCCCTGGAACTTCGCCGGCACCTTCCCCGCCGCCACGCCCGCCATCAGCGCCATCTTCGCCGTCGTCTTCGAAGCCTCGTCCCCCGACTTCAGGATCTGCGAGAGCACCTCGCACAGCGCCGTCGCCATCGCGGGCGACACCTTGGGACGCATCAGCCGCTCGCCGATCACGTTCACCGGCGCGCGCTTCGCCAGGAGCGGCGTCGCCAGCACGCGGATGCAGTGGATCGCGGAGACGGCGTTGTCGGCCCGGAGCTCGGCGACGACGCCGCCCGCGGCGGGCTCGCCGATCGCGCCCAGGGCCATGGCGGCGCGCTCCGCGATCGGGATCATCCGCTCGCTGCCGTCGGTCATCTGCACGTTGACCCCGTCGAGGTCGCGGAGCAGCGGCACGAGCTTCGGGACGGCGGGAGCCGCCGCGGCGCCCATCTTGTAGAGGGCGGTCACGGCCTTGAAGCGCGTCTCGGGGTCCGTGGATTCGAGGTCGGGAATGAGGTCGATCAGGCCCATGGGTGGTCCTCGGGGGAAGTGCCGGATTCTACGGGACGGACGCGAGGGGGCAATGAAGCGAGTTGCGAGTCAGGGCTTGAAGGCGCGGAAGGCGGCGACGGCGGCCTCGACGGCGGGGCGGCCGACGTCGTTGTGGGTGACGAGGCGGATGCGGGCGGCGTCGGCCTGCACGGCGCGGATGCCGGACTTCTCCAGGAAGGCGAGGATCGCGGCCGGGTCCCTGCCGGTGTCGCGCACGTCGATGATGACGATGTTCGTCTCCGGCGTCTCGCAGCGGAACTTCGTCCCCTGCAGGCCCGCGGCCAGCGCCTTCGCGTTCTCGTGGTCCTCGGCCAGACGGTCGACCATCGTGTTCACGCCGACCAGCCCCGCCGCGGCCAGCACTCCCGACTGCCGCATCCCCCCGCCCAGCCGCTTCCGCCACGTCCGAGCCTTCTCGATGAACTCCGTCGTCCCGCAGAGCACGCTCCCCGCGGGCGCCGCCAGCCCCTTCGAAAGGCATACCATCACGCTGTCCGCGAGGCGCGCGATCTCGAACGTCTCCACCTTCTGCGCGACCGCCGCGTTCCACAGCCGCGCGCCGTCGAGGTGCACCGGGATCCCCTGCTCGTCCGCGAATTCGCGGATCTCCCTGAGCACCTCGAGCGGGTAGCACGTCCCGCCCGTCATGTTCGTCGTGTCCTCGACGCAGATCAGCCCCGGCGCGCTGAACAGGTACGACTTCGGCCGCACCTCCCGCGCCAGCGCCGCCGCCCGCAGGATCCCCCGCTCCCCCTCCACCGCCCGCGGCATCACCCCGCTCACCACCGCGAACGCCGCCAGCTCGTAGTTCAGGATGTGCGACCGCCGCTCCAGCAGCACCTCGTCCCCGGGCTCCGTCCAGCACTTCACCGCCACCTGGTTCGCCATCGTCCCCGTCGGAAGGAACAGCCCCGCCTCCTTCCGCATCCGCCACGCCACCACCTCCTGCAGCCGGTTGACCGTCGGGTCCTCCCCGAACACGTCGTCCCCGACCTCCGCCTTCGCCATCGCCTCCCGCATCGCGGGCGTCGGCTTCGTCACCGTGTCGCTTCGGAAATCGTGCATGGCCGGCTCCGCAGGGGGCATCCCGGAAAGGGTAGGCGTCCGGGGGGCGGCTGTGAATCAGATTGAACCCGCCCCTGCGCCGGAAACAGAAAACCGGCGGCCGGGTTCGCCGGCCGCCGGCTGTCGTCTCCCTCGCCCTACTTCTTCTCCGCCTTCTTCTTCTCCCAGTAGGCCTTGGCGGCCGCCATCTCCTTCTTGAACGCCTCCACCTCGTCCGCCCCCACCTCGTTCTTCGTCCACGTCGCCTTGTGCTCGCCCGCGATCCCGGCGATCGTCTTCTTCGCCTCCTCCTTCTCGTCCATCGCGTCCATCAGCAGCTTCTCGTCCAGCACCACCGCCGCCACGCGCCCCTCCGTCTTCGTGAACCTCTCGGACGCCGTGATCGCCCCCGGCACCTTCACCCCGCTCGACAGCTTGAACCCCTTCATCTCCTCCTTCATCTTCGCCTTCATCTCCTCCGCGAACTTCTTCGCCTCCTCGGTCTGCGGCTCCTCCTTCGGGCCCTTCTCCGCCTGGTCCTTCGCCATCTCGTCCATCATCGCGTCCTTCACCACCAGCGTCCCGCCGTCGCCGTTCTTCGTGTACTCGAAGGACAGCATCACCTTCTTCTCCCCGCCCTTCTTGTCGAACAGCTTCACCTTCGAGATGTCCTCGAAGTACGCCGTCATCGTGATCTTGTGCCAGCCGTTCTCCTTCACCTCCTTCGGCTCGCCCCACGCCACGATCCCCTCGGACGAGTTCTCCATCTCCTCGATCGAGTCCATCTTGAGGCCTGAGTCCTTCTCGCCTTCCTTCATCTTCGAGCCGACCGTCCACACGATCTTGCCGGACCCGTCCGGCATCACGACCGTCTGCTGGTCGGACTCGAGGCAGCCGGCGAGGAAGGACAGGACGGCGACGGCGCAGGCGAAGCGGGCGAGGGATTTCATGGAAGCTCCTGGTTTGGGTTGAAGGGTCATTGTAAGGGAGACCGGAATTCCGTCGAACCTTGGCGCGAGCGTCCCGTTGAAGGGGGCATGAAAAGGGCCGCGCTGATCGTGTTTCTGCTGGGCGCCGCAGCCGGGGCGGACGAGATCGACGACCGTCTCCGCGTGGCGCGCGTGCTGCTGGAGTCGGACCTCCCGGAGGAGCGGGACAAGGGCGTGGAGGAGTTGGCGAAGGTCGCCGCGGATGCCGGGAAGCGCCTGCAGGCGCTGATCGAGCATCCTGATGCCGAGGTGCGGGGTCGCGTGGCCGAGCTGCTGGGGCGGATGCAGATCATCCCGGAGGAAGGAAAGACCGCCCGGCTGCGCGAGATGTTCGGCGCGCTGAAGACGCAGGACGGGAGCGCGGCCGAGCGCCGTGAGGCGGTCCGGAATCTGCTCGCGCTGGACGCGCGCGTCGCGGAGTTCGTCGCGTGGGAGCTCGCGAACCCGACGTTCGAGTGGAAGCCGGACTTCCCCGCCGTCGCGGCGCCGGGGCGCATCACCGTGCCGTTCGAGATCGTCAACAAGGGCACGTGCGGCGCCTGGGTCATGCCCGGGCGCTGGTACGTCCTGCCCCACCACAAGCGGTTCGGCGAGCGGCCCGGGCGGTTGACGATGCACGCGGGCGCCGCGGGCGGCCAGGTCGGCCTCCGCCGCCGGGGCGAATCCGACGAGGACGTGGTCGTCGGCGCGCTGGCCTCCATGGTCCGCATCCCCGCCGGCGAGAGCTTCGTCCTGCGCACCTCGTCCAGCGAGCAGCCGCGCGTCGGCATCCTCTCGCTCTCCTGCCAGGCCATGGGGACCTCGCCGGCGAAGTTCGAGGCGACGTTCGGACGCACCGCCATCGCAGTCCCCGAGACGCTTCCCGCCGGACATCCGACGGCGACGCGGTACGTGCTCGGGGAGTGCCAGGGGACGCGCGTGCGGCTCGCCGCATGGCGGGATGAGGAGGAGACGGGCGTGGAGATGACGGCGCTGGAGGACCTGCCCGCGATGTCCGTCAAGAACTCGGACCCCTTCTGGTGGGTCGCGCTGGACGAGGAGGGCGTGTTCCTCGACTCGGGCGCGTTCGAGACGACGGAGGAGGACCTCGCGGCGCTTCCGAAAGGCTCGTCGAGGCGGCTCGTGCGGCACGGCGCGCTGCCGGCGGGGACGCGGACGCTCTGGATGGGGTGCACGCTGGAGGACGAGGACTGCGTGCCGGCGCCGGTCGAGATCCGCTAACGCGGGGCCCAGGCTCCGGAGGCGAGCATGCCCGCGATCAATCCCGCCAACGCGAGGCGGTAGACGATGAATCCCCAGGACGTGCGGGTGCGGAAGAACCGCAAGAGCGCGCCGATCGCCAGGTAGCCGGTCACGGCGGAGACGGCGGTCGCGAGGCCAAGGAGCGCCAGGTCGGCGCGCGGCAGGACCTTCCAGGCCTTGTGCAGCTCGAGGACGCCTGCGGCGCCGACGGCGGGAATCGAGAGCAGGAACGACAGCCGGGCGGCGGCTTCGCGGGTGAGGCCGGCGAAGAGGCCGCCGGCGAGGGTGGTGCCGGAGCGCGACGAGCCGGGGACGAGGGCGAAGACCTGGAAGAAGCCGAGCGTCCAGGCGTCGCGCCAGGTGGCCTGCTCCTGGCCGCGCTGCCGCTTCCCGAGCCACTCCGCCGCGCCGAGGATGACGGACCAGGCGGCGAGGGCGCCGGCGATGAGGCGCAGGTCCTTGGTCCAGGGGCCTTCGATGGTCTTCTTGTATGCGAGCCCGAAGACGACGATCGGGATCGTGCCCGCGACCATGTATCCCATGAGGCGCAGCGAGTCGCGGCTGGCCGGATCGCGCGGGCGCAGGCAGGCGCGCGCGATGCCGAGCAGGTCCTTCGCGAAGAAGACGAGCACCGCGGCGAGCGTGCCGAGCTGGACGACGGCGACGACGGCGGTGAGCTGCTCGGGCGTGTAGCGCGCGGAGAGGCCGAGCCAGCGGGTGGCGAAGACGAGGTGGGCGGTGGAAGAGACGGGGAGGAACTCGGTGAGGCCCTGGACGAGGCCGAGGACGAGGGCGGCGAGGAGGGACATGGAGAAGTTATCGGGTGGGAGGAGGGGCGAATCGCAGGGGGCACGGCGGGAAACGGCTGATTTTCAAATTTGAATTTTCAATTTTCCATTATCAATGAAAGGCCCGCTGCGATGTGTCCAGTCCGGAGGAGCGATTGAAAATTGATCACTCAAAATTCAAATTTGGAAATTCATCCGTTCCAGGATCGCCCCGCTCCGCGCCTCCCTACTTCTCCCCCAGTTTGTACACCGTCAGGTCATCCAGCCCGCAGTCCTTGTTCCACGTCATGATCCCGAGGAAGTTCGACTTGTCGATCTGCGGCATCGACACGTCGTCCAGCACCTTCTGCCCGTCGAACGTCACCGTCAGCCGCTCCTTGAACCGCACCAGCGTCAGCGTGTGCTCCTTCGCCGCCGGGAACTGGATCCCCGGGATGTGGTAGAGCACGTGGTCGTACCGCCACACCACCACCGAACACCCCTCCCCGTTCGGGTGGAACACGAGCGACGTCCCGCTCAGCCCGTCGTTCTGCCCCTCCGCATCCAGCGACACCTCGAACTTCGGCCGGCTGTCCCCGCCCTGCACCAGCTTCAGCTCGATCGCGATGTCCTTCGCCCCCTTCAGCACCGTGTCCTTCAGCCACAGGCACTGCGCCGGCGCGTCCTTGTCCTTCCCCGGCGTCACCAGGAACTTCATCCACTGCATGTTCCTCTTGTCGTCCGTCCCCCACAGCGCCTTGTTCGTCACCTTCCACCCGCCGCACGGCACCTGGTACTTCCGCTCCGCGCCGGCCGCGTTGAAGTCGTCCTTCCACACCATGTCCGCCTTCCCCGCCTTCTTCCCGCCCTGCCACCACGGCGTCTCCTGCGGCGCGCTCGTGAACTGGATCCCGTCGATCGCCCGCCCCGTCCGGTCCGTGATCCGCCCCACGAACCCCATCCCACCGTCCCCGTTCCGGATCTTCACCAGCAGCCGGTTCCACCCCGCCCTCAGCCGGATGTTCACCCGGTCCTGGTCGAACATCACCCCGCGCCCCACGTCGAACTTGTCCGCCAGCTCCCCGTTCACCCACGCCCCCCACCCGTCGTCGCTCCCCACGAACAGCCACGCGTCCGTGTCCGACACCACTTTCACGTTCACCAGCCCGTAGCACACGATCCCGTCCATGTACGGGAACTCGAACGCCACGATCCCGTCGTACCGGATCTTCGGGTCGAACCACGTCCCCTTCGCCATCGGGTTCGCGTACTCCTTCGCGTAGTCCACCTCGAACTCCGGCGGGAAAATGTCGAACAGCCCGTTCACCTTCGAATAGAACGGCCCCGCGCATTTCCACTCCATGATCAGCCCGAGGTCCCTGCGGATCTGGTCCGCGCCCTTCCCCCCCGTCTTGTCCAGGATCTCCAGCGCCAGCCGCCGCGCCCGCGCCGCCAGGTGGTGGTCCGCGTACTTCACCCAGATGTCCTCGCACTTCATCAGCGCGTCGTCCCCGTCCCCCTGCTCCCACCGCCCCTTCGCCACGTTCCACAGCCGGATCAGGTCGTCCTTCTCCTCCTTCGTCAGCCCCTCGTCCTCCTCGATCACCGGCCACCCGAACGACTTCAGGTCCTTCCACACCTCTTTCCCGTACACGTCCGACAGGCACCGCCCGAACACCCGCGCCTTCTCCACCGTCTCCGCCGGCGGCATCGGGTGCGAGCGCCAGAGGCGGAAGAACCTCCGGTACGTCGTCCAGTCCCACACGCCGTCGGCGCCCTTCGCGTATTTCTCGAGGAAGTGCAGCCAGAAGCCGCACGACGGGCCGTAGTTCTGGATGCGGAAGTAGTCCTCGTCGCGGCCGAGGAAGTCGCGGCGGAAGGCTTCGAGGTTCGACTTGAACGACCCCTCCCCCGCCGCCTTCTGCCCGAGCGAGAGCTGCGCCATCGTCGCGCCGAAGTTCGCGACGCCCTCGACGAAGCCGGTCCAGATCATCGCGGTGTCGAACAGGCAGTGGCACAGCTCGTGGAAGTACAGGAAGTTCGAGACGGTGATGTCCTTCGCCTTCGGGTTGATGCTCCCCGCGCGGATCGTCTTGCCGCCGCCGACCGCGCCGCCGAAGTTCCACAGCTCCTTGAAGAACACCGTGATGCGCTGCCCGTCGTCGTCCGGCTGCCGCGCGATCATGTCCGTGATGAAGATGTACGCGACGTCCAGCTCGAGCATCGACGGCTCGGGGATCCGCGGCACGTACCCCTTGTCGCCGATGAAGATGAAGTGGTGCGACTCGCGCGTCACGAGGTCCGCCCACACGCGGTGGTTCACGGCGTCGTTGAACGCCTTCGTCTCCTCGGGCGTCACCATCTCGAGGACTTCCTTCTCCAGCGCCTCGATCTTCGCCCTCAGCTCCTCCAGCGCCTTCGCGTCCCCCACGCCCCCCGCCCCGTAGAACGCGTCCTTCGACAGCTCCAGCGCCAGATGCTTCTTCCCCCGCTTCTCCGCGTCCTTCGCCGCCTCCGCCCACTTGTCCTTCGGCAGCGCCTTCTTGATCTTCTCCGCCTCCTCCTTGTCCTCCTTCGGCAGCAGCTCCCGCAGGATCCGCGCCTCCAGCTCCCTCAGCGCGTTCTTCTGCCCGTCCGACCCGCCGCCGCTGTCCTCCATGATCTTCTTCCGGAACAGCCGCACCCCGCGGAGCTGCCCCCTGCCCGCCAGCTGGTCCATCACGTCCCCGTAGTACCGGTGCCGCTCCTCCAGGATCTCCGCCGCCACCTGCGCCCGCTCGCCGTCGTTCTGCGGCCGCGCCGGCGTCGGCCCCATCTTCAGCATCTCCTCCCGCGCCGCCCACTTGCGCGGCTGGTCCTCCGCGTTCCGGATCACCTCCTCGAAGACCGCGAACGCCTCCTGCTTGCGCCCCGTCGCGGCCATCTCGCGGCCTTCCGCGAGCTTCTTGTCCAGGTCCGCGGGGGGGAGGTCGGCGAGGGCGGGAAGGGCGAGAAGGGCGAGCGGAAGTAGGAGGTGGCGCATGGAGCGAGAGGTTACCGCGCGGCGGCCGCGGGCGGTTGGAGTTTCGTACGGGGCTGTCTTGCCTCCGCGCCGGTCCCTCCACTCGCCCCCTGCCTCTGCGCGTGAACTCCGCAGATCTGGCGCTTCTGGGTGGCAACAGGGCGCAGGCTGTGGACCGTCTGATGCGGAGAGAGGAATCCCCCATGCAAGCGGACGCGACGGCGAAGCGGGAGCGGACGGTGGTCCAGCATGACCCCAACATCGGCGGCCCAGTTTGCGCGGCTATTGACACCTGGCCGGGCTCGAGGCCGATGAGGGAAGCCTCGGTACGCGAGGCCCACTCGACATGGGTGTAGATCGGCTGCCGATCGTCCAGGACGATGTTGCGCAGGCCGGTCTGACGTGCTTCAGCTGCAACTAGCGCGGAATGAGTGCGACTTGCAGGCAAGATTCGACGCCCTGCCCTGAATTCTTTGACCAGCTCCACAGAAGGCGCCTCGGCGACCAGGCCAACCTCGGCCCAAAGCCCGCGTAGCGCGTTCCCCCGTCGGCTGACAGAAGCAGCGCGTGTTGCCTTCCGAGGTAATCCGGATTGGCACCAAAGACAAGTTGCTCCCAAGTTCCTGAATCAGAAAGTTGCTGGTAGCCGACAATTACCAGACTGTCACGTGCTCCTACTGCCAGGTGGCGGAAGCTCCCGGCCTCCGCTCGACCCAGAGGTATGGTGTCCACCAATTTCAATGGTGATACGCTGAACCTCGCGACGAGAATCTGGTGGCTTCCGTCGTGCGCCTTGGAAATGTAGGCGACGTAGAGGTTCGATTCGTTCAACGCGAGCTCCGGTCCGCCTGATTCGGGGACTCCCGATTGACCTTCCGAAGTCGTTCCAGCGTCAAAGGACTCGGCAAGCTCTCCCTCCAGCATGTGACGACCTGATACGACTAGCATGGACTCATCAAGACTTCCTTCCAGTAGAAGGACTCTTGCGCCCTCGCCCTCCGTCCAAAGGCTAAACGCGAGGATAAGCGATGCATCTGGCTGAACTGCTATCGCTCGAAGGCGACACTCTGCGTTATTGCCGATTGCATTGCCGAACCCGATTCGCCGTGATACGGACGGATACGGCGTACGTGAAATGAAAAAGTCGCGGTCCACTGACGCCCCAAGCAAAAGTCGGTCGGGACTCACTTGCCGAAGCAGAGCTCTTTCAAACATCTTACCCGGGTCCTCGCTGACCGGATTCGTCAGCCAGGCACTCTGCGCCAAATCGCGCACTGAAACAAACGCCCTACCAGCGAGGAGGAAGGAAACTATGACTTGCCTGCCGCTCACAAGAAGGGATGGATCAGACGGGAACCCCGTCGAGGCCACGATAGTGCTGCGAGAGAGCTCCGAACCGTCCTGAGCAACGCACACATAACGAAGGCTTCCTTTCAGCCAATGGTTCGGTCGCCTTGGATCTCGAACGAGCGCCAAGTATGCGATGTGAATGTTCTCGTTGGGATCACATGCGATTGCAGAATCTAGAATGTCCTCATCTGGCTGCACTTCCACCGGAATTCGCAGGACCCGCGTCGCGGATGGACTTGCTCCAATTTCTGGCTCCGGCCGAGAGGTCGGTTCACCGCAACCTGCAACTGCGACAAGGACGATGAGCACATTACCGAAAAGGGCGAGGGTTTTCGATAGCATACTCTTCCGCACCTAGGACCTCCCTGTGAATTAGATCGAGCCAGTGAACCCTGGCCCATCCGGTTTCCCCGCACTCTCCCTCGCGGAGGTGTGGCTTCGCCCGATCGGGAACGAAGCACGCCTGGCTACGCTGCCTCCGAAACCAGAAGGCAAACGGTTCCGGTTTCCCTCGGGAAACCGGACACCGGGCTCGACTTCCCCATCGACCCCGAACTGCGGCGGGGGGCCGATGGAGAGGTCGGGCCTGCTCAAGGACTTGCGACGCGACCACGCTCTTCTTGCAACAATCTGCATTCTACCGTTTCCGTCGATTGCCTGACTACTTGATCTACCGCTTTCCATCGCATTGTTCTCGAGAACCTACGTCTCAAACTCCGCGAACCATCCCCTGAGAAGTCCCAAAGAAGGCCACTCCTCAACCGTTCATGGGTACCGAGGGGGTTCCAAAGAACTGTCGTAAGCCATGGTAGCATTTCGTTTTAGCTGCAGGTCGTGGCTGGTTCCTTTGGTCCCGGCCAGGATTGTGGGGCCGAGCCAGAGCTCGATCTCCCTCGGGGGGATGTTGAAGCCGTGCACCGCTCCGCGACGGGCGGGAGAAGGACCCGCTCGAACGGTAACTGCCGACCGATCAGAAGGGCTGCAAGCGCCGGGCATCTCCTCCTCTTAGGGGCCTTGACTTGCGCACGCCCTGCCGACCCCGCGGGACCCAAGGAGGGTTGAGGAAAACCGGGATTCCCTCGTCCTATGGCCGGAGGGCCGGAGGAACCACACTCTCGTCGCGACCGCCGCGTGATTCCAGATCGTGCATGTGAGCCATTGCAGCTCTCTGGTTAATCTTGGGATTTGCAATGGCATTGAGATTGGCTTGGGCGGCGCGGAATTCGCTCAGCTCATCATCTGTCATGCAATTGGTGTGCTTGAGAAGTTCATCCAACCCGCGTCGTAGGTCATAGACAGCCGTCGCCGCATCCAGCAGTTTCCCAGTAGCTGCGGCGCTCTTTGCCCTATCATACGCTTCCCACCCCTTCCTTCTCCAGTATGCGCAAGGTGCCCACTGCTCAAGCGCTTGAACTATCTCCCTTGATGCGGCGCGCACCTCCGCATCAACGCTGTTCAGCCCTCCACGAAGTGCCTGAGTCACGCCACCCGGGCAAACTAGTCCCAAGCCAAAAAGCTGTAGTTGGGCGGCTGCCCTTGTGTCGTAATCCTCGCTACCTAGCTGGCGAATCAGTTCCTCCAGATTGGCTCTATTACACGGATCGAACCCTGGCTCGCCAGGTTCCATTAGCAACCCGCCTGCGGTCATCCCGTTGACGGTGGGCATCATGAGGAAGCTCCCAAGCAGGTGTGGCATCGTCGAATAGACACCCTGAGCCAGCTCCTGCGTTACGAACCGGATCGGCAGGCCAGCCTGGATTCCGCGGATCGCGGAATCCGCACGGGGTCCTAGCGAAGAAGATTCGCCGACAGCTTGCTTCGCAGGAAGCCGCTCCGCGCGTGAGAAGATACGGTTCAAGTATTCGAACATATGCGTTAGTTCTCCTTTCAGGTGCCTCTTCCTACGCCTTCTTCATCCTCACGACCCAATCTGCGACGGTGTTCCAGAGCGTGTTGAACCTTACGGCCTGTACTTCTGGCGCACGGACGCCCTCCTCCATCGGCACCTGTCCGTCGACTGCCGGCACGCCGTCTCCGACGGGCGAGACGAAGTTGCACTTCACGCCGTAGTGGTCGAGCTTGTTCGCGACGCGCCAGCCCGCGTGCAAGTACAGGAACGTCTCGCTCGGGATAAACCTCCGGTGGGTCGGGTCCTGGAACGCCCTGTTCGACCGGAGCGCCGGAAGGACGAGTGTGAAGAGCCCGCCGGGTTTGAGAATGCGCCAGCACTCGTCGAAGAAGGCGAAGAAGAGGTCCTTGTCCTCGGGGCTGGTCGGGATGTGGATGTACTCGCCCTTGGGTGTCACGTAGCACATGGGGATGTGTTCGACGAAGTGGGAGCAGAAGAGCTCGTCGACGGAGTTGTCCGCCCACGGCCAGGGGAAGCGAAGCAGGTTCACCTGGTGCTTCGCTCCTTCCCAGATGTCCACGCCTTCAAACCCCTCGCGCGGCGTCTGGCCGCAGGCGAGGTCGAGGCGCACTTCCCGGGCCGGAGCGCGGACGATCTCGGGTCCGGCGACTGCGACCTCGGCGGACGGCCCCGGCTTCGCGGCCACGTCGGTCGGCATCTGCAACATGGGTTTCCTCTTGGCTAGCGGCTGGGGAGGTGGACGCAGACGAACACGAGGACGATCCCACTCTGGGGCGACATCGCGATGCGGACGAACATCCCCGAGATCCCGGTGACGATGGTGAAGTTCGGGCCGAGCGCGTTGACGGTCAGGTTCCCCGCGTCGGTCCAGTTCTCCTTCGCCGCGTCCATGCAGATCTGGACGACTCCGGTGCAGGTGGCGCCGGCGGTGAAGTTGAGGACGTTCACCTCGACGGCGATCGCGTTGTTCGGCGGGACGGGCACCGCTTCGCTGCAGTCGATGGTTCCCTGGTTCAGGGATGTCAATGTGGTCGAAAAAATGACCCCCCTGGGGGCGAAATTTTGACCCCCCTCCCCGCATGGGCCGGGGCCGACCAGGCCCCGGCGTGATGCGCTGACGTTGTGGCGGCTCCGGACCCGAAGCAGG
>JADLHC010000313.1 GCA_020849035.1 Planctomycetia bacterium
AACGGCGCGGCCACGATCGTGGCGCTGTTCGAGCACGGCGACAGGGACCTCAGGGGGCTCTTCAAGAACCTCATCCTGGCCGAAGGCGGGTTCTACCTGGTGAGCAAGTACGAGAACTACAAGGACAGGAACATCCTGTTCATGTACGGCGACTACGAGGGAGTGGAGGGCTGGCTCGGGAAGCAGGGCAGAGGGGACCTCCAGAAGGCGGCGAAGGCGTTCATCGAGAAGGCGGCGGAGAACTCCCTGAAGGTCACCGCCTTCGTGATGCCGGACACGGGGCACGAGGTGCCGGCGAAGTTCGACCCGGACATCAAGGCGTGGGTGGACAGGCAGCTGGGGAAATAGGCGGCCCGCGGTGTGCCGGGCCCGATCGGTGACGGCCGGCACCGCCCTCCCGCGTTTCAATCCCCGTGGCGCTTCGAGGGCGCCTGGAGCTCCCGGATGCCGGCCCTGGCGCAGGCGGCGCGCATGTCCGGGAGGAGGTCGTCGAGCTCCCGGGGCCGACCGGCCGTGCGGTCCTCCCGCCACGACCCTGGCCGCTTCACTCGCTTCGCCGCCCGCCCAGGCTTCACTCCCACTCTCCGACACTTCGGCCTCCCCACCCACGGCGCTTCTTGACTCCATCCCCCGCGATCTCTTCTCCGACGCCCCCACCTGGGACGCTCCCGAGCACCCCGCCCCGGACCCCGCCGCGCGACGGCCTCGCCGCTCCCCGTGTCGCCGCGCGGCCGAAAACGGGGGCGTTCGCGCTTGATCCGCGCCGTTTCCTCCCCCTACAGTGTCGCCCGTGTCGCTTCCCCGTCCCGGCGCAGACGAGAACCTCCCTGCCCCGCCTTCCGGGGGGCAGGGCGACCGGCAGGACGCCGGCTCCGATCCCACGCACACGCTTCTCATGTGCCCGCCCTGCGGCCGCGTGTTCACGGCACCGCCGGGCGCGCTCGCGCAGCTTCCGCCCTGCCCTTCCTGCGGCGGGCCGACACGCACGGTGCAGTTCGGGGGCCGGGTCGGCGGCGAGGAGCCCCCGGGGGCGGCCGCCCTGCCGGGGGACCGCGCGTTCGGGAAGTACGTGCTCCGTCGCGAGCTCGGGCGGGGCGGGATGGGCGTGGTGCACGAGGCGTGGGACACCGCGACGGGCCGCGCCGTCGCGCTCAAGATGCTGCCCACGGCGGGCGCGGAGCTGGACGAGGCCGCCGTGTCGAGGCTGCTGCGCGAAGCGCGGGCGGCGGCGCGGCTGTCGCATCCGGGAATCGTCGGCGTCCACGAGATCGGCGAGGTGGACGGGCGGCACTACTACACGATGGAACTCGTGGACGGGCCGTCCCTGTACGCACGCCTGACGGACCCGGCCGCCGCCGCCGCGTTCCCGCTTCGAAACAGGCTGGCCGTGCTGGCGGAGATCGCGGAGGCGCTCGGGCACGCGCACGCGCAGGGGATCGTCCACCGTGACATCAAGCCGTCGAACATCCTCTTCACGCGCGAGGGGCGGCCGAAGATCTCGGACTTCGGCCTCGCGCGGGAGTTCGCCGGACCGGCCGCGTCGGGGCTCACGGTCTCGGGGAACGTGGTCGGGACGCCGCACTACATGTCCCCCGAGCAGACGGAGGGAGGGCGGCGGGACATCGGCCCCCCTTCGGACGTCTTCAGCTTCGGCGTGATGGCGTACCGCTGCGTGACGAACCGGCTCCCGTTCGAGGGCGAGGGCCTCCGGGTGCTGCAGCGCATCTGGCGCGACACGCCCGTTTCGCTCGGGCGGCGCCCCGGCTACCCGCACGGGCTCTCGGCCGTGGTCATGCGGTGCCTCGAGAAGGACCCCGCCGCCCGCTATCCGAACGCGTCCGCGCTCGCCGCCGACCTGCGCCGCATGCTCGCCGGCGAGCCCGTGGAGGCCAAGGCCCCGCGCCGGCGACGCCGCCGGAACGCCCCGCCCCCGGCGGAGGTGCTCCGCATGATCGAGCTCGGCCGCCCTTCCCTCGACCGGGTCCAGCAGGCCCAGTACGAGCCGGGGGCGGATGAGGCGTCGCGACAGACGCGCCTCGGCGAAGCGCGCCGGCTGTTCTCCGACGCCGCGCGGCTGGCGCCGTGGGTGCCCACCGGCCCCTATCTCCTGGGGCTCGTCCACGAGCAGGACGGCGATCTCCGCGCCGCCGAGGAATGCTTCCGCGACGCGCTGTCCCTCGACCCGGAGTTCGGCCCGGCCCACTACTGGCTCGGCCGCATCCTGATCCTCCGCGGATGGACGGACGGGCTCCAGTACCAGCACGACAGCGCGGAGCGCAACCGGAAGCGGAGGGAGGCGGCCGCGGCGCTCGCGGAGGAGGCGTGCCGGTCGTTCGACGCGGCGCTGGCCAACGGCAGCGGGTTCGAGGACGCGCTCCAGAAGAAGGTGGCGGCCGCGATGCTGGCGCATGCGTCCGGTCGCGGCGCCGACGCGGAGCGGCTCTGCCGTGAAGGGCTCGCCGAGTTCCCGAAATCCCAGGGCCGGGAGGACTTCCACTGGATCCTCGGACTGACGACCGCCGACGACGTCGCCCTCTCGGAAATCGCGCGCGCCCTCGAGATCCGGCCGCGCTTCCCGCAGGCGCTCTACGGGCGGAGCAGGATCCGCCGCAGGCAGGAGGACCTCCCCGCGATCGTCGAGGACCTCCGGCGCGTGACGGTCGAGTGGCCCCGGTTCGTGGCGGGCTGGATCTCGCTGGGGGCCGCGCTGCTGCGCCAGGACCGGCTCGACGAGGCGCTGGCGGCGGCGAACCGGGCGATCGAGCTCGATCCGTCCATGCCGCTGGGATTCGTGAACCGCGCGATGGTCTGGTTCAAGCGGCAGCAATGGGAGCCGACGCTCCAGGACTGCAACCGCGCCATCGAGCGCGATCCGGAGATGGCGCTGGCGCGGGAGAACCGGGCGGCGGTCCTGTCCAAGCTGGGCCGGAATGCGGAAGCGCACGCGGACCTGGCGGAGGCGATCCGCCTCTCCCCGACGAGGCCGGGGCCGCAGAACGACTATGGCGTGGGGTTCCTCGCGCAACGACGCTGGGCGGATGCGGAGCGCGTCTTCACGGGACTCCTCGCGACCTGGCCCGGGCACGTCACCGCGTGGAACAACCGCGGCATCGCGCGCGACCGGCTGGGCGACCACCAGGGGGCGCTCGCGGACTACGCCGAGGCGATCGCCCGCCGGCCCGGCTACCCGGAAGCGCACCGCAACCGGGCCGAGACGCGCCTCAAGATCGGGGACGCCGCCGGGGCCGAGGAGGACGCTTCCGAGGCCATCCGCCGGCGCCCGGGATATGCGAACGCCTGGAAGTGGCGGGCCCGGGCGAGGCTGGCGCTGGGCAGGGTCGAGGAGGCGGGCGCGGACGCGGACGAGGCGCTGCGCCTCGCACCGGGGGACGGGGAGGCGCGGCTGGTGCGGGGGGACGTGCTCCTGGCGGCGGGCGACGGAACCGGGGCGGCCGCGGAGTGGCGGTCGGTCGCGGACGAGGCCGGCGTGCCGCAGGAATGGCGCGAATTCGCGGCCGCACGCCTGCGCGGCGAAAGGTCGCCCGAACTGAACGGGAGCGACGAGCCGGACACTCGCGCCTGATCGCGAATCCCCGGGGAGGCCACGGGCCGACCTCCCGGACTCACCGGCACTTCGCCCGCAGCTCCGCGTACTCCGCTTCCCCCCGCACGGCGTCGAACGCCTCTTCGCCATCCAGTCGGCTCCCGTCGTCGAAGCCCGCCTCGATCGCCGCCGCGAGCGCCTTGAGGACGTCGCCGGCCTTGCGGCCGGCCCGGGCGCGGGCCACGGCGTCCTTGTAGAGCGCGCCGCCGCAGACGACGATCTTCCCGATCCGTTCGCCGGCGCCGATGGCCTCCTTCCACATTTCGTGGCGGATGTAGAACGCCTGCAGGATGTAGAGGACGCCGCGCTGCCCCTCGCGCACGCCGGCGCGCTGGAGGTCGTCCGTCGCCTGCGTCCCCGCGATCAGGAGCAGTCCCGCGATCCCCTCGACGACCCGGGCGGCCTCCGCCGGCGTCTTCGCCTCGGACGCCCTCTTCGCCAGCGGGGCGAAAAACCGCTTCACCCCCTCCTTCTGCGCGGGCGCCGCCAGCGTCGTCGTCACGGCTTCCTCGAGCGCGGCAATGGCGCCCGGGTAGTCGCCCTTGAGGAAACGGGCGGCGGCGAGGTTCGAGTACGTGATGTTCAGCGCGGGTTCTTCCCGGCGCACGGCCTCGAAGTCGGCGAGAGCTTCGTCGAGGAGGCCCTGCTCCATGAGGACGATGCCCCGGATGACGGGGGCGGCGGGGACGATGCGCTCGGCCGCGCCGAGTTCGGCCTGCCGACGGGCGCGGTCCAGGTTCCCGCACCACCATTCGGCATAGGCGGAGCCGAGGGCCGCGATGCGCGCGTGGATCCCGCCCGGGTCCAGCTTGCGGTACTCGCGCGTCGCGCGGGCCAAGTCGCCCTGCATCAGGGCCATCTCCGCGCGAAGCCCGGCGCAGGTGTCCTCGCCGAGAATCGCCGCCCGGCTCTCGATGAGGCGTCCGGCCTGCTCGAAGTCGCGCGCCGCCAGGCAGACGTAGACCGCGTAGGTGGCGCCGGCCTGCCGGTGCGCCGGGCCGGCGTCCTCGGACGAGGCGAGCCGGGTCGCGATGTCGAGGCTCGACGCGCCGTCCCCCGCGGCGAGGCAGATTCCCACGGCGTTCGCCAGGACATCCGGGGCGTCCGACGCGGCCACCGCCTTGAGCGCGATCTCCCGCGCCTCGCGTTGCCGGCCCATCACGCTCAGCGAGAGCGCATGGTCCAGGGCGAGCCAGGGATTGTGCGGCTCCAGCCTGCAGAGCGCTTCGCGGTCGGCCAGCCCCGCCTCGACCGCACGCGCGGCGTACTCCGCGACGTCGGCGCGGGCGTACAGCGCTTCCCAGAAGTACGGGTTCGCCGCGACCGAGGCGTCGAACTCCCGGAGGGCGTCGTCGAAGCGGCCGTCGAAGGAGGCCAGCATGGCGCGGCCGTACGCGGCCCGGTCCGCTGCGGCGCCGGACTCGAGGACCCTCCGGAAGTCCTCCGAGGCCTGCCGGATGTACGGCGCGGGATCCGTTTGAAGGCCCTCCTTCCGCAGGAACGCGCTCCGGTTCAGCCCCGACGGCATGAAGCCCTGCTCCGTCTGGAGCACCAGGTTTGCGGACCGCACGACGCGGCCACGGATGTCCTGGACGAGGTTCTGGAGGATCTGGCCGTGCTCGAACCATGCCAGGCCGTGCTTCGGGTTGATCTCCACCGCCCGCTCCAGCGACTTCAGCGCCTCCTTCGTGCGACCCGACCTCCGCAGGGCGCGGCCGAGCTGGAAGTGGATCTCGTCGTTCTCGGGATTGACCTCCGCCGCCCGGGAGAGGATCTCGGCGGCGCGCGCCGCATTGCGGTCCCGGTCGCGCCAGTTCCCCTGCTTCCGGGCCTCGTCCCACCGTTCCAGGAACGCCACGCCGTCGATCACCAGCGGGCTCGCCGCCTGCCTGCGACGTTCCAGGTCGTCGCTGGTCGCCTTCGCCGCGGCGGCTCCCGTCCGGACCTTCCAGGCCGCCCAGCCGCCGAAGCCGGCTCCCGCGGCCAGCACGCACGCGGCCGCCGCGAGGGCCAGCCGGTGCCGGCGCGCCCGGATCATCAGCGTCTCCCCGAACCCCGCGGGGCGGGCGAGGATCGGCTCGTTCTGGAGGAAGCGCCGGAGGTCGGCCTCGAGGTCCGCGGCGGAGGCGTAGCGCCGGGCGGGCGACTTGTGCATCGCCTTGAGGCAGATCACTTCAAGGTCCCGGTGGATATCGGGGCGCACGGTGCGTGGCGCGGCCGGCTCGGACTCGAGGACGCTTCGCATGATGTCCATCTGGGATTCGCCCTCGAAGGGCGCGCGGCCGGCGAGCATCTCGTAGAGCGTGGCGCCGAGGGAGTAGACGTCGGTGAGCGGCGTAACGCGCGAGGCGCGCCCCTCCGCCTGCTCGGGGCTCATGTAGGCGGGGGTCCCGATCGGCGCGCCGCTCATCGTGAGCGCCGCGGGGCTCGACAGGTCGCGGGCGAGCCCGAAGTCGCCGAGGAAGGAACGCCCCTCCCGGTCGAGCAGGACGTTCGCCGGCTTCACGTCGCGGTGCACGACGCCCGCCGCGTGCGCGAACGCCAGCGCCCCCGCCAGCTCCGCCGCAATCCGCGCCGCTTCCCGCCCCGGAAGCGGCCCCTCCTCGGCGACGCGGTGCCGCAGCGAGCGGCCCTCGATGAAGTCCATGGTGAAGTACATGCGGTCGCCGTCGCGGCCGATGTCGTGGATCTGGACGAGGTGCGGGTGCCGGCCCATGCGGGCGACGACGGCGGCCTCGCGGCGGAAGCGCTCGACGTCGGTCTCGGAGGCGTCTCCGCCGGCGAGCATGACCTTGAGGGCGACCTCGCGGCGGAGTTCGGGATGGAGGGCGCGGTAGACCACGCCCATGCCGCCGCGGCCGAGCTCGCGGAGGATGCGGTAGGGGCCGACGGTGTCGCCGACCTTTCGGCCCGCGGCGGCGAGGGTCGCGCCGGGGTCGCTGCGGGCGACGGTGCGGTCGGACCCGCCGGAGCCGCGGCCGTCCATGGCGGCCTCAAGGTCCCGCAGCTGGGCGGGAGTGATCAGCCCGGACGTGACGAGGATGGACCCGAGATCGCGGGCGCCGCCGGAGTCCGAGACCTCGGCGATCGCGCGCTGGATGGGCTCTTCGCCCGCCCAGCCGCGAAGACGCACGAGTTCGGCGAGCGCGCGATCGCGCGTCGACAGGGGTGCTTTCGGCTCCGACATATCGACGGAGTATAGGGCAGACAGGTCCAGGCCGCGTGCGCGTCGGCTACGACAGGTCCAGCGCCGCCCTCAGCGCCGAGTCGATCTCGGAGAGCTGCGGCCCCGGAAGGGACCCGACGAGCTTCTGCAGCTTCGCGCGATCGAGCGTCGTGACCTGGTGGCACAGCGCGATGCTCTCCGACTTCAGGGAAGCCGTGCCCTTCGCCAGGGGGACGACCGTCGGCCGGCGCCGCGCCTGGGAGGCGGACGTCGAGATCGGGACCACGATGACGGAGTTCCAGTTCGGGGCCTGGTTGAATCCGTCGTGCGAGACGACGACGACGGGCCGCGATCCGCGCTGCTCCGAGCCGGAACGGGGCGCCAGGACGGCCCAGTAGACGTCCCCGCGCTTCACTTCGACTCCGCGTCCCGCCGGAGGAGCGCCTCGATCCCCGCGGCTTCGAGGGCAGGGTCGAGGTCCTGCGCGGTGCCGCCGAATTCCGCGGCGTAGGCGGCGATTTCGCGGTGAAGGGCCACTTTGCGGGCGGCCGACAGCCAGGAGTCGATGGCTTCCCTGGCGACGCGGGTGGCGGGCGCGTGACGCCGCTCTGCCTCGGCCTTGAGGCGCGCGTAGAGGGACTCGGGCAGGGGGATATGGATGTTGCGCATGGGGGGGCTCTGCTCCGGACCGTAGGGTGGCCTGAAATCATGACATAGATCATGGTAGATGGCAATGTCTCAGATTTGAGGCGGAACCTGGCCCCGGAACTTGGTGATCGCCAGGGCCGGGACTGCCCCCCAGACAGGGTTCCGGGAGTGGTGGCCAGGAAAGGAATTCGCGGATAACGGAGGATGGGGCGGAAAGGGCCGCGGATGGGTGCTGTGCAGGGCTTGAGGCGGCGAGGGAAACCGGCGAAGTTTGCCGGCACTTCTTGCCGAAACAGGAAGAAGGGGCAACCCGTGCCGGCCGGGGTCCATCCGCCTGAGATCACAAGTCTTTATTGATCAACAGGTTAGGTGGACACCGGAAAGTCAACCCCCCGGCCTCGGGTTTGCTTTCTGCCGGTCGGGACTTGGTGTCTCCGCAGGACCTGTTGAGGAAAGACCTCCGATGGACGTCACGAACGCCGGCGCAATCCCCACGATGGAGGCGGCCCTCGCCTTCTCATGGAAGCGCCACGAGGTGATCCTCAACAACATCGCGAACGCGGGGACGCCGGGGTTCCGGGCGCAGGACCTGCCGGTGGACGCGTTCCAGGCGGCGCTGCGCAAGGCCGCCGGCCGAGAACAGGCCCCGGCGCCGGTCGTCCTGGGCGGGATGCCCGCGCGGCCGGACGCGCCGGCCTCCGTCGCTGACCTGCGCTTCCTCGACCCCGTTCCCTCCGGCGGCGTGCCGGGGCACGACGGGAACGACGTCACCCCCGAAATCGAGGCCGCGAAGATGGCGAAGAACTCCGCCTTCTACACGGCCATGACGCAGCTGCTGTCGCGGCAGTTCGACCTGATCGAAAAAGCCATCCGGGAGCGCGCGTAACCATGCTCGACGCCCTCGACGTCTCGGCCAGCGCCCTCGCGGCGCAGCGGATGCGGACGGAAGTCATCGCGAACAACCTCGCGAACGCGCACACGACGCGCGACGCCTTCGGGCGGCTGAACCCGTACCGGCGGCAGGACGTTGTCTTCCGCGTCGGCGCCCCGGGCAAGCCCGGCACGGCCGGCGTGCACGTCGAGAAAGTCGTCACCGACCGGTCGCCCTTCCGCCTCGAGCACGACCCGGGGCATCCGGACGCGAACGCGGAGGGTTTCGTCACGATGCCGAACGTCAACCCGGTCGTCGAGATGGTGAACCTCATGGATGCGACCCGGGCCTACGAACTCAACGTCACCGCGATGGACGCCACGAAAGGACTGTTCAGCGCGGCTCTGAGGATCCTCGCGTGAGCGACTTCGTGCTGCCGATCGGGCCGCAACCCATCCGACCTGAGGGGCCGAAGGTGGCCGGGCAGGCGGAGGCGCCCGAGAAGGCGTTCAAGGACGTCCTGAAGGAGTCGATCGAGAAGGTGAACGCGCTTCAGAAGGAAGCGGACACCGCCCAGGCCGCGCTGGCGACGGGCAAGACGGACGACGTGGCGGGGGTCTTCACGGCGGTGCGGAAGGCGGAGCTGGCGTTCGAGGCCCTGATGCAGATCCGGAACAAGATCGTGGATGCGTACGACGAAATCCAGCGGATGCGGAGTTAGGGAGGTTGAGAGGTTGAGAGGTTGAGGGGTTGAGGGGTTGAGGGGTTGAGAACGGCGGGACTTGCTCAACCCCTCAACCTCTCAACCCCTCAACCCATCCACCCACCAACCCCGCACTTCGGGAGCCCCGATGGACATCCTTCGAGACCAGCTCAAACGCCTGCGCGAGTTCCTCGCGAAGCTCTCGGCCGCCCAGCGCGTGTCGCTCGCGCTGCTCGGGCTCGTCGTCATCGCTTCCTTCTTCATGCTCTTCGCCGCCGCGCCCGGCCGCACGATGGTGCCGCTGACGCCGGCGGGATCGCCTCCGGACGTGACGGCGGGCGTCATCGACGCCCTGAAGGCGAAGGCGATTCCGTACAAGCTGGAGAACGGGGCGGTGCTGGTGGCGCCGGAGAAGCGGGACGAGGTGTTCGTGCAGCTGTACGGGGAGGGGGTGCTGCCGCAGGGGAAGAACCAGTTCGAGTGGCTGTGGAACCAGGACGTGTGGACGACGACGGAGGCGCGCCAGCGGCTGCAGTGGACGGACACGCTGCGCCGGAGGCTGGAGGGCGCGATCGCGAGCATGGACGCGGTGGAGGCGGCCGCGGTGCAGATCGCGCCGGGCGAGGACCCGGAGACGACGATCAACGCGCGCCCGGCGAAGGCGAGCGTGCATCTCAAGCTGAAACGCGGGCGGACGCCGGGCGAAGTGAACGGGCGGGCGATCGCGGAGATGGTGTCGGCGAGCGTGCCGATCCTGGCGCCGGAGGCGGTGATCATCACGGACACGGCGATGAACCGCTACGAGGTGCCGGACCCGAAGCAGTCGCACGTGCTGGCGGGGACGGCGCTCCAGCTCAAGAAGGAGCACGAGGAGTTCGCGGCGAAGAAGGCGAAGGACGCGCTCTCGTTCCTCTCGAAGGTGTCGGTGCAGGCGTCGGTGGACATCGACATGGAGAGCTCGGAGAAGGAGACGAACAGGGCGCTGGCGCCGGAGACGGCGGTGCGGGTGAGCGAGACGAGCGAGAAGCCGGCGTCGTCGGCCGGCGGGGTGCCGGGGGTCGCGAGCGCACTGGAGCCGGGCGGGCTGGCAGAGCCCGGGGCGACGGGCGGGGCACCGGAAGTGGTCGCGGGGACGGAAACGACCTCGCGGCGCGAGTTCGACAACGTGTTCGGGTCGGAGAAGACGAAGACCGTGACGCCGCCGGGCAAGATCAGGGCGGTCACGCTGGCCGTCGTCGTGCCCTACGCCGAGGCGATCCTCGGGCCGGACGGGTCGAAGCCTGCGACGACGGAAGCGACGCAGGAGAACATCGCCAACAACCTGCGTGACTGGACGCAGCTCGTCGCGCGCTCCTGCAGCGTGGACGCTGCGCAGATCAAGATGCAGCCGGTGACCTTCCCGGAGCCCGTCGCCGTCGCGCTGACGCCGCCCGCGGCCGACTGGCGCGACCTCGCGGCGCGGTACGGCGAGAAGGCCGCTCTCGCGCTCCTCGCCCTCGCGGGGCTCTTCTTCATCTGGCGCATCGTGCGCGCCTCGATGCCGCGCGACGTGATGGCGGAAATCGAACGCGTCCGCGCCGAACTCGCCATCCCGCCCGAGGGCCCTTCTCTCGACCCCGCGACCGCCGCTTCCGACCTCCGCAGCGCGCGGCTGCAGGAGAAGGTGACCGACATGATGCGCCGGAACCCGCAGGCCGGCGCGAACCTGATCCGCAACTGGATCGTGCGAGGTGAGTGATGAGTCCCGCCAAGGCGATTGAACGGTCGGGCCTGCGCAAGAGCGCGGTGCTGCTGGTGTCCATCGACCCGGACCTCGCGGCCAGGATCCTGGGCGAGATGGACCGCGACATGATGCGCGAGGTCTCCGTCGAGATCGCCAAGCTCGAGGGCGTGACGCGCGAGGAGCGCGACCAGGTCCTCGAGGACTTCCTGCGCAACACGATGCAGCTCGATGTGACCGCCCAGGGCGGCCTTCCCGCGGCGCGCGACCTGCTCGGCCGCGTGCTGGAGCCGGCGGAAGCGAAGAAGATCGTGGAGACGATCGAGGCGGCGACGCGTTCGACGCCGTTCGGGTTCCTGCGGAAGGCAGACCCGCAGAACCTCTCGACGTTCCTGTCCGACGAGCATCCCCAGACGGTCGCGCTCATCCTCAGCTACCTCCCCGCCCACCAGGCGGCCGAGATCCTCCAGGGCCTCCCCCAGGCGCGCCAGATCGAGGTCGTGCGCCGCGTCTCCCAGATGGAAGTCACCTCCCCGGAAGTCCTCGCCCAGGTCGAGGGCGCGCTCGAAAAACGCCTCTCGTCGCTCTTCGCGGAAGACCTGCGCCGCGCGGGCGGCGTCAAGGCCGTCTCCAGCATCCTGAACCTCACCGACCGCGCGACGGAGCGCTCCATCCTCGACGCGCTGGAGGAAGAGGACCCCCAGATGGTCGACAAGATCCGCCGCCTGATGTTCGTGTTCGAGGACATCAAGCGCATCGACGACCACGGTATCCAGATCATCCTCAAGGACGTCGAGACCGGGCAGCTCGCCCTCTCCCTCAAGGTCGCGGACGACGAGCTCAAGGACAAGTTCTTCCGGAACATGTCGAAGCGCGCGCAGGACCTGCTGCGCGAGGAGATGGAGTACCTGGGACCGCAGCGCCTGTCGGACGTCGAGGCGGCCCAGCAGTCGATCGTGGACGTCGTGCGCAAGTACGAGGACCTCGGAGACATCGTCATCGAGGGCCGCGGCAGCTCGCAGATCGTGGTGTAACCGACCATGGGAATCCTCAAGCACCAGGCCGTCCCCGCGTTCTCGCCCTTCCCCGTCCGCAACCTGGACGAGGAAGCGAGGGCGTACGTCGAGGAGGCGCGGGCGAAGGCGGAAGCGATCGTCCGGGCCGCGAAGGACGAGGCGGCGCGGATCGTGGCGGAGGCGGAAGCGGAGAAGGCGGCCGCGGTCGCCCGGGCGGAGGCGCAGGGGCGCGAGGCGGGCGTGGAGAAAGGCCGCGCGGAGTCGCGGCTGTCGGCGCTGGCGGAGACGCAGGGGCGCCTCGCCCCGGGCGCGGCCCGCGTGGGCGACCTTCTCGACCGCCTGGGCCCGGCGTTGGCGGACGCGATCGGCCGCGCGACGGCGGACGCGGAGACCGGCGTCCTCAGGCTGGCGGTGGCGATCGCGAAGGCGGTGGTGAAGCGCGAGGTGCGGCTGGACGAGTCGCTCGTGCGGGGGAACGTCGCCGCGGCGGTCGCGCTGGCGGCGCGGCGCGGCGGGCTGGAGATCCGGGTGCACCCCGCGGACCGCGTCCTGATGGACCAGTTCGTGCCCGAGCTCGCGGCCCGCTTCGAAGGCCTCGAAGTCGCGAAAGTCGTCGACGACGAGTCGGTCGGCCGCGGCGGCGCGCGCGTCGCGTGGGCCGAGGGATCCGCCGACGCGGGAATCGCGGCGCAGATGGAGCAGATCGAGAAGCAGCTCCTGGGAGAGGCGCCGTAGCGCCGACCCCATGAGCTACCTCGCTTCCGCGGCCGGCCGCATCGAGGACGGCACTCCCGTCCTGCTCGCGGGCCGCGTCGCCCGCGTCGTCGGGCTCGTCGTCGAGGCCGAGGGGATCGCCGTCCCCGTCGGCGCCGTCTGCGAGGTCGGCCCCGACCGCGTCCGCGCAGAGTGCGTCGGGTTCCGCGACGACCGCGCGCTCCTCATGCCGCTCGGCGACACGCGCGGCCTCCGCCGCCACGACACCGTCGTCTCCGTCCCCGGCGGCGCGACCGTCCCCGCGGGCCCTTCCCTCCTCGGCCGCGTCGTCAACGCCCTCGGCGACCCCATCGACGGCGGCCCCGCCCTCCACGCGGAGGCCCGCGTCCCCGTGTACGCCGCGCCCCCCGCCGCCCTCTCCCGCCGCCGCATCGACACCGCCCTCGCCACTGGCGTCCGCTCCCTCGACGCCTTCGCCACCCTCGGCGCCGGCCAGCGGCTCGGGCTGTTCTCGGGAAGCGGCGTCGGCAAGTCGCTGCTCCTCGGGATGATCACGCGCAACACGGCGGCCGACGTCGTCGTCGTGGCGCTCGTCGGCGAGCGCGGCCGCGAGGTCCGCGACTTCCTCGAGCGCGACCTCGGTCCGGAAGGGCTGAAGAAGGCGGTCGTCGTCGTCGCGACCGGCGACGAGCCGGCGCTCCTGCGCGCCCGCGCCCCGTTCGTTGCCACCGCAATCGCCGAGGCCTTCCGCGACGAGGGCAGGAACGTCCTCCTCCTCATGGACTCGATCACCCGCATGGCGAACTCGCTGCGCGAAATCGGCATCAGCGCCGGCGAGCCCCCCGCGACGCGCGGCTACCCGCCCTCCGTCTTCTCCACGATGCCGAAGCTTCTCGAGCGCGCCGGCCGCGCAGAAACCGGCTCCATCACCGGCATCTACTCCGTCCTCGTCGAGGGCGACGACATCAACGAGCCCGTCGCGGACGCCGCCCGCGGCATCCTCGACGGACACGTCTGGCTCTCACGCTCCCTCGCCCAGCGCGGACACTTCCCCGCCGTCGACGTCCTCGCCTCCATCTCGCGCCTCATGTTCGAGGTCGCCTCCCCCGGGCACCGCGCCGCAGCCGACCGCGTCCGCGCCCTCCTCGCCGCCCATCGCGGCGCCGAGGACCTGATCGCCGTCGGCGCCTACCAGAAGGGCGCCGCGCCGGAAGTCGACCGCGCCATCGCCGCCATGGACCGCATCACCGCCTTCCTGCGCCAGCCGCTCCACGAAAAAGCCCCGCTCGACGCCACCGTCGCGGCCCTTCGCGCCATCGGGGAGGCCTCATGAAGCGCTTCGAGTTCCGCCTGGAATCGCTGCTGAACCTGCGCCGTGCGGCGGAGGAGTCGGCAAAGCGCGCGTTCGGGGAGGTGCGCACGGCCGCGGACCGGCAGCGGGACGAGGCGGAGCGCGCGGCGGAGGCGGAGGCGCGGGCGAAGGACGAGATGCGCTCGGCGCAGTCGGGGCTGGAGCTGTGCGTGGCCGACCTGCTGGCGCACCAGCGGCACGTCGCGGCGCTCGGGAAGCGGGCGGGGACGGAGCGTTCGCGGCTGGGCGACCTCGAGGCGGCGCTGGAGAAGGCGCGCGGGGCGCTGGCGGCGGCGATGAAGGACCGGAAGGTGCTGGACCGGCTGCGCGAGCGGCGCGCGGCGGAGTGGCAGGCGGAGATGCTGAAGGACGAGCAGCGCGCGGCGGACGAGGCCTCGTCCGCGGCGCGCCAGGCGGGAGGAGCGCGATGAAGACGATCCTGGAGTCGGCGATGCGCGTGGGCGGTGTGCTGTGCATCGTAACGACGGCGTCGCTCGTGGTGGCGGTCGTGGCGCTGGGTTCGGGCGGGTTCCTCGCCTCGGACCGGATCGACGCCGCCGTGCGCGGCCTGCGCGGGGAAACGGCGGCGGTCCTGTCCACCCCGGTGACGGCGGAGGCCCCCGCGGCGGACCGGCCCGCGGGCGAGCTGCGGGAGCTGGAGACGCTCGTCACGCTGGCGGAAGCGCGCGAGCGCGACCTGCGCATCCAGGCGGACCGCATCCGCGCCGAGCAGCGCGGGGCGGCCTCGCGCCCCGCGGAGACGACGGCCGTCCCGGCCGCCGGCGCCGCGGTCGCCGCGACGACCCCGGCCGCCGCGCCCGCCGACGCCCGCTTCCGCGCCAACGTCGACGTCCTCCGCAACCACGTCCCGAAGACTGCCGCCGCGATGATGGCGGACTGGGAGACGGCGGAAATCGTGACCTACCTCCGCGCCATGAAACCGTTCGAGGCCGCCGACATCCTGGGCGCCCTCCTCGCCATGGGCCGCAAAGGCGAGACCGACTACGCCCGGAAGGCCCGGGAAGTCCAGGCCGCCCTCGGGCGGCAGTAACGCGAACCCCAACCCCAACCCTTTCCCCCACCCCCTCAACCTCTCAACCCATCAACCTCTCAACCCATCAACCCGTCAACACGTTTGCCCCGAAAGGAGGTGACAACCCCATGCAGACGCAGTTGATCGCAGCACTCCGACCGGCGGACCAGGCGCCGCCGTCGCGGGACGACCATCCCGCCTCGACGGCTTTCTCCTCCGTGCTCGGATCGCTCTTCGCGGCTTTCCCGGCGGGCCAGGCGCCGGAAGTCGCACGGGAAGCGGGGCCGCAGGACCGGCCGGCCGCAGGACGCGACGTCGCGGACGCGGTTCGTCCCGGCGGCACGGACGCGCGCCGGAGAGACCTTCCGCAGGGAGCGGAGGCCGATCCGGTCCCGGCGGTCCGGCAGAAGCTGGAAGCCCGCTCCCCGGAGGACCGGCCCACGCCGGGTTCGACCCCCGCGCCGAAGGACGCGCTTGCGTCCCAGGCAGGGACCGCCGTCCGGGCGGCCGGTGACCGGAGCGTCACCCCGTCCGCGTTCGGACCGTCGCCGTCGCCCGTTTCCGTCGCCGTGCCGGCGCCGCCGGCCGGAGGCAACGAAGCGGCGCCGCCGGGCCTTTCCGCCGTCGCCGTCCCGCAGGGTCCCGAAACCGCGCCGGTCGCGGAGATCGCGCCGCCGTCGGACGTCCCGGCCACAGCCGTGAACGCCGCCGCGCAGCCCTTCCCCGCCCCGACCGTCCCGGTGGCCACGCCCGTGGTCACGGCAGGAGACGCTTCCGTCTCCCCCGCGACGCAGGTTGCAGCCGACAGGGTCCCCGCAGCCGTCGCCGCCCCCGGCCCTCAGGCCGGCCCCGCAGCCCAGGCGCTTCGCACCGCGCAGCCCTCGGGTTCGCTGGCGCCGTCCTCGGTCGAGCGCGTGGCGGCCGCCGTGAAGTCGCAGGCCTCGCTGGGAGGCGGGCGCGTGAAGATCCTGCTTCACCCGCCGCACCTCGGCGCGCTGCGGATCGAGGTCGCCGTCCGCGACGGAATCGTGTTCGCCCGCATGGAAACCGAGTCCAACGCCGCGCGGCACCAGCTCCAGCAGCACTCGAACGACCTCCGGCAGTCGCTCGAGGACCAGGGTCTCTCGCTGGGCCGGATGTCCGTGTCGGTGTCCCAGGGCGATGGAAACGGGAGCCAGGCCTCCTTTGCGCCCGGCCCCGGGTCGTTCTTCGGCGAGCCGGAACCGGAACTTGAGTCCGATCCGCGCCCCGAAGCGCGCCTCCCCCGCCTCCTCGACGTGACCGCGTAGAAAGGAGAACGCCGTGAACGTGACTTCGACGACGTCGCCGACGGAATCGCTGATGAACGCGACTTCCGCGACCGACCGCGCCCGGGTCACCCGCGACGACTTCCTGAAGCTCCTCATCACCGAGCTTCAGAGCCAGGATCCGCTGGAGCCCATGAAGAACTCGGAGTTCCTCGGGCAGATCGCCACGCTCAACCAGATCGAGAGCTACGCGAGCCTGACGGACTCCATCCGGAGCCTCCAGTACGGGACCGACCTGGCGAACGCCTCGTCCCTCATCGGCAAGGCCGTGGTCGGCGTGACCGACTCGGGCCTCGAGGGCGGCGGCGTGGTGTCCCGCGTGGTCGTCCTCGACGGCAAGGTCAGGCTCGTGATCGGCGACCAGACGATGTCCCTCTCCAGCGTGGCGCAGGTGTTCCTGCCGGCGCCCGCCGAAGAGCCGGAGGCCTGACCATGGACCCCCTTCGCAGCATCCAGGGACTCGGGAACGCAGCCGCGCCGCAGCGCGCCGGGCAGCCGGCATCCGCGGGCGGGGCGAGGTTCGCCGACGTCCTGAGATCGAAGCTGGAGGGCGTGAAGTGGTCGGCGCACGCGCAGCAGCGGCTGCAGAGCCGGGGCATTTCGCTTTCGGACCGCGATCGGCATCTGATCGACGGCGCGATGCGGAAGGCCGCGGAGAAAGGCAGCCGGAACTCGCTCTTCCTGCTCCGCGACGTCGGGCTGGTCGTGTCGGTGCAGAACAGGACGGTTGTGACGGCGATCGACAAGGCGGACCTGAAGGAGAGGGTCTTCACCGAGATCGATTCGACCGTCGTGCTGGATTAGGGGTTGGCCCCGAAAGGGAGACCCAGGAAGGGGTTCCGAGCGACCGAGGAGCCCCGCTTTCGAGGTGACATTCCATGGCTTTGATCCGGGCAATGAACGCCGCCATCAGCGGCCTCAGGGCCCAGCAGGTGAAGATCGACGCGATCGGCAACAACCTCGCGAACGTGAACACGACGGGCTTCAAGTCGAGTTCCGTGGACTTCGCGAGCCTGCTCAGCCAGACGCTCGGCTTCGGCGCCGCGCCGTCGGGGAATCTCGGCGGCAAGGATCCGTCGCAGGTCGGGCTGGGCGTGCAGGTGTCCGGTTCGCGCGTGAATTTCCTGCAGGGCAACTTCGTCGCGACGGGGGTCAACACCGACCTCGCCGTGGACGGCGACGGGTTCTTCGTCCTGCTCGACGGCAGCGGGCAGGAGCTGTACACGAGGGACGGGTCGTTCGGGCTGAACGCGAACAACCTGCTCATCGATCCCTCGACCGGGTACCGCGTGCAGGGCCTGCTGGCGGACCTCTCGACCTTCACCATCACGCCGAGCGCTTCGCTGTCCGACATCACGATCCCGCTCGGGTCGCTCACCATCGCCAACGCGACGTCGCGGTTCTCGATCGACGGGAACTTCAACGGCGGCGGTCCGGTGGCTTCGAACGGAAACGTGCTGCAGTCGAGCGTGCCGCTGATCGACGTGACCGGCGCCACGCCGGCGACGCTGGCGACGCTCCTGACGGACCTGGGGCGGCTCGACGCCGGCGGCCCGGTGGACTTCGCGCTGGCCGCGGGCGACGTCCTCGAGTTCCAGGCCGACAAGGGCGGTCGCTCGCTGGGCGTCCGGAAGTTCCAGATCTCGGCCGGCCCGCCGGCGGCCGGCATCGACGACACCGGCACGACGCTGCAGGACCTCCTCGACTTCATCGAGGGCGCCCTCGGCATCAACACCACGCTCTCCAGCGGCACCTGGGGCGCGTCGATCACCACCGGGTTCGTCGGCGCCACGGACACCGTCACGACGACGGGAGCCACCCTCACGGGCGACTTCCTCGCCGCCGGCGTCCGCCCCGGCGACTACATCCGCTTCACGTCCGGACCCGCCGCCGGCCAGACGGCCCAGATCGACACGATCAGCGTCGCGGCGGGCGTCACCACCCTGACCTTCCTGTCCCCGCTCGACAGCACGCTCCCCCTCCCGGTCTCCGGCGACGCGTTCGAGTTCAACGAGCGTTCCCGCGTGGCCGTCGGCGTCACGGCCGGCACCGAGGACGGCGCGTTCTCCGACGCGGGCCCGACGCCGGACCGGCGGATCGACGAAGCGTCGCCCGCCGGCGTGATGCGGATCTCCGCGAATGCGGGAGACCTGAACGCCTTCGACAACGTCGTCCTGTCGAGCGGCGGCAACCGGCTCCTGCTGTTCAACGAGACCGCCACGGCCACCGGCCAGAACGCCCTCACCCACGTCACCGTCTACGACTCGCTCGGCCGGCCCCACGACGTCGCCATCACGTACATGATCGAGTCGAAGCGGTCGCCGACGACGCCGGATGCCGTCGGGACGCGCGTGCGGTGGTTCGCGGAGGCGGCGGAGCAGGTGCAGACCGGGACGTTCGGCACGACGGTCGGCACGGGCACGATCGACTTCGACGCGACCGGCAAATTCGTCAGCGAGAACCCCGGCGCGGCCATCGACATCTCGCTGGTCGTCGAGGGCGTCCTGACGGCCCTCGCCGCCGACGCCGACCACTCGGACATGACGGCCCTCGCCTCGACCTCGTCCTCGCTGTTCACCAGCGAGAACGACGGCTTCGCGGAGGGGACGCTCAGCGACTTCGCGGTGGGTCCGGACGGAATCGTCACGGGCATCTTCTCGAACGGCCAGACGCGTTCGATCGCCCAGGTGATGCTCGCGCGGTTCGCAAACAACGAAGGGCTTCTCAACGTCGGCCAGAACTACTGGCAGATCGGGGCCAACGCAGGAACCCGCCAGATCGTGACCCCGGGCGCTTCGTCGGCAGGCACGGTCCGCGGCGGCTTCCTCGAGGAGTCCAACGTCGACATCGCCAAGGAGTTCACCGACCTGATCGTCGCGCAGCGGGCCTTCCAGGCCAACACGCGCACCATCAGCGTCGCCAACGAAC
>JADLHC010000314.1 GCA_020849035.1 Planctomycetia bacterium
CGCGGATTCCTTCCCCTGCGCGGCGAGCTCGGCGCGAAGTGCGTCGTTCTCGTCGCGGAGAGCGGTCAGGTCGGCGGGCTCCGACGTCCGCTTCGCCCCTGAGGAGGTCGGCTCCGTCACGGGCGCCGGGATTTCCGCGACCCTGCGCCACGCGAAAGCCCGGTACGCCCCCGCGGCGGCAAGCGCTCCCGCCAGCACACCCAGCAGCAGTCCCTTCAGCATCGCGCCCCTCCTATTCGCCCGACGGATCCGTCGACATCTCCGCGGCCTTCCCGCCCCAGTACACGTACGTCGTGGTCCAGCCCTCCAGCGCCTTCTTCTGCGCGGGCGTCAGGGAGAACGACGAAGCGATCTTCTTCTGGGCCGCGATCTGCGCTTCCAGCCGCGCGAGGAGGAGCCGTGATTCGCCGCCCTGCACACCTGCGGCCAGGTCCTTCTGGAAGTCCGCCGACGCGGCGTCGACGGCACGCATGTACTCGTCGACGTACGGCGCCAGCGCGACAGCCTGGGACTCGTCCATCTTCAGGGTCTTCGCCCACTGCTTCGAGAAATTGTCGCGGATCTCCTCGGGGGTGCCCTGCGCGAAGTGCGAGTTCATGCCGAGGCTTCCCATCATGCCGAGGCCCATCGACTGGAGCTGCCGGGAAGCCTCGGCGTGCTCCGCGGACAGCGCGCCGGACATGGCGTCGGAGGCGCCGAGCGCATTGAGCACCATCTCCCGGCGGTTCTCGAGCGACGTGCGGTCGTCCTTGCCCGCCTGGATCGACTCCCACCCCGCGGCGACGTCGGCGGCGAACTTGTCGAGCGCGGCGCGCTCGGAGTCGCTGAGCGGCGGATCGGCCTCCTCGAACGCACCCGCGATGAGCGCCGGAAGCCCCTCCGGAGTCAGCAGGGCCTCGTTCAGCGACACGCCGCGCTCCTTCGCAATCTTGCCCATGAGGGCCATCATCTCGATGAAGAGATCCTGGGACTTCTGGCCGGCCTTGGGGTCTTCCTTGATCTGCTTGAGGAACGCCAGCAGCCCGCGGGCGATCTTGCCCCAGGGGCTGGCCGCCTTCGGCGCAGGGGACTTTGCGGCGACGGCCGCGGCCTCCCGCGCGGCGCGGGCGTCGGCAATCTGCCGGCGCAGGTCATCGTTTTCGGTCTTCAGCCGCGCGAGATCGGGATCCGGGTCGGAAGCGGTCGCGGAGTCCCGGGCGGTCGCCGGGGGAGGGGTCGCTGTGGCGGGTGCCTGCCCCCGCCTCTCCACGAGCCGGCAGACGACCAGCGTCTGGGCGGAACTCACGAACAATCCGATCACGAATCCGCGGGCCATGATCCTCTCCCGTAAGGGAATAACCGCGATTCTGCAATCGGCGGGCCGCTCCGCGCAATGCCGGCGCCTCCCAGGGGGCCTCCCGCCGGAAGGAACTGCACGGACCGTGCACCGTCGCTGTCACTTCTCCGGCGGGGGCGGCGGCGGGTCCCAGACGTTCAGCCCGAAGACCTCCCCCCAGTCCTTCATCGCCGCCGCCTGCTCCTCCGTCAGCCGCGCCGATGCCGCCAGCCTCTTCTGCGTCGCAATCATCAGCTCCACCTGCGCCCGCCACTGCACGTCCCGCGGCACCTCGTCCCCCGCCTGCTTCCGCCTCCACCAGTCCTGGTTCATCTCCGACGCCCGCGTGATGAAATCGTCCACCACCGGGCCGATCGCCGTCTGCTGCAGCGGATCCAGCTTCAGCGCCTCCACCCAGTTCGCGGTCAGCTCCCGCGTCACCTTGTCACGCGTCCCGTCCAGCCACGTCTGCGGCCCCCCGTCCGCGTGCACCTCGAACATCTCGTACGCCTTCGCAATCTCGGCCTGCTCGGGACGCAGCCCCGCCAGCACCGCTCCCATCGTCTTCTGCCCCGTCTCCATCATCGCCAGCCTTTGCTCCAGCTTCGACAACCCGCCCCGCGACGAGACGTACTCCTCCCAGGGACGCTCCGTGGAGGCGAGAAGGGCCTCGAGCCGGGACGCCTCCTCCGGCGAAGGAGGCGGATCGGAATTCTTCAGGACCTCCACGAGCAGGCGTGTGAGCCCCTCCGGCGACATCAGGGCTTCGTCGAAGGGCAGCCCGAGCTGGCGCGACAGGGCCGTCGCCGTCGCGAACATCTCGAGCTGCAGGTCCTTGCACTCCTGCGGCCAGTCGTCCCACTTCTTTCCGCGGACGCGTTCCCGAAGCTTCGCCAGTTTCGCGGCGATCTCGCGCCAGGACTTCGCCCCGGCCGCGGGACTTCCTCCCCCTCCGCCTCCCTGCGCGGCTGCCTCCTCGAGCTTCTTCCGGAGGGCCGCGTTCTCGGACCGGAGCCCGTCCGCCTCGCGACGCGCCGCCTCCAGCTCGGAGCGCAGGGCCCCGGAGTCGACCGTTCCGCCCGGGGCCGTCGCGTCCCCCTGCGCCGTCGCGCCCGCCGCATCCGCGGGCAGCTCACGGCCGTGGCGGACGGCCCGCAGGAGCACGGCGGCCAGCACCGCCCCCGCGATGATTCCCGCCAGCAGCCAGCCCGCGCGCGCTCCCATGTGCCTCCCGGCCTCCGGCCGTAGTCCCCCCACTAAACCACATTGCCGCCCCGGTCCGGAACTCCCGCGCGATTACTCCCTCAGCGTGATTTCCCAGGAGTGCCCCAGGGACTTCAGCGCCTTCTTCTGCTCGTCCGTAAGGCTCACCGTCTCCCCGATCCGCTGCTCGATCGCGATCGCGAGGTCAGCCCGCGCGAGCGTTTTCTCCGCCGGCGAAACCGGCGTTCCCGCCGCCTCCTTCGCCTTCCACGCCGCCTCCAGAGCCTCGTACTGCCGCACCAGGTCCCCCACCAGCGGCCGCAGCGGCGCCTCCCCTCCTTCCGGCATCTTCAGCGTCCCCGCCAGTTCCTGCAGGATCTGCGTCTCCACCTCGTCCCTCGTCCCCGAGATCCCCCACGACGGCACCCGCACCGCCTCGTCCGACCACATCCGCCCCTTCGCGAACCACCCGAGCTGCTCCTCCGTCAGCCCGCCGCGGACCTCCTGCATCGCGTCCCACACCAGCCCCGCCCGACTCCTGTCCCACTCCAGCTCGCTCAACCCTTCGCGCCCCGCCCTCAACTCCGCCCACGCCCCGTTCGCCTTCTTCACCGCCTCCTGCGCCTTCTTCAGAGCCGCAGGGTCCATCGGCGGATCCGCCCCCTCCAGCACCGCCAGCATCAGCGACGGAATCCCGTACGGCGACATCTCGAACTCCTCCATCCGGAACCCCTCCTCCTCCGCCAGCACCTTCGCAATCTCCATGAACTCCAGCACCAGGTCGCGAAACTCCTCGTTGTCCTCTTCGTGCAGCTCGTCGAGGCGGTCCTTGAGCCGGAAGAGCCTTGCTGCCAGCGGCGACCACGGGTTGCGGAACGACTTCGCGGCCGGCGCGGGCGCCGGCTTGCGCGCGCCGGACGAGGCGGCAATGCGGCCGTCCAGCGACCGCAGCTCCGCCTCCAGCGCCGCCTTCTCCGTCTCCAGGGCCTGCTCCTCGTCCGTGGCGCCGACCGCCGGCGCAGCCGTTCCCGCCACGGGCCCTTCCGCAACGCCCGCGGCCGCGGACGGACCGCGCCGCGCCTCCACCGCGCGGAACAGCGCGAACGCGAGCAGCGAGCCCGCCAGCAGGCCGATCGGAATCCCCTTCAGCATCACCGCTCCTCCGCCGGCTCGCTCACCCGGAACTGGTACGTCGTCCCCCAGTTGCGCAGCGCCTTGGCCTGCTTCGGCGTCAGCCCCAGCCCCGTCTCCATCGCATGCTGCGCCCGGATCTGCGCCCGCATCTGCTCCCGCTGGATCCGCTTCCACACGGCCCGATCCTCCTTCGAGTCCGCCTTCACCCGCTCGTTCGCCGACTCGTAGTCCTTCATGTACGCCTCGACGTACGGGCCAAGGAGCGCCTTCTGGCCGGCGTCCAGCTTCAGCGACTTCGCCCACTGGTCCGCCAGGTTCGCGGTGACCTGCTCCCGCGTCCCGCTCGACCAGTGCGTCCCGCCCCCCATGCCGTCCGTCATCATCCCGGCGATCTCGAATCCCCCGGACGCGCTCCTCTGCCCGTCCGTGAGCAGCTCCGTCACGCCCTGCATGTACCCGTCGGCCAGCTCGCCGATCCTCAGGCGTCTCTCCAGCTTCGTCAGCGTCTCGTCCGCCCGCGTCTTCTCCCAGTTCTCCGCGTACGCCGCAATCAGCTCGTCCACCCGCGCGAGCTGCTCCGGGGTCCCCGGCGGCGTGCCGGCTTCCAGCAGGGCGCGCAGCAGCTGGGGAAGGGCCTCGGGCGCGGACATCGCCTCGTCCAGCGTCAGCCCTCGCTGTTTTCCGATGCGTGCGATGAGGGCCAGGAAGTCCATCTGCACGGTCTCGAGCTCCGGCGTGCTTTCCGCGTCCCTGCGCGACATGGCGAAGGCTCTCGCGAGCAGGGGCGCCAGGTCCTTCCAGGACTTTTCGCCGGCCTTGCGTTTCGCATTCTTCGGCGTGGCCGGTTCGGCGGCCTCGAGCGATGCGAGCAGGGCTTTGCGGTTCTCGATGGTTGCGCGCAGGGCGTCGTTGCCGGCCCGGAGCGCCCCGACGCCGGACGCCGCGCTGTCGGCCGAGGGGGCGGGCGCTTCGGCTTTCGTGGCCCCGGCCGGCGCGGCGCGCAGGGCCGCGGCTTTCAGCGCCACCGCCGTGGCGGCCGCCCCAACCGCGATTCCCAGCGCGATCCCCCTCAGCATGCCGCTCCTCCGTTAACCCCGATTCTCCGATGCCGCCCGGGACCGCCGCTCACGCCGTCATCCCAGAACGACGACAAGAACCAGGGCCACGGCGGACGCAAGCGCGACGAGGAGCCCCATCACACCCGCGAACAGGAACCCCGCAGGATATCCCCGGACGCGCAGCGCGGCCGACGCCAGCCAACGAACCGACTCCGACCTGAAGCGCCTCATGTCCGCTCTCTCCTATCTGGAAGGATCCACGTCCGCCGAGTACGTGGTGGCCCAGTCGCGAAGCGCCTTCGCCTGCGCGTCGGACAGCCTCAGGGTCTCGCCCAGGCGTTTCTGGGCCCTGATCATTGCGTCCAGCTGGGCCGCCTCGCGCTCCCGCGAGGTGACCTTCTGTCCCGCCGCCTCGCGCCGGGCGAACTCGTCCTTCGCCGCCTGGAGCCCCGCGAGATACTCGTCCACCGCCAGCCCCAGCGCGGGCTTCTGCGACTCGTCCAGCTTCAGGTCCTTCGCCCAGCTGTCCCGCAACTGGCCGGCCACCGTCGCACCGTCCCCGCCGAAGCCCCGGGTACTGCCGCCGAAGTTGAAGTTCGCGTCGAAGATCTTCATGTCGTCCGCGACCTGCCTCCCATCGCCGCCGATCGCGTCGCGAAGATGGTCCATCATGCCGCCGCTCAGGTCGAGCAGGGCCCTTTTCCGCTCGTATGCCGTCAGCCCCTCGCGTTTCGCGAGGTAGTCCTTCCACGCCTCCTGTCCGTCCGCCATGGCTGCGTCCATCGCCGCCTGCTGCGCCGCGCCCGGCTGCACGCCGGCCGCCTCCAGGATCGACAGGAGGAACGCCGGGATCGCGTCCGGGCACGCCGCGACCTCCTCCAGGCTCACGCCGTGCTCCTTCGCCAGCTTCCCCAGCATCCCCAGCAGCTCCATGATCGCCTGCTGCGCCTCCGGGGAGTTCCCCGCGTTCTCGTCGTTCATCTTGTCCTTCAGCCGGTAGAACGCCGCCCCCACATCCTTCCAGCGGCTCGTCTTGCCGGCCGCCGCCTTCTCCGGCCTGGCCGCGGCCGTTGCCTCCAGGTCCGCCACCTTCTTCTCGAGCGCCGCCTTCTCCCCACGCGCCGACTCCAGTTCCTTCTCCAGCCGCGCCGTGGCCGCGGCGTCCGCCTTCGGACCCGATTCCGCCGGCGCGCCCGGCGTCGACTCCTCCGGCGGCCTCGTCCTCGCCCGGTCCGCCAGCCGCACGCCCGCCGCCCCCAGGATCGCCCCGATCAACAGCCCCAGCGCCGCGCTCTTCATGACCGCCTTCTCCCTGAATCCGCCCGTCTCCCGGGCTGCCCCAGAGAGGTAAGCGCCCGCCCGGCCCTTTTCTGCCCGTCGGCGGCACCTTTTTAGTGGCGCGGCCCCCGCCGTCGCTAGAATCACGCCCCATGATCGACAAAGACACCGTCCGAAAGGCCATCGACCTGGCCCTCCAGGCCTCCAGCTACGCACAGCTCGGCCCCGCAGGCGCCGACCTCGCCGCCGGCGCCCGCCGCGACCTCGCCTCCCTCACAGCGGACTGGCCCGAGACGGCCCGGGCCGCCATCCCGGCCGCCGCCGCCAACGTCGAACGCGACCGCCATTCCCTCGACCGCGCCCGCAACCACTTCATCAAGGACATCCGCACGCGATTCGGCTTCGACGCCCGCCGCTACACCCCCGAAACGAAGGCCCAGCTCGACGCCGGAATGGCCGACTTCAACCGCCGCAAGTCCCGCGTCATCGAGGACGCCGCCGATCGCTTCCTCGAAGCCCTCAGCCCCATCGGCCGCCCCGTCTGACCGGCCCGGCGGGCAGAACCCACACGCCCTTCACCCCCTCGCAATCCCCGTTCGAGGAGCCGACACCGTGATCGAAGTGTCCTGCACGTGCGGAAAGAAGATCAAGGTCCCCGACACGATGGCGGGCAAGAAGGGCAAGTGCCCGGCCTGCGGGACGCCGCTGGAGATCCCCGCGGCGCCGCCTCCCGCTCCGAAGAAGGACGACCTGCTGGAGCTGGAGGACGAGCGCCCGAAGGCGCGGCCGGCCGAGGCGATGTTCCCGCCGGTGCAGGATCTGCCGGACGCGGGGGGGCCGAAAAAGAAAGGCGCGGGGCTGGAGAAGAAGGCGCCGGCGGCAGCCGCGGCGGCGCCGAAAGGTCCGCCGCCGTCGCACGACGACCTGATCGGGCACATCGACGACAGGAAGAAGAGCAGGGCGCCGCAGACGGCGGACACCGAGGGGAAGATATCGTGCCCGCAGTGTGGCGAGAAGTACGACCCGGACGTGCTGTTCTGCATGAAGTGCAAGGTCGACATCGCGACGGGGAAGCCGATCTCCGGCCTGACGATGCAGGGCGGGAAGACCAGCCGGCCGGGCGACGAGTTCGACCCCGACCTGCCGTTCTGGAAGATCACGCTGGGGATGCTCTACAAGCCCGGCACGATGATGCAGTACTTCGCCTCGTGGTTCGAGCGGAAGGACGTGCAGGTGCAGATGATCGGCTTCTACGTGCTGTCCTTCGTGGCCATCGCGATCGCGGCCGGGGCGAAGTCGAGCAAGGAGAAGTCGCTGGAGGTGAAGGCGCCCTCGGCGGAGGAGCAGATCGCGAAGATCGAGGCGGAGGGCGGGAAGTTCGAGGCGCACGTCCCGACAGGCTGGACGAAGAGCGGCGATCCGGGGCTCGAGGCCACCGGCGGCAAGCCCTTCGTCATGCGCATCAACGAGCCGACCGGGGAAATCTCCGCCGGGGAGACCTTCAGCGTCCGCTTCTCGTTCTGCGAGCCCGGGCCCGGCAAGGGGCTCGACGGGGACGCCTGGGTGATTCCGACGGAGTCGTGGAAGGGCCCGAAGCAGGAGTATGCGGAGTGGACGCAGGCGCGGTCCGCGGGGCAGCCGGGCGACTACGTGACGGAGCTGGACGCGGAGACGGCGGCGGGGTCGAGCTATGTGATCCTGCTGTATCCGAAGGGGGCGGATCCGTTCGAGTCCGGGGTGAAGCCGCAGGCGACGGTGCACGTGGCCTGGAAGTCGAAGGCGGGCTGGGGGAAGAAGATCTACGAGGAGCTGGCGGACACGCCGGGGGTGAAGGGTTCGATCGAGGAAGAGGCGGCGAAGCTGGAGAAGAAGAAGGCGGTACTCCGGGCGCCGACGGACTGGACGAAGGCGTACGACTCGCGGACGGGGCGCGTCGGGCAGATCGGCAATTTCTACTGGCGGGTTGAGAATCCCCCGGGCGAAGTCGAGGCCGGCTCGAAGTTCCTCGTGATGGTCGAGATGGCGCTCGAAGTCGAGGAGAAGCCCGGGACGCCGATCGACGCGGACGTCTGGGCCTTCACGTACGGCGGCAATTACGACGTGGAGGACGAGGAGGAGCACAAGCCCCAGCAGGCCAAGAACACGGCGCCGGGCAAGTACGGCTGCGAGGTGACGGCGGTGTATGACCGGGCCACGTCGGTGGAGCTCGTGTTCTGTCCCAAGGGACAGGAGCTGACCTACAACAACCGCCTCGGCGAGATCACCCTGGTTTTCCCGACACGGGGAGGCTGGGGGAAGAAGGTCGCGGAGGAGGAGCGGAAGCGGTTCGAGAAGGAGCACGAGGACGCCAAGCCGTCGACGGTGAAGGGGAAGGCGAAGAAGGCCCTGATGGGCGGC
>JADLHC010000315.1 GCA_020849035.1 Planctomycetia bacterium
CACGCCTTCGCCAGCCTCCGCACGCCTTCGCCAGCCTCCGCACGCCTTCGCCAGCCTCCGCACGCCTTCGCCAGCCTCCGCACGCCTTCGCCAGCCTCCGCACGCCTTCGCCAGCCTCCGCACGCCTCCGCCAGCCTCCGCACGCCTCCGCCCACGCCGTTCGCCGTCATCACTCCCACTCGATCGTTCCCGGCGGCTTCGACGAAACGTCGTACACGACGCGGTTCACGCCCTTCACCTCGTTGATCACGCGGTTCGAGATCTTGGCGAGGACTTCGTGGGGCAGGCGCGCCCAGTCGGCGGTCATTCCGTCGCTGGACGTGACGCAGCGGATGGCGATGCACTCGTGGTAGGTGCGCTCGTCGCCCATGACGCCGACGGACCGGACGGGCAGGAGCGCGGCGAAGTACTGCCAGAGGCCCTTCGAGAGTTCCGCGCCCTCGATCTCGGCGGTCACGATCGCGTCGGCCTCGCGCAGCGTCTTGAGGCGCTCCTCGGTGATCTCGCCGAGGCAGCGGACGGCGAGGCCGGGGCCGGGGAACGGCTGGCGCCAGAGGATGCCGTCGGGGAGGCCGAGGGCGGCGCCGAGCTTGCGCACCTCGTCCTTGAACATCGCGCGCAGCGGTTCGACGAGCTTGAAGCCGAGCTTCTCGGGCAGGCCGCCGACGTTGTGGTGGCTCTTGATCTTGGCCGTGGGGCCGCCGAAGGAGCTGACGCTCTCGATGACGTCGGGATAGAGGGTGCCCTGGGCGAGGAAGTCCACGCCCTTGAGCGACTTGGCCTCGTCCTGGAAGACGTCGATGAAGACGTGGCCGATCCGCTTGCGCTTCTCCTCGGGGTCCGTCACGCCCTTGAGCGCGTCGAGGAAGCGCTTCCGCGCGTCGACGGCGCGGAGGTTGATGTGGAAGTGGTCGCGGAAGGTCTGGCAGACCTGCTCGAACTCGCCTTTCCGGAGGAGTCCGTTGTCCACGAAGATGCAGGTGAGCTGCTTGCCGATGGCGCGGTGGAGGAGGAGGGCGACGACGCTGCTGTCCACGCCGCCGGAGAGGCCGCAGACGAGGCCGCGGTCGCCGATCATCTTGCGGAGCGAGGCGGTCTGCTCCTCGATGAAGTCGGCCATGCGCCAGGTGCCTTCGCAGCCGCAGACCTTGTAGAGGAAGTTGGAGAGGATCTCGGTGCCGAGGGGGGTGTGGGCGACCTCGGGGTGGAACTGGACGCCGTAGAACGGAAGGGACTTGTGCTTCACGGCGGCGTAGGCGGTGTTGTCGGACTTCGCCAGCGGGATGAAGTCGGCGGAGAGGCTGGAGACCTGGTCGCCGTGGGAGTTCCAGACGTCGAGGTCCGAGGGGAGGCCGTCGAAGAGCTTGTCGGCGGACGTGACCTTGAGCTTGGTCGCGCCGTACTCGCGCGCCGGGGCGCCCTTCACGGCGCCGCCCAGGAGGTCGCAGGCGAGCTGCATGCCGTAGCAGATGCCGAGAACGGGGATGCCGGCCTTGAAGATCTTTGCGTCGACGCGCGGGGCGTCCTTGGCGTATACGCTGGCGGGGCCGCCGCTGAGGATGATGCCCTTGGGGTTCTTGGCGAGGATCTGGTCCACCGGCGTGTAGAACGGGTAGATCTCGCAGTAGACGTTCAGCTCGCGGACGCGGCGCGCGATGAGTTGGACGTACTGGGCGCCGAAGTCGAGGACGACGATGAGTTCGCTGCTCATGGGGCGATCTAAGCAAATGGTGGGAGGGACGTCCATGTTCGCGGGTGCGCGGGAGGGCAGGTACGCGAGAGGGCGGGTGCGCGGGAGGGCGGGTTACTTCCTGGGCTTGAGCTTGCCGCGCACGAACTTCAGGCGGTTCTCGACGTCGGGACGACCATCCCAGTCCGCAGGAGCAATCTCCAGCGCCTTCGAGTAGTCCTCCTCAGCCCCCTTCCAGTCCTTCGTCGACTGGCGGCAGAAGGCGCGGCTCGCGAGGACGTCGAACGCGGCGGGGTCGAGGCGGAGCGCCTGGGTGAAGGGCTCGATCGCGTCGGCGAACCTGAAGGACTCGAGGAGGACCTGCCCGAGGTTGCGCCAGGCGTCGAGGGCGTCGGGGTTGAGCTCGGTCGCCTTGCGGAAGGCCGCGGCGGCGCCGGGCCGGTCGTTCTTGAGGGCGCGCGCGTTGCCGATGCCGAACCAGCACTCTGCGGCGCGGAAGTCCTGCGCAATGCAGGCCTCGAGGTCCTCGATGGCGCCGTCGGGCTTCCCCAGCTCGACGCGCGAGAGGCCGCGGAAGAAGTGGGGTTCGACGGCGTCCGGCCTGAGCTCGAGGGCCTTCGTGAGGTCGGCCTCGGCGCCGGCGACGTCCTGCATCCTCCACCGGAGTTCGCCCCTTCCCCACCAGGCGTTGAAGTAGCCGGGGCGGAGGCGGATCGCCTCGTCGAGGTCGGTCCGGGCCTCGGGAAGCCGGCCGTCCTTGATCCGCTGCATGGCGCGGTTGGTGAGGGGCATGGCGCGCTCGGGGCCGGCCTCGATGGCGGCGGTGTAGTCGGCGACGGCGGCGGCCCCTTCTCCCAGCTCCGCTCGGCAGAGGCCGCGGTTGTTGAGGGCGACGTCCCAGTTGGGGACGAGCTCGAGCGCGCGGTTGAAGTCTTCGACAGCCTCGCGCGGGCGCCCGAGCAGGCGTTTTGCGGAGCCGCGGTTGTACCAGCACATGAAGTTGGCGGGGTAGAGCTCGAGGGCGCGGTCGAGGTCGCCGACGGCGGCCGCGTAGTCGCCGAGGCGGACGCGGGCGGAGCCGCGCTGGGCGAGGGCGCGCGCGTTGCCGGGGTCGGCGGCGAGGACGGCGTCGAACTCGGCGAGCGCGGCGCGGTGGTCGCCGGCGTCGGCGAGGGCGAACCCGGCGAGCAGGCGGGCGTCGAGGTTTTCCGGCCCGGCGCGGCGGCGCAGCTCCTCCGCGGCCGCGACCTCGCGCTTCCGGTGCCCCTCGTTCTCCGGCGCGTCGGGGTTGTAGTAGATGAGCCAGTGGCAGGCGTCGATGATGATGGTGAAGGGCTGGGTGAGGGTGCGGTCCTGGGCGGCGGCGGCGCCGGCGACGGCGATGGCGCCCTCCCAGTCGCGGGCCTGGAAGCGGACCTGCATGAGGGCGAGGGCGGCGTCGACGCTGGCGGGGTCGCGCTGGAGGACGGCCTCGAGGCGGGCGCGGGCGTCGGCCTCGTCGCGGCGGGCGAAGGAGAGGAGGGCGAGGCCGAGCTCGCGGTCGGACTCGCGGAAGAACGAGCTCTGGCCGACTCGGGCGGAGAGGTCGGCGGCGGCGCGCGCGGCGAGGTCCTGCAGGTCGGGGCGCGCGGCGAGGAAGGCGGGGACGTCGAAGTCGAAGCGGGTGCCGTGGGCGACGAAGGAGTCCTGGCGGGCGGCGCCGATCGCGTCGAGGTAGCGGCGGGCGAGGAGGATGCCGCGCTCGAGGCGCGCCTCGCCGAGCGCGGGGTCGAGCTCGAGCGCTCGCGTGAGCTCCCGCTCCGCCCCTTCCCCGTCGCCGACGTCGGCGAGGAGGCGGCCCATGAAGTAGTGGGCGACGGGGAGTTCGTCGGCCTGGAGGAAGGAGCGGCAGGTCGCGAGTCCCTCGTCGATCTTCGCGCGGGCCTGGGCCCCGGCGCCCGCGCGCCGGAGCAGTTCGGCCTCGTTCATCGTCCCGGCGAGCGCCGCCCAGAGCCGCAGCTCGCGGTCCTTCGCGGCGCGCGCGCGGCTGGCGCGCACGAGCGGCGGGACCATCACGCCCAGCGTCGCCGCGATCCCGACCACCGCCACCGCCAGCACCGCGCGCCGCTTCCACAGCGTCCGTTTCACCCGGTACACCAGGCTCGCGGGGCGGGCGGCGATGGGGTCGCCCTCGAGGAAGCGGTCGAGGTCGTCGGCGAGTTCGTCGGCCGAGGCGTAGCGGCGCGCGCGGTCCTTCTCGAGGCACTTGAGGACGATCGTGTCGAGGTCGGCCTCGACGGCGGGGACGAGGGCGCGCATGGAGGGGGCGTCGGTCTCCTGGACGGCGCGGAGGAGCTCGAAGACGGAGGCGGCGCGGAAGGGGGCCTCGCCCGTGGCGAGGGCGTAGAGGGTGGCGCCGAGGCCGTAGACGTCCGCGCGGGCGTCGACGGTTTCGCCGCGCGACTGCTCGGGGGACATGAAGGCCGGGGTGCCGATGATGGCGCCGGAGAGGGACAGGCCGCTGACGCTCTCCATGCGGCGCGCGAGGCCGAAGTCGGTGACGAAGACGTGGTGCTCCCCCACCGCGCTCGCGCTCGCCTTCCCGGCGCGGACGAGCAGGTTGTCCGGCTTGAGGTCGCGGTGGACCACGCCCGCCCGGTGCGCCTCGGCGACCGCCCGCGCCGCGTCGCGAATCACGCGCGCCAGCGCCCGCCGGTCGCCGCGCGGCAGCTTCGCCGCCGTCGTCCCCTCGATGTACTGCATCGCGATGTAGTGCCGCCCGTGCGCCTCGCCGACCTCGTACACCGCCGTGATGTGCGGGTGCGACAGCTTTCCCGCGACGTGGGCCTCCTGGGTGAAGCGCGCGATCTCGGTCTCGTCGCCGCCGGAGAGGAATTTCAGGGCGACCCAGCGGCCGAGCGGCACGTCCCACGCCTGCCAGACCTCGCCCATGCCGCCCTGGCCGAGCTTGCGGACGCGGATGAACTTGCCGAAGCGCGCGGAGTCCGGGGCGGCGGCGGCCTCGGGGGGAAGGGGCGGCGTGACGGAGCGGAGGACGGCGGAATCGGTCGGGGCCGGCGGCGCGCCCGGCGGGGGCTTCAGGGTCTCCTGGTCCGCCGCGCGCGGCCGCGGGACGTTCGTGGCGACGTCACGGGCGGGCGGCACCGGATCCTCGGCGAACGAGCTGCCGTCGATCGGGTGCCGGCGGCGGGGCGGCGGCGTGGCCATCGCCCCATCATACCGGCCGGCCTACTTCGCCGGCGCGCGGGCGGCGCGGACCGCCAGGATGAACCGGAGGACGCTTCCGCGCTGCGTCGCGTCGATCTCCGCCTTCTCGCCCATCTCGTCGAGGATCCCCGGCCACTTCGCGTCCTCGATCGCCATAACGTCCGGGTGGTCGTGGCACTCGCCGCACTTCGCGACGAACAGCTCACGCCCGGCCCCGACGGCCGCCGCGTCGGCCGCGGGGTCCTTCGCCCGCGCCTTCTCGACTTCCGCCGCGCTCAGCGACGCCGGCGGCTCGGCGGACTTCGGGTACATGCACCCCGCCAGCAGGATCGCGGCGGCGGCGAAGGCAAGGGCGACACGCATGGCGGCGGCTCCCAATGTCCGGCGTTTTCACCCGACCAGGTTCGACAGCGCTGGCTCCAGCTGCGGATACCGGAACACGTATCCCCCCGCCAGCGCACGCTTCGGCACCACATTCTGCCCCCCCGTCAGCACCTCCGCCACGTCCCCGAACGCCAGCTTCAGGGCGAACGCGGGCGTCGGCACGAAGGCGGGGCGGTGAAGGGCCTTCCCGAGGGCCTTTGCGAAGTCGCGATTGGTGACGGCGCCCGGCGCGGTGACGTTGAACGGGCCGCGCCACGTCGGGTCCTCCAGCGCCTTCACCGTCGCGCCGCAGACGTCGTCGATGTGCACCCAGGACACGAACTGGTCCCCGGACCCGACGGGCCCGCCGACCCCCGCGCGGAACGGCGGAAGCATCTTCGCCAGCGCGCCGCCGTCGCGGCCGAGGACGACGCCGAACCGGAGGATCGCGACGCGCGCGCCGTGGGCTTCGGCCTTCGCGGCCTCGGTTTCCCATTCGCGGCAGACGCCGGCGAGGAAGTCGCCCGCGCCCCACGGGGCGTCCTCGTCGAGCGGCTCCGGGCCGCGCGGTCCGTAGAACCCGATCGCGCCGGCGTTCACGAGCACGCGCGGGCCGTCGCGGCACGCCGCGACGCAGGCGCGCGTGGCGTCCACGCGGCTCGTCCGGATCGCCTCGCGGAACGCGTCGTTCCAGCGCCGCCCGAACACGTTCTCCCCCGCGAGGTTGACGATCGCGTGGCACCCCGCAACCGCCGCCGTGAGCGCCCCCGCGTCGCGACCGTCCCACTTCTTCCCCTCCGTCCCCCGCGGCGCCCGCGCGGGGTCGCGCGTCACCGCCACAACGGAGTGCCCCCGCGCCTGCAGCGTCGCGCACAGGTGCCCGCCCACGAAGCCCGTCGCTCCCGTGACCGCAACCCTCATCCGGACTCCCTCAACGCTTGACGCCGCCGTGGCGCCCCGTACTCTCCGTCCTTCCCGCCCCCAACCCAAGGAGAAACCTCATGGCCGTCGCCCGCGTCACCGAACTCGTCGCCTCCTCCAGCAAGTCCTTCGACGACGCCGTCAAGGCCGGCATCGACCGCGCCGCCAGCACCCTCCGCGGCATCACCGGCATCGAGATCGTCCGCCAGAACGTGAAGATCGAGAAGAACAAGATCAAGGAGTACCGGGTCCACATGAACGTGACCTTCGTCCTGGAAGGCTAACGCCGCCCCGCGCCCGGCGCTTCCCGCAAAGCGCCGGGCGCGTCTTTTTCCGCGGGCGGTTCAAGCGCCGACCGTCCGCGCGCCGATGAACTTCCCGGACCCCAGCGCTGAAGGCGCCGCCATGCACGACGTCACCACCCGCACGTTCGCCCGGGAGCACCTCGTCCCGCTCCTGTTCCGCCTGAGCGACCGGCTCGACCGCCGCCGGCACGACCTCGCCAGCGCCGTCCGCGAGTTCACCGTGCGCCTGCAGGACGCCGCCGGCGACGCCAACCCCGTCCGCGCGAAAACCGCGCTCCTCTGGCTCCGCCCCCTCTGCGTCGCCGTCCGCGCCCTGGCACTCGGCAAGCCGGAGGACCGCGAGCTCTGGGAAGAGGTCAAGGAGATCGCCCTCGAGGCGTCTCGCCTCGCCGAGCAGCCCTTCTCCGCCGCGTCCTAGCGCTTCGGACGCCCCGCGACCTTCCTCACCGCCCCGCGGTCCTCGTCGTCGGTGAGCCCGTACCGGTCGAGGATGTCGAAGACGCGGGAGAAGCGCCCGTCGCCCCAGTCGACGTGCTCCAGCGGGCCGCGCATCCGTCGGGACCACAGCTTCGCCGCCGCCACCCACTCCGCGACGCACTCCTGGACGTTCATCGCCGCGTAGGGCGTCACGAACCCGCCGCGCGGCTCGGCCGACCCGTCGGCCCACGCCGAGACCCCCGCGAAAGCCTCGAACGCCAGGGCCGCGTCCAGCTCCGCGTCCATCCGCGCACGGTCCGGGCAGCGCGAGTGAACCGCGTGCCCCAGCTCGTGAAGCACCACGTCCAGCGTCGGCTCGCGCACCGTCACGCGCCCCAGGTCGTACCGCCCCCCGCGCGCCGTCCCGCGCGGCATGCGGTAGAACTCCAGCCCCGACAGGTCCTTGTTCGGGAACATCTCCAGCGCGCCCGAGACGACCGACAGCTCGCCGTCCTCCCACGAGCCGTAGAGGGAGACCTGGAAACGCTCCCGGATCGCGTCCGCGACGGGGCCGCGCGGGACCATTTGACGCGCTGCGTCATAGTCGCTCTCCCCGCGGGACGACGCGCACCCCGCCGCGAGAACCGCCAGCATCAGCGCGCGCTTCACGCCGCCTTCTCCCCCGAGATCACGTAGATCGTCCGCAGGTGCAGGAAGCGCAGCGCGACGCCGCGCAGGCGCTTCTCCATCTCCGCCTTCACGTCCCGGTGCAGGTCCACCCATCCCTCGCGCCGCAGCAGCCCGAGCATCGGACCGGGCCCGAGGAACCAGCCGGGCGGCAGGCGGTCGTCGGACACCACGAGGCGCCCGCCCGGCCGGAGCACGCGGACCAGCTCGTCGAGCGCGCGCCGCCACCCGTCCACCGAGGTGAGCACGTAGGTGCAGAGCACGCGGTCGAACGCGCCGTCGCGGTACGGAAGCCGCGCGGCGTCGGCCTGGGCGACCGCCGCGCCTCGCCCGGCGGCCTTCGCGAGCGACCGCGCCGAGACGTCGCAGCCTGCAAGCGCGCCGACTCCCCCGCGCGCCAGCAGGGGGAAGTTCCTCCCGGTGCCGCACCCGACGTCGAGCACCCGGTCCCCGGAGCGCGCGTCGAGCGCAAGCAGCGCCGCCCGCCGGTACGACGAGTCCCTTCCCAGCGCCAGCGCCTGCACGACCGCGTCGTAGTACGGCGCGCGCCGGTCGTAGATGCGGCGGACGAGGGGACGCGGGACGCTCATGAGGGAAGCGTAGCATGAAGGGCGGGGGCGAACGGCGGGGGCGTACAGAGGGGGCGAACGGCGAATCTGGCCGCGAGGGGTTGACTCCGGTGAACTGCAGCCTCAAGATCAGAATCATCTCGTTCAGTTCACCTACAGGAGATATGCGATGCACAACCCGGCCGCAGACGGTTCGCGAATTCGCTCGTTCAGGGACCTGGTCGTGTGGCAGTTGGGCAAGAGCCTCGCTGTCGCCGTCTATCGCGCCACGACGGCATTCCCTGCCGCTGAACGCTTCGGACTGGCGGCCCAGATGCGGCGCGCCGCGGTTTCCGTTCCTTCCAACCTCGCGGAGGGTTGGGCTCGCAACCACCGGAGGGAGTTCGCGAATTTCGCGGGCATTTCCCTCGGCTCCCTGGCCGAGCTGGAAACCCAGATTGAAATCGCGCAGGAGTGCAGGATCCTGGCCCCTGACGTCGCCGATCGGCTCCTGCGGGACGCCCTTCGCCTCCGCATGCTCCTGCTCCGCCTGCGGACCAGCCTCGAGTCCGGCCCCCGCTCCGCCGCCTGACGCCCCCGCCTGACGCCCCCGCCCCACGCCCCCGCCCCACGCCCCCGCCGTTCGCCCTCGCCCTTACCCCTCGTTCGTCTCCACCCAGTAGTTCGGCGCTTCCTTCGTGATCACGATGTCGTGCGGGTGGCTCTCGCGAACGCCGGCGGCGGTGATGCGGATGAAGCGCGCCTTGGTGCGCAGTTCGTCGACCGTCTTGGCCCCGGCGTAGCCCATGCCGGCCCGGAGGCCGCCCACGAGCTGGTAGACGTAGTCGGACAGCGGGCCGCGGAACGGGACGCGCCCCTCCACGCCCTCCGGGACGAGCTTCTCCGCGCTCGTGACCTCCTTCTGCCCGTAGCGCTCCTTCCCGCCTTTCACCATCGCGCCCAGCGACCCCATGCCGCGGTACGTCTTGTACTGGCGCCCCTTGTAGATGACGAGCTCGCCGGGGGCCTCCGTCGTCGCGGCGAAGAGGCTTCCGATCATGACCGCGCTCGCGCCGGCGGCGATGGCCTTGCTGATGTCGCCGGAGTGCTTGATGCCGCCGTCGCTGATGAGCGGGATGCCGGCGGGCGTCGCGACCTTCGCGACTTCCATGATCGCCGTGATCTGCGGCACGCCCGCGCCGGCCACGATGCGCGTCGTACAGATCGCGCCGGGGCCGATGCCGACCTTGAGGGCGTCCGCCCCGGCCTCGATCAGGTCCTTCGCGGCCTCGGCGGTCGCGATGTTGCCGGCGATGACGGGGACGCGAAAGCGCTTGCGGATCTCGCGGACGGTGTCGAGCACGTTCTTCGAGTGCCCGTGCGCGGTGTCGACCACGATTACGTCCACGTCGTTCTTCACGAGCCGCTCGACGCGCTCGTAGTCGTGCACGCCGACCGCCGCGCCGACGCGCAGGCGGCCGCGCTCGTCGCGGCAGGACAGCGGGAACTGCTCCATCTTGTTGATGTCCCGCATCGTGATCAGGCCGCGCAGGAAGCCGTCCTTGTCGGTGATGAGCAGCTTCTCGACCTTCGCGCGGAACAGGATGTCCCGCGCCTGCACCAGCGTCGTCCCCGGCGCGGCCGTGACCAGCTTCCCCTTCGTCATCACGTCGGCCACCGGCGTCTTCTCGCTGC
>JADLHC010000316.1 GCA_020849035.1 Planctomycetia bacterium
ACGCGAGTGGGGGTGAACCGTAGAGGCCGGAGACGGCGTCGGCGCCGGTGTCGTCTTCCCCACGCGAGTGGGGGTGAACCGTAGAGGCCGGAGACGGCGTCGGCGCCGGTGTCGTCTTCCCCACGCGAGTGGGGGTGAACCGAAGCGGGACCTCTCCGCGATGGGGGTGCGCTGGTCTTCCCCACGCGAGTGGGGGTGAACCGCGTGGCCGCAACCCCGACCAAGCCGCGTTGCTCGCCCTTTCATGGTGGCGAGCAAACCGCCGGCGCAGGTCGGGTGTGGCTCTTCGCACCCGACCTGCGCCGGCGGTCCGGGCGAGAAGTCGGCAATCAGCGCACAGCACTTTGTTTTCCGGCTTGCCCCTACCACTTCTCGAGGTAATTCCTCTCCGACCCGCGGTTCAACCTCCAGAGCTGCGTGAGCCACTTGGGGTGGCGAGCCGCGAGCTCGAGCATCGGCGGGACGGCGCTGGCCCTTCGCACGGCGACGATGCCGGGGGTGGGGCCGCTCACGAAGAACGCGGAGAGGAGGCCGCCGAGGGCGGACTTGTTGCAGCCGGCGCAGGCGGGGACGGAGAGGCGGCCGGCGGGGTGGGGGACGTCGAGGCGGGTGGTGGCGGGCTGGGCGCAGCCGGGGCAGAAGTCGGGAAGCGTGGGGAGGAGGGTGTTGACGCGGACCCAGGCTTCGGATTCGCCGGCGGTGACGAAGAGCGACGGGGCGTCTGAGGGGGTGCCTCCCGGGAGGGAGACGAAGCCGAGGCGCTCGGTGAAGTCGTCCATGCGTATGCGGACGCGGCGGCCGACGGGGTCGAGGCCGTGCATGAAGTCGCGCTCGGAGCGGTGCACGAGGAGGCGGTGCATCATGCGGTCCTTGCGGATGGAGACGGGGACGTGCTCGCCGCGCGTGGTGGCGCGCCGGATGAGCTCGACGGCGTCGGCGGAGTTGCCCTTCCCGACCTCCAGCGTGTCCCAGTGGCGGGCGGTGACGGACTCGATGAGGACGTCGAACTGGTCGGGGTAGAGGCCGGAGTAGGAGCGGCCGCGGTCGCGGGTGCTGAGGTCCTCGGCGTTGGAGTAGGAGTCGTCGCCGTTGGCGAAGTCCATGAAGGACGCCTGGAGGAGGCGGGCGCTGGCGGAGCGGCCGGAGGCGTCGGGGCGGACGGCCTGCTGGTGGCGCTGGAGCCACGGGCCGCCGGCGAGGGGGACGGCGCCGCGCGGGGAAGCGAGGCCGGCGACGAGGCGGGCGTACTCGGCGGGCTCGCGCAGGGCGAGCCAGAGCTGGACGGTCGTGGCGGCGCAGGTGTTCCACGTGGACTGCGCGACGGCGCCGGGGTCGAGGAGCTCGCGCAGGACGCCGTGCAGCAGCTCCCGGCGGTCGAGGCCGGGCGCGAGCAGGCCTGAGGCGATCGCGGCGACGTGCGCCCGCACGTCCGCGTGCCCCGCGAGGTCCCGCCGCCCCGCGGCGTTGTAGCGCCGTTCCAGCTCCCGCAGGTCCTCCTCGAGCGCCGCGTCCCCGATCTGCATCGCCTCATTCTAAGCCCGTCCCGGTAAACTCGCCGTCCCCCACATGGCCAAGGACACCGACCTCCGCTTCGCCCTCGCCGCCACCCAGCTCGGCATCATTTCGCGGCGGCAGCTGCTCTCGTGCGTGGCGACCTGGCTCGAGGAGATCCGCCGCGCGGAGAAACACAAGGACACGAAGGTCCGCCGGCCGGAGACGGTGCTGTACGAGGCGGGCGTCATCGACGACGCGGGCCTCACGGCCGTGCTCAAGGCGCTGAAGCGCGGCGCGGCGGGGATCGACGAGGGGCTGCGGAACTCGCTGCTGAATCTCAATCCCCCGAAGCACATCGCGGACTGGCTCAACTCGCTGCCGGTGAGCGCGCGGGGGCAGACGATGGTGAAGCGTGCGCCGCGGGACGTGAGGTCCGACCTGGGGAAGGAGATCGCGCGGGGCGGCGTGGGGCGGGTGGTCGAGGGGGTGGACCGCAAGCTGCAGCGGGAGGTCGCGCTGAAGCTGCTCCCGGAGACGGCGGACGCGGAGGCGGTGGAGAGGTTCGTGAGGGAGGCGCGGATCAGCGCGAAGCTGGACCACCCGAACGTCGTGCCGGTGTACGACTTCGGGGACATGCCGGGGATGAAGGGCGGGCGGCAGCTGTATCTGGCGATGAAGAAAGTGAAGGGGCGGGACCTGGGGGCGGTGCTGACGGACCTGGCGACAGGGGACCCGGAGGTGGAGTCGCAGTGGCCGCCGTCGCGGCTGCTGGGCGTGTTCCAGGACGTGTGCCTGGGGATCGCCTACGCGCATTCGCGCGGCGTGCTGCACCGCGACCTGAAGCCCGCGAACGTGATGCTCGGCGACTACGGCGAGGTGCTGATCGTGGACTGGGGGCTGGCGACGTTCACGGGCGAGGCGGAGCCTGTGAGCGCGGACGCCTCCTCCCCGCTCCCGGTCCCGCTGGCGGACCTGACGATGGTCGGCCAGGTCGTCGGAACGCCGTCGTACATGTCGCCCGAGGCCGCCGCGGGGCGTTCCGACGCGATGGACGAGCGCACGGACGTCTACGCGCTCGGCACGATCCTCTACTCGATCCTGACGTGGCGGGCGCCGTTCGAGGGCGCCTCGCGGGACGACGTGATCGCGAAGGTGAAGGACTTCCGGCTGGCGCCTCCCTCGCGGCGGGTGGAGGAGACGCGCGGGCCGAAGCCAGGGCCGGTTCCGGCGGGGCTCGAGGCGATCTGCCTTCGCGCGATGGCTCGGAACCCCGCCGAGCGCTTCGCGTCCGCCCGCGAACTTCATGACGCAGTGCGTCAATTCGCCGAGGGCGCTTCCGAGTCCCGGCGCCTCTCCCGGGAGGCCGCGGGCCATGTGGACCGGGGGCGGGCGCTGCTTGCGCGCTGCGACGAGCTGGAGGCACGGATCCGCGAGCTGGAGTTCAAGGCGGCGGAGTACGCGGCGAGGATCCGGCCGCACCTGGCGGTGGCGGAGAAGCGGGCGTTGTGGGACGTGGAGGCGGAGCTGCGGGAGGCGAGGGACGAGCGGGTGGAGAAGCGTGCGCAGGCGCAGGCGGCGTTCCGGGAGGCGCTTCGGCTGGACTCCGGGAACGCGGAGGCGCTGGCGGGGATGTGCAGCCAGCTGGTGGAGCGGTACCTTGAGGCGGAGAAGCGCGGGGACCGGGCGGGGATGGTGCACGTGTGGAACTCGTTCGCGGGGTACGACAAGGGCGGGGAGTGGCGGTACCTGCTGGACGCGCCCGGGCGGCTGGAGCTGCGGACGTGGGTGTACGCGTGCCCGTGCCTGCGGCCGGTGTCCGGGGATTTCGGGATCGAGTTCGTGGCGTCGGCGGCGGTGCCGTGGCGCGAGGGGCGGCCGCGGCCGGACCTGGCGGCGGCGCCGGACGACCTCCCGGTGCCGGCGATCTGGCCGCGCGGGGCGGCGGGGAAGCACGGGCACTCGGCGTCGTGCCATCGTGTCGAGCGCAAGGGCGTCGAGGTCTGGGTGGCGAGGCTCAAGGAGACGGACCGGCGGCTCGTGCCGCAGGAGGAACGCCTGCTGGGGCGCACGCCGGTCGGGCCGATCGAGCTGCCCCAGGGCGACTACGTCTGCACGCTGCGCTCGCAGGGGATCCCGGAGGTGCGGCTGCCGGTGCGGATCACCCGCGACGGCCTCTGGAAGCAGGACGTGACGCTCTACGCGCCCAGCGAGGTCCCCGACGGATTCGTGCTCGTGCCTGGCGGGCCGTTCGCGAAAGGCCGCCCCGACGACGGCGCCGAGCCTCCCGCCGTGGAGACCGCCGACGTCTTCCTCGCGCGCTTCCCCGTCACCTGCGCCGAGTGGCTGGAGTACCTGAACGACCTCTGTGCGAAGGGCCGCGCCGAGGAGGCGGAGCGGCGGCGCCCGAAGGAGGCGGAGCGCAGGTTCTGGGTGCGCGAGGGGGAGGGGGCGGACGCGCGCTTCCGGCTGCCGTCCGCCGAGGAGGATCCCGAGCTGCGCTGGGAGCCCGGCTGGCCGGTGCTCGGCGTGACCTGGCACGACGCGATCGCATACTGCGAGTGGCGGTCCGCGCGCGACGGCCGCGCCTACCGCCTGCCGCACGAGGACGAGATGGAGAAGGCGGCGCGCGGCGCGGACCAGCGGGCCTGGTCCTTCGGCCGCAGCTACGACGGCACCTACTCCCACACCAACGTTTCCCTCGACGGCCCCGCGCGCCCCCTCCCCGCCGGCTCCTTCCCCGCGGACGAATCCCCCTTCGGACTCCGCGACCTCTCCGGCGGCGCGGCCACCTGGTGCCTCAACCTCTTCGATCCAGCCCTGCCCGGAGTGCGCGCGGTCCGGGGCGGCTCGTGGGGAAGCTCCCCCGCGCAGGCCCACGCGGCGGTCCGCCAGTCGCTCCATCCCGCGAGCTCGTCGCTTCTCGTCGGGCTGCGGCTCGCGATGTCCGCGCAGGCCTGGCCGTAGGGCCCGTCCCGGCCCGCCCGGACAAGTCCCACTTCCGCCTTGAACGGCCCTTCCATCGTGTCCTACACTGACCCTGTCCCGATGTCCCTGGGGGGGACAGAGGAGAGGCCCATGTCGGAACAGGCACTGCGCCCCGGACTGAGGCTGTCGGAATACGTCCTGGTCGAGCGCATCGGAAGCGGCGGGTTCGGCGAGGTCTGGGTCGCGAAGCACGCGGAGATCGCCGGGCGGCTGGTGGCGATCAAGTTCCCGGGGGACCGGGGGCTGACGCGGGAGCTGCGGAGCGAGGCGTTCCTGCAGAGCGCGCTGGTGCACCCGAACATCGTGCGGACGATCGGGTTGAACACGCGGCACGACCCGCCGTTCTTCGTGATGGAGTTCGTGGAGGGGATCAGCCTCCGGGACCTGCTGAGGCGGAAGAAGCGGATATCGCCGGCGCAGTCGGCGCGGGTGGCGGCGCAGGTGCTGGAGGCGCTGGAGTTCGCGCACGCGCGCGGGGTGGTGCACCGGGACATCAAGCCGGGGAACGTGATCTGCGGCGCGGACGGACGCGTGCGGGTGACGGACTTCGGGCTGTCGCAGGTGCGCGATGCGGACGCGAGCGGAATGAAGCATTCGGGCGGGCTGAAGGGCGCGGCGCCGCGGCTGGTGCCGGGGACGGCGCTGTACATGGCCCCGGAGCAGCGCCGCGGGCAGGCCGTGGACGGGCGCGCCGACGTCTACGCGGTCGGCGTGGTGCTCTTCGAGATGCTGACCGGCGAGCTTCCGAGCGGCTGCGACCTGCCGTCGGAGATGAACCCGCGGGTGCCGTCGGAGCTGGACGCGATCGTGAAGCGCGCGATGAAGTCGGACGCGCGGCAGAGGTACGCGGGGGCGGCGGCGATGCGGGCGGACCTGGAGGCGTGGCTGCGCGGCGAGACGCCCACGGCGCAGCCGGCGGGCTGGGCGGCGCGGGGCGGGACGCGGTGGATCGCGGCGTCGGCGGTGGCGACGGTGGCCGTCGCGGTCGCGGGGATCGTGTCGCCGCTGCTGCACAAGCGGCGCGCGAAGGGTCCCGAGCCGAGCCGCGCGAGCCTGGTGTCGGTGCAGGCGCCTGAGGACGGAGGAACGGCGCCGGTCACGGCAAGGGCGGGGCGGGTGACGCTCCGGACGGTGCCCGACGGCGCGGACGTGATCGTGGACGGGCACAACTACGGGCCGTCGCCCGCCGCGATCGACGGGCTCGCGGCCGGCCGGCACGTCGTGCTCCTCGTGCGCCGCGATTACGCCGAGCTGGCGTGCGAATTCGAGGTCGGCCCGGGCGAGGCCCTCGCGCCGACGTACCGGCTCGAGCAGCTCATGGGCGGCCTCACGCTGTCGACGTCCCCCGAGGGCGCGAGGATCTTCATCGACGGCCGCGAGTACGGCCCGGCCTCGCCGGTGCTCGACCTCCGCAACCTCCCGGCGGGACGCCACGAGATCCGCGCGGAACTCGCCGGCTGCCACCCGTACGAGACGGACATCGACGTCGAGGGCGGACGCGTCACCGCGCGCGTCCTTACGCTCAAGCAGATCGGCTTCGGCACGCTGCACCTCGAGAGCGACCCCGCGGGCGCGAAGGTCTTCGTCGACGGCAACGCCGCCGGGACCACGCGGGAAGCGCTGTCGGTCGAGCACCTCCGCGAGGGGAACCACAAGGTCACGTTCGTGATGGAGGGGTACGAGCCGTACGAAGTCGAACTCGCCGTCCTGCACAAGGACGTCACGCCTCACAACGCCGTCCTCAAGCCCCTTCCCGGCTCGATCGAGCTCACCGTGCCGAGGAACGCCGCGGTGTGGGTGGACGGCGAGCGCCGGGGCGCGGGCCCGCAGACGTTCGCGAACCTCTCCCCGGGCGAGCACCGGGTGCGCGTGCTGGACGTGGAGCGGACGGTGAAGGTCGAGCCGGGAAAGGCCGCGGGAGCGGCGTTCACGCTGGAGGACCTGGGGCTGGTGCGCATCCCGGCGGGCGAGTTCACGCTGGGAAGCGGCGAGGGTTTCCCCGACGCGCAGCCTGCGACGCGCGTGGGGCTGTCGGCGTTCGCGCTCGACCGGTTCGAGGTGACCAACCGCCAGTACCGCCGTTTCCTGGAGGACGTGCAGGCGCACGGCGACGAGGCGTGGCGGCACCCGGACCAGCCGGCGGGCAAGGACCACACGCCGGGGACGTGGACGGCGAAGGGGACGCTGACGGAGGACTGGCCGGTGCTGGGGGTGGACTGGTTCGACGCTTACGCGTACGCGAAGTGGGCCGGGAAGCGGCTCCCGACGGAGGCGGAGTGGGAGCGGGCGGCGCGGGGCGCGGGCGGGCTGGCGTACCCGTGGGGGAGCGCCGGGCCGATGGCCGGCGAGGCGCGCGCGAACGTCGGCGGGCGCGACGGCGGCACGGGCGGGCCGAGGACGGTCGGGAGCTACCCGGCGGGCGCGAGCCCGGACGGGGTGTTCGACCTGATCGGGAACGCGTGGGAGTGGTGCGCCGACTGGTACGCTCCGGACGCGTATGCCTCGGCGTCCGCGGACAACCCGCGGGGTCCCGCGAGCGGCCGGAGCCGTGTGGTGCGCGGCGGGTCTTTCGGGGAGCATCCGTACGACGTGCGGGCATTCGACCGGGCGCGCGGGGATGCGGTGAAGGACCCGAAGCGGACGGTCGGGTTCCGCTGCGCGAGCGACGTGGGGAAGTAACGAGAAGGGAGATGGGAGACGGGAGTGAAGGGCGGTGGGACGGGCCCGCGCTGCGCAAGCCCCAGCCCAAGCCCGCCCCATCCCCATCCCCAGCCGTTTTTCCTCGTCCAACGCTTGGTCTTCCACCCCCCCTCGGCGATGATTCCCCCATGACCACCGCCACCCAGCACGGCGTCATCGACTGCACTCCCCTCGCGAAGCAGGCCTCGGGCGTCCGCGTCTCGAAGATGGCGGCGGGCATCATCGGCTCCGAGATCCTCAAGATCGCCGCCGACATCCGCGCGCTCGTCCGCGGCGGCAAGAAGATCTGCAACCTCACGGTCGGCGACTTCGACCCGAAGCAGTTCCCGATCCCGGCGAAGCTGAAGGCGGAGATCGGCAAGGCGCTCGACAGGGGCGAGACGAACTACCCGCCCTCCGACGGCGTGCTGGAGCTCCGGCAGGCCGTGCAGCGGTACTACGAGCGCGAGCTCGGCCTCAAGTACCCGGTCGAGTCCATCCTGATCTGCGGCGGCGCGCGCCCCGTCATCTACGGGACGTACCGCACCCTCGTGGACCCGGGCGACCGTGTCGTCTACCCCCTCCCGTCGTGGAACAACAACCACTACATCCACCAGATGGGCGCGGCCGGCGTCCCCGTGCCGTGCCGCCCCGAGGACCGCTTCCTCCCCACGCTCGAAAGCCTGCGCCCGACGTTCGCCGGCGCGCGGATGGTCTGCCTGAACTCGCCGCTGAACCCGACGGGCACCGCGATCGAGCCGGCGGTGCTCAAGGCGATCTGCGAGGGGATCGTCGCGGAGAACCGGAGGCGCGAGGAGAAGGGCGAGCGGCCGCTGTTCCTGATGTACGACCAGGTGTACTGGCCGCTGACGGTGGAAGGCGTGAAGCACGTGACGCCGATCGAGCTGGTGCCGGAGATGGTGCGATTTACGGTGTTCGTGGACGGCATCTCAAAGGCCTTTGCCGCGACCGGCGCGCGCGTCGGCTGGGCGGTCGGGCCGGTGGACGTGATCGAGAAGATGAGCGCGATCCTGGGGCACGTCGGGGCGTGGGCGCCACGCGCCGAGCAGGTCGCGACGGTGGCGCTGCTCGACGATCCCGCGGCGTGCGGGGAGTTCGCGAAGGTCTTCATGGCCGGCGTCACGCGCCGCCTGGAGGCGCTGCACAGCGGGTTCCAGAAGATGAAGTCCGCGGGGCGCCCCGTGGACAGCATCCCGCCGATGGGCGGCATCTACCTCACCGTGCGGATCAACGCGTTCGGGAAGAAGACGCCGGCCGGCGCCGCGCTCAGGACCAACGAGGAGATCCGCAAGTACATCCTCGAGGCCGCGCAGATCGGCATCGTGCCGTTCCAGGCCTTCGGCGCGCCCGACGACAGCGGCTGGTTCCGGCTCTCGATCGGCGCGGTGAGCGAAGCGGACATCGCGGAAGCGCTGCCGAGGCTCGACGCGGCGCTGGCGGCGCTGGCGTAGCTGCCGGGCCGGCTACTCTCCCAGCTCCCGGCACATGCTGACCATCGCCGCGACACGGAGTGTCAGGAAGTCGTCGCGGTCGCGGTCTTTCGAGCGTTCCCGGCTGACCATGAGCGCCGCGAGCGACGGCGCCGTCATCCGGGCGGGCGCATCGGGACCCTTCAGCTGCGCTTCCGTCCGCGTAACCAGATCACGCGCCAGCTCGGCGGGCGGATCGGGGAAAAGCGCGAGCAGGGCGACGTCGAGGACGCCCCAGAGGGAGCGCGGCTGGTTCCGGTCGCGGAGGGCGCCCTGGAGAAGTTCGAAGCGCCGGAGGCCGTCGCGGACCCTGGCGAGGGCGAGGATCTGGGCGGCGAGCTGGGTGGTGTTGGCGCGGGCGAAGTTCAGCGCGACGAGCGCGCGGTGGGCCTCCTCCGTCGCTGCCGCGACCGCCGCCGGCTCGGCGCCGCGCGCGGCGTGCCACGCGGCTGTCGGCCAGTCGTCCTCGCCGGTCAGCCAGGAATGGTCGCGGCGCCAGAGGTCGTGAATGCGCCGGGCGCGTTCGAGGACGGGGACCGGGCGGCCGCCGCCGACTCCGAGGGCGAGCGCGAACGCCGTCGCGCCCGCGGACGGCCCCCAGGAATCGAGGACGTCCCGCACGGCGACGAGGTGGCGCGCCTGCGAGGCGATGCCCCCGGGAAGGTCCCCACGACGCGCGAACAGCGCCGCTGCGACCAGGGCGAGCGTGCGGGCCATGCCGCCGCGCGACTGGAGCTCCCCGGCGGCGTTCCACAGCGCGGACATGGCGGGCGGTTCTTCCATCTCGGCAAGCGGGAGAGCCGCGAAACGGAAGATCGTGTCGTCCTGGAGGAAGCCGCGAAGGGTCTGGACGGACTCGAGCGCCTTGAAATAACGCGTTACGGGGTGCATGGGGCCATCGTCGCATGCGCCGGGAAGACGCGGCGGGCGCCGACGAGCGCCGCAAGCCGCTGGAGTGCGTCGCGCAGCCGGCGGGCGGCGCGGGGCCTGCCCTCCCACCAGACGCCGCGGACCTCGAGGGTGCCGGTGTCGCGCCGGAATTTCGGCTCGACGCGCGCCACCAGCTCTTCCCCGTCGAGCACGGGCATCACGTAGTAGCCGTACCTGCGCCGCGGCGCGGGCACGAACACCTCGATCCGGTAGTCGAACCCGAACAGCCGCAGCGCGCGCTTCCGGTCCCTCAGGATCGGATCGAACGGGCTGAGCAGGCGCATGCGGTCGGGGGGCGTGGGAAGCCGTTTCAGCCGCGCGCGCCAGTCGGCCACGGCGACGGCCCTGCGCGGCGCGGCGCCGTCCACCGACTCGACCAGTACCTCCTCGATCTCGCCCCGCCGGAGCGCTTCCCTGCACCACCGCCGCGCCTCCGCCGGCCCGACGGCGTGCCAGAACGCGGCGATTTCGCCCGGCGTCGCGACGCCGAGGCGGTCGAGCGCCTCGCGGCACGCCCAGTCCTCGTGCTCTCGTTTCGGCGGCGCCGGGCGCGCGTGCGCCTCCGGCAGGACCCGCTCCATGAGGTCGTAGACCTTCTGGAACCCCTCGCGGCGCGCGATCGCCAGCTCGCCGGCGCGCCACAGGACTTCGAGAGCCGCCTTCTGCGGCTTCCAGCCCCACCATCCGCCGGGCTCGCCCTTGCGGTCGTGCTCGAAGTCGCGCGACAGGACGGGACCGTCGCCGCGGATCCGCTCGCGGATGCCGTCCATGACCTTGCGGAAGCGCGGGCCGAGGCGGTCGCGGAGCCAGCCGTCCTCGTGAAAACGGCGGCGGTAGCGCTCGAAGCGGTGGCGCCAGTGGGGGAAGAAGGCGGTGGGGATGGCGGAGGCGTCGTGGGTCCAGTGTTCGAAGAGCGAGCGGCGATTCTCGAGGAGGGTGGTGAGGTGAGGGGGGCGGTAGGCGTCGAGGCGCGAGCCGAGCGTGAGATGATGGGCGCGTTCGACGACGTTGATGGAGTCGACCTGGACGAAGCCCATCCGTTCGACGAGGGCCTGGAGCCGGGCCGGTGTTGCCGGGCACGCGGGGTCGTCGAGGAGGCCCTGGGCGCCCAGGAGGAGGCGCCGGGCCTCGAGCGCGGAAACGGCGGGCAGGGACGGCATGACCCCACGGTACACCGTCGCGCGCCACCGGCACACGCCTTGCTGAAAACAATCCGGACGTCCGAAACGCCATGCGAAACAGGGGAAAGACGACGTTTCAGGCCTGCCGCGCCCTCCGGCGCGGGGGGGAAGCGTCCTGTTTCCTGACGCCGGCGTCCGATTCCCGGTCCCGCCGGTCCTCCAGGAGCTCCGCATGAAACCGCTCGCCGCGTGCGCCCTCGCGCTCCCCCTCCTGTCCGGATGCGTCGCCCTGCCCAGCGACCCCGCGAGCCTCGACTTCCGCGTCGCGGTCGGGGCGGACGACTGGCCGCTTCCGGAGGCCGAGCCTCTGGCGGTCCCGGTGCTCGACGCGCCGGAGTCGGGAGCGACAGCGGAGGACATCGCGACCGCGTGCGCCCGCCTCGCTTCCGAGGACGCCGCCGTGCGCGACGCCGCCGAAGCCGCGCTGGCGGCGGCCGGCCGGGCGGCGGTGCCGGCGCTCCGGGGAGTGCGGGCCGGGAAGGACCTGGAGGCGTCGAAGCGTGCGGGGCGGCTGGTCGACCGGATCCTGTACGGGGAGGTGGACGGGCTCCGGCTGCGGCTGCAGGAGAATCTCCCGGAGGACGCGCGGCTCCACGCGGTGCTCGAGGAGGCGCTGGACCCGCGGGTGGGCCAGGAGGCGGCGACCGTGGAGCTGCTGGAGGCGCTGACGGAGGCGTGCGTGAAGGGCGGGATGTCGGATCCGTCGATGCTGCTGCATGGCGGGCTGTCGCAGATCTTCCGCGTGCTGGTCGGCGCGCCGGACGGCGAGGACAGGGCGCGGCGGCGCGCGGCCGGATACGACGACGTTTCGGACCCGGCGGCGATGGCGGTGTTCGCGAGGATCGCGCGGGAGTCGCTTCGGATGAAGTCCCCGGAGGCGCGGCGCTCGGCGTTCCGGGCGGTGGCGGCCCTGCCGCTGGCGTGGCAGGCGGCGCTCACCGGCGACCTGGTCGCCGCGGCGCAGGGGGCGGAGCCGGAGTTCGCGGAGAAGGCGATGGAGATCCTCGCCTCGGCGGCGCGCGCCGGCGCGGACGCCGTCCCGTGCCGCGGGCTCGGGCCCGATCGAGGCCTTCCCGCGGCCCCCGCGAACTTCGCCTTCCTGCTCAGGCCGCACGCGCGGACGCTCCTCGACATCGCCCGCAGCGCGGAGTACGCGGCGCCCGCCCGCGCGTGGGCGCTGGAGGCCGCGTCGTACTCGGGGGACGCCGCGCTCGCGTCAGAGGTCGCCGCGCTGCGCGACGATCCCGTGCTCGCCCCGGCCGTGTTCTTCGCGCTGGCCGCGCTCGGCGGGCCCGAGGCGGAGGCGGAGATCGTCCGCGCCGTCGCGGGCGAGCGCCCCCGCGTCCCGCTCGCCGACGCCGAGGCCGCCGCCGCACGCCGCGGCGTGCGCGGCGTCCTGCCCTTCCTCGTTCTTCGCGACCGGTCCCGGGCGGCCGCCGTCGCCGCCGCCGTCGCGACGCGCGAGGACGCCGAGGTGCTTCTCCGCATGCTCGTCCGCGGCGCGGATGCCGCCGAAATTCGCCCGCTCCTGGGCGCCGTCGTCCGCCTCGCCCCGTTCCCGGCCCCGCACGACCGCGGCGCCCTCGACGCAGCCCGCGCCCTGCTGCGCGCCGACAACCCGGACCTGCGCTTCCTCGCCGCCTGCACCCTCGCCGCGATCGACGCGCGCGAGGGTATCGCCGCCTGGGGTCCGCTCCTCGGGGACGACGGCGCCGTGACCCTCACCTGGCCCGGCTGGCGAGGCGAATGGATGATCTCCGACTACGCCCCCGGGGCTCTTTCCCGCCTCACCGGACTCGACGAGGGAGACGAGGACCCGGCGGACTTCTGGGACGAATGGTGGGACGAGCACCGCGCGGAGTACGCGGCGGACTAGCGGATCCGCCCGAACGTCCCCGCCAGCGCCCCCCGGAACGTCGCCCAGAGCTTCCCGATCCTCCCCCGCTCGAACAGCAGCAGCCGCAGCAGGTCCACGCGGGCGCCGCGCTTCATCGCCCGGAAGAACCCGGGGAACGCGCGCCCGTGCAGCCGCTTCGTCCAGCGCCGGTTCCGCGCCTGGTAGTAGCGGCGCAGCGCGGAGTGGTGCGTGACGGGCACGATCCGCCCGGCCAGCGTCCGCTCCTCGTACTCGCCCAGCCGGTGCCGCAGGCGCGCCTCCGGGACGGCCACGATGTCGAGCCCGGCCGCGCGGACGCGGAGGCCGAACTCGATGTCGACCCAGTCGACGAAGAAGTCCTCGCGCATGAGGCCGGCGCGGTCGAAGGTGGCAGCGGGGACGAGGCTGCCGGAGGCGATGGCGAAGAGGAGGTTGCGGACGGGGCCGGCGGTGGCTTCGCGGATCTCGCAGGCGCGGCCGTCGGCGGACGTGAGGAACTGCGGCGGCTTCCGCTGGCCGGGGTCGGACGCGACGGCGGCGGCGATGCCGACGCCCGGGTCGGCGCACGCGGCGCGCAGGGCGGCGGCCATCCCGGGGGCGGCGACGCTGTCCTGGTCGAGCAGCAGGACGAAGGCCGCGCCCCGCTCGCGCGCCCGCCGGATCCCGCGGTTCTGCGCGGCGGCGATCCCCTCGTTGGCGGCGTTCCGCAGAAGCTCGACCCGCGCGTCCCTCAGCGCCGCGACCGCCGCCAGCTCCTCTTCCGTCGACCCGTTGTCGACGACGACCACGCGCTCCGCCTGCTCCAGCGCCGCCGCGATCCCCTCCCCCGCTTCCGGCCGCGGGTGGAACGTCACCACCACCGCTGTCACGCCCCCGGAAGCGCCCTCGGCCATGGGCGGAGTGTATTCGGGCCCTGTCCGAATCGGGTCCTTCGTCTTCTACAATGCCGCCGAGGGACTGGACCGGGGAATCTCGATGAATGCACACGCGGGCGCGGCGCAGCCCGATGAGCCGCTCCTGAAGGAAATCGACGGTCACTATCATGAGGGCCGATACCTGGCCGCGTGGTCGGCGGCGCAGCGGGCGGCTCCTCTCCGGCAATGGCGGTCGGCGGAGGCCAGCGTCCTCGCGGGGCGCCTCGCCCACCAGCTCGGCGCCCACCGCCTCGGCACGGCGATCCATCTCGCGGCGCTTCGCCGCTACCCGTCCGATCCCTATGCCCGCTACTTCGGCATGCTGGCCTTCCGGGAGAGCCGCGGGTCGTGGGAGACCTGGGAACGGGTGAAGGGCGAACCGGATCTCGCCGGGGCGCCGGCCGCGGGCGCGGCGGACTGGGTGGCGCTTCGCGCCGAGCTGCTGGCGGGGCTGCGCGATTTCGAGAGGGCCGAAGAGGAGATGCGGCGCGCGCTGGCGATCGACGCGAGGAGGGCCTGGCTGCACGTCGTCCACGCGCACATCCTCGACCGCGAGGACCGGCGCGAGGAGGGGCTGGAGCGCGCGCGCGAGGCGCTGCGTCTCCGCCCCTGGTACCGGCCCGCCGTGCAGGCCGCCGCGCACCTGCTGACCGAGACCTCCCGCGACGAGGAGGCCCTGGCGCTCCTGCGGGAGGCGATGGCGCGGATCGAGAGCGGCTCCGTGGCCGCCCAGCTCTTCTACCTCGAGCGCGAGCTGGGCCTCGTCGCGGACGCGGCGCGCACGCTGGACGAATTCGAGCGGCGGACCCCGATCGCGGAGGCGGGGTTCCGGGAGTACCTGGTGGGCCTGCGGAGCGACCTCGCCCACCGGCGGGGGGAGCGCGCGGTGGCGCTGCAGCTGGCGCGGCAGTCGGGCCTGAAGCGGCTGGGGGACACGCTGGAGTCCGCGGCGCCCGGGGCGAGGCGGCGGGTCCTGCCGGTGCCGTTCGTGAGGCAGAACCACCTCACGTGCGCGCCGGCGACGCTGGCGGCGATCGCGCGGTACTGGGAGATGCCTGCGGAGCAGATGGAGATCGCCGGGCGGATCTGCTACGACGGCACGCCGAACCACTCCGAGCGCCAGTGGGCCGCGACGCACGGGTTCGAGGCGCGCGAGTTCCGCGCGGACTGGCCGACCACGGTCGCGCTCATCGACCGGGGAGTGCCTTTCACCCTCGTCACTCGCACCGCGCGCCAGGGGCATCTCCAGGCGGTCATCGGATTCGACGAGGCGCGCCGGACGCTGGTCCTGCGGGAGCCCGGATCGCGCCTTCACGTCGAGGCGTTCGCGGAGCCGCTGTTCGAGGAGCAGCGCGACAGCGGCCCGCGCGGGATGGCGCTGGTGCCGGTCGCCCGGAAGGAGCTGCTCGAGGGGCTCGCGCTTCCCGACGCGGAGGCGCACGACGTGCTGCACGAGGTGCACCTCGCGCTCGAGGCGCACGACCGTGACGCCGCCGAGCGGCACGCCGCGGCGCTGGCGGGGAGGTTCCCGGGACACCGGCTCGCGTGGATGGCCCGGCTCTCGCTGGGCCGCTACGACGGCAACCTCGCGCGGCAGCTGGAGGCGATCGAGGGGCTGCTCGGACTGGCGCCGGAAAGCCGCGCCTTCCGGGCGGCGCAGATGGACTGCCTGGCCGCCCTCGGCCGCCGCGCGGAACGGCGGCAGGTCCTCGAGCGGGTCTGCTCCGATCCCCACGCGCACCCCGTGTTCCTCGAGATCCTCGCCGAGGAAACGCTGGCCGACGCGCGCGACGAGTCCCGCACCCGGTGGCTGGTCCGCAACGCCATCCGCGGGCTCCCCGAGCGCGGCGGCCCGCTCTCCCTGCTCGGCGAACTCCGCTGGCGCAGCGGCGACCGCGAGGGCGCGGCCGCCGCCTGGCGCGCCTCCGCGTGCCTCGACTGGCTCAACGAGGACGCCGCAAGCCGCCTGTTCCGCGCCGCCCGCGCCACCGGCCGGCCCGACACGGGACTCGGCTTCCTCGAGCGCAGGAACAGGCTCCTCGGGGACCTCTCCGGCGCACCGGCGCAGACCCTCTTCTTCGCCCTCGACACCCTCGACCGGACCGCGGAGGGGTTCGAAGTGCTCGACGAGGCGATCCGCCGGCGGCCCGACGACGGCGGGCTGCTCCTGTTCGCCGCCGAGCGACGGTCGTTCTGCGGGGCGGCGGAGGACGCGCAGAAATGCCTCGAACGCGCGCGGGGCCGCGCGCACGAGGCCCACGTCCTGGCCGTGGAGGCCTCCATCGCCCACTCCCGCGGCGACTTCGCCCGCGCCCTGCGCGCGTGGCGCCGCGCCCTCGAGCTCCAGCCGCTCGACCTCGAGGTCCACGACTCGGTCGCTCGCCTCGTCTGCGCCACAGGGGGCCCGGCCGCCGCGCTCGCCGGCCTGGAGCAGTCCCTCGCGCGCTTCCCCACCCACGCCGGACTTCACCACCTCCTCCTGCGCTGGCTCCGCCTGAACGACCCCTCCCGCGTCGAGGCCGCCGCGCGGCGCGCCCTCGAGTCCGACCCGCGCGACGACTTCGCATGGCGCGAGCTCGCCTGGGCCCTTCTGGGGAGGGGCGAATTCGAAGAAGCGCGGCGGGCGGGGGCGGAGGCGGCGCGGCTGGCGCCGGCCCATCCGGCCGGGCTGCGGATCCTGGCGGAGGTCGAGGCGAGGCAGGGCCGGAAGAAGGAAGCGCGAGCGCTGTGCGAGCGCGCCGTGCGGCTTGACGCGGACAGCGCGGGGGCGGTGGGCGGGCTGCTGGACTGCTGTGACACCGCGGAGGAACGGCGCGAAGCGCTGGGGTTCGTCGAATCGGAGCTGGAGCGGCAGGGATTCGCCGGGGAGGGATTCCGCGAATACGTCGCGCGCGCGCGCGCCGCGCTGACGCCGGCGGAACTGCTGCCGCGCGTCCTCCGCCTCCGCGACGCCTGGCCCGGGTGCGCCGCCGCCCGGGCGGCCGCCGCCGACCAGCTCGCCGCGGCCGGGAAGCCGGCCGAGGCCGCGCAGGCGGCGGAGGAGGCGTGCCGCCGGTATCCCTTCTCCGCGGAAATCCAGTTCTGCCGCGCCGGGGTGGCGCGCGCGGCCCGCGACTGGAAGCTCGAGGAAGAGTGCCTGCGCGAGGCGCTGCGTCTCGATCCCGCCTCGGGCGTCACGGCCCGGCGCCTCTCGGAACTGCGGCTCCTGGCCGGCGACGCCGCGGGCGCCAGGGCGCTGCTGGAGCAGGCGATGGTGCGAGGTCCCCTCGACAGCTGGAACCACGTCGCGATGGCGAGGCTGCTCTGGTCGTGCGGCGAGCGCGACGGGGCGATCGCCCGCTACCGGCGGGCGCTGGAGCTGGAGCCCGGATTCCTGGACGGCTGGGACGAGATCGCGGACTGGTGCGGGTCGCTCGAGCGCGCGGAGGACGCGGTGGCGTTCGCGCGGGAACTCGCCGCCGCCCGGCCCCGGACGGCCTCGGTCTGGCTCGCCCTGTCCCGCCTCCTGCTGAAACCCGGGGACGCCGCGGAGCGGCTCGAGGCGCTGGACCGCGCGATCGCCCTCAACCAGCGTGACGAGACCGCCCACGACCTCCGCGCCGTCGCGCTGGCCGACGGAGCGCGATTCGACGAGGCCGAGGCCGCCTGCTCCCCGGCTGTTTTCGGCGGCCAGGTCCCGGTGTCGCTGAGCGGCCGCAGGGCCTGGATCCTCGTCCGGAGGGGGAAGCTGGCGGAGGGGATTGCGGAGATGAAGCGGCTCCTGGCGGCGGAGCCGATGTACGGGTGGGGTTGGGGAAGCCTGGTCGAGTGGCAGCACGACGCGAAGGACTGGCTGTGCGCGACGGCGTCGGCGGCGAGCTACGCCGCGGCGTTCCCGGGGAGCGCCAGGGCGATGGCGTACCTCGGCGACGCGCACCTGCAGGCGGCGATCGCCGGGAAGCCGGACGTTGCGGCGCACCGGAAGGCCGCGCGGACGTATCTCCAGAAGGCCCTGGAACTGGAACCGGGCATGGAGGGCGCGGCGCGGCGGCTGCTCACGCTCCAGATCGAGGCGAAGGACCTGGATGCGGCGGAGCGCACGGCGGAGACCGCGGCCCTCACGTCCTCCGCGGGATTCCTCGCCGCATCGCGCGTCCGGGTCGCCGCCGGACGCAACCGTCCCGCGGACGTGACGAAGCATCTCGAGGCGTTCCTGCGCGCCCCGGACGCGACCGACTGGGACGTCGAGCCGATACTCAACGCGCTGTCCGGGGCGCACATGCTGGATGCGCTCTCCTCCATGCTCAGGCTCGAGGCCGCCCGGCCCGAGGCGTCCGCGATCGCGGGGCGCATGCTCGCCTGGGATCTCTTCCGGAGGACCGACTACCAGGGTGCCGAGAAGTTCTTCCACTCGGCTCCGCCGTCCTCGAGATCCTGGGAGGCGGCGGCCGAATCCTGGATCGAGGGGCTGGCCGGGCGCAGGCAGGCAGGGCGGTTGATCGCGTTCCTCCAGTACCACGAGAAGTCCGTCATGGCCCGCGTCGCGCTGAAGGACGCAGCCGTCGGCGCGCTGATGCAGTTCAACGAGTCCCGCCGCGCGGCGCGGTACGCCGAGGGGTGGCGCGAGCGACCCGGCCTCGACCCGGGCATGCTCCTCAACATCGCGATCATCGAGCTGGACATGTCCCGGGATGCCGAGGCCGCGGAGGCCTGCCGCCGCAGCGCAGGAAGGCGATCCGGGGACGCCGGGGCATGCCTTGCGACGCTCGCCGGCTGGATCGCGGCCTCCTCCGGCGACGCCGCCGCCGCACGGGAGGAGCTCCGGCAGGCCGACCGCAGGAAGCTCCGTCCGTACTTCAAGGCGGTCCACGCCCTGGCCGCGGCGTGCGCGGCGGCTTCCGGGCCGAAGCCATGCTCGTTCCGCGAGTTCCTCGCGATGCGCACTGATGTCTCCGCCGCGCGCGTCGCCGCAGCCGCCGGGGGGAAGGACGAATTCTTCCGGAAGATCTACCGCGAGACGATCCGCCGCGTGGCCCGCCGTCGCGGCGACGTGCTTGCATTTCTCTGGAAAGCGTGGATGTGGGAGTAGGGCAGGCCGCGGCGCGCGCGTAGAATCCGGGGCCCATGATCCCCGCGCCCCTGCGCTCCTGCGCCACCCTGCTCCTCCTTGCCGTCTGCGCCCCGGCAGAGGAGACCGCCGACGCGAAAGCGGCCCGCGAGCTGTTCGAGGCGATGGAGAAGAAGCTCGTCTCCGCGAAGTCGCTCCACGTCGTGTGCAGGTCCCGCGAGCCGCGCGAGAACGGCGACCGCCACGACGTGACGATCCGCGTGCGCGGCGCCTGCGCGCGGCTCGACTTCGACTGGTGGGCGGCGGCACGCGGGAAGGTCGCGTGGAGCTCCGGGACGGACGGGAAGGCGGCGTGGTCGTCGCTGAAGCCCGGGGCGGAGGTGGAGGCGGGCGCGAGCCCCGCGGCCGCCATCGCGCGGGGGTTCGCGCGGACCGGCGCGTTCGCGATGGCGGACGTCGACCGCGCGGTCGCGGCGGGGCGCGACCCGGGAGACGGGACCGCGTGGGCGATCGACGGGTTCCGGCTCGGAAAGAAGGAGTCGAAGGACGGCGTCGAGCTGCAGGCCGTCGAGTACACCGTGCAGCGCGAAAAGGAAACGCCGCTCCGCATGACGCTCTGGATCGACCCCAAGACGTCCCTACCCCGCCAGCGCGACGTGGACATCGGCGGCTGGAAACTCACCGAGACGTACGACACCCTGGAGCTCGACGCGAAGCTCGAGGACGACGTCTTCCGGGCCCCGAAATAGCGCGTCTGGCAGGGCCCACGGAACCCTTCCGGTCAAGCCTTTCCGCGTTCGCGGAACGGCGCCCGCCACCACCCCGCCACTTCGCTTCTCCGCCTTTCTTGCACCCCCCGATTCCGCCGGTAAAATGTTTCGCTTCAACGACTTGAAGCCGTTTCCACCCCCCGCCACGCCCCTTCCACAGTGACCTCCGAAACCGACCCGAAACCCGAGCTCATCCGCGACCTCCTCATCGAAGAGGAGATGAAGGATTCGTATCTCAACTACGCGATGAGCGTGATCGTGTCGCTCGCGTTGCCGGACGTGCGCGACGGGCTCAAGCCGAGCCAGCGGCGCATCATCGTCGCGATGAACGACCTGGGGCTGGGGCCGCGGGCGAAGTTCAAGAAGTGCGCGAAGATCGTCGGCGAGACGATGGGAAAGTACCACCCGCACGGGGACCAGGCGATCTACCCGACGCTGGTGCGCATGGCGCAGGACTTCGCGAGCCGGTACATGCTGGCGAACGGACAGGGAAACTTCGGGTCGATCGACGAGGACCCGCCGGCGGCGATGCGGTACACGGAAGCGCGGATGTCGCAGTTCGCGTCGCTGATGCTGGAGGACCTGGAGAAGGACACGGTCCGGTACGTGCCGAACTACGACGAGACGGAGAACGAGCCGACGGTGCTGCCCTCGAAGTTCCCGAACCTCCTGTGCAACGGGACGACGGGGATCGCGGTCGGGATGGCGACGTCGATCCCGCCGCACAACCTGTCCGAGGTCTGCGACGCGATCGTGCGGGTGATCGAGGAGCCGGAGGTCTCGATCGCGGAGCTGATGCAGATCGTGCGCGGGCCCGACTTCCCGACGGGCGGGATCATCTGCGGGCTGAAGGGGATCCGGGAGGCGTACGAGACGGGGCGCGGCAGCTGCATGGTGCGCGCGAAGATCGACCTGGAGGAGGACAAGAAGGGGCGGCGGGCGCTGGTGGTGACGGAGATCCCGTACAACGTCTCGAAGAAGCGGATCATCGAGCGGGTGGCGGAACTGCACCGGGAGGGGCGGATCCAGGGGATCGCGGACCTGCGGGACGAGTCCGACAAGGACGGAATGCGGCTGGTCATCGATCTCAAGAAGGACGCGGACGACCAGGTCGTGCTGAACCAGCTCTACCGCGGCACGCCGCTTCAGGACACGTTCTCGATCATCATGATCGCGCTGGTGAAGGAGCGGCCGGTCACGCTGAATCTCAAGGACCTGCTGGTCGCCTACAAGGACCATCGGGTCGAGATCATCCGCCGGCGGACGAAGTTCCTGCTCGACAAGGCCGAGGCCGAGGCGCACATCCTCGAGGGGCTGCTGAAGGCGATCGACGTGATCGACGAGGTGATCGCGATCATCCGGTCGTCGTCGGACGTGCCGGTCGCAGAAAAGCGGCTCATCGAGCGGTTCAAGTTCACGGTGCTGCAGGCGCAGGCGATCCTGCGCATGACGCTGGCGAAGCTGACGGGGCTCGAGCGCGAGAAGCTGCAGAAGGAGCTGGCCGCGCTGAAGGAGAAAATCGCGGAGTACAAGGCGATCCTCGCCGACGAGCGGCTCGTGCTCGACATCATCCGCGAGGACCTTCTCGAGCTGAAGTCGTCGCTCGGCGACAAGCGCCGCACCGAGATCGCGGGCGAGGTCGGGGAGTTCGTGCAGGAGGACCTGATCCCCGACGACGCGATGGTGGTGTCGATCAGCCGCGAGGGGTACGTGAAGCGCGTCCCCGTGGCGACGTACAAGCGGCAGGGGCGCGGCGGCAAGGGCGTCATCGGCGCCGACATGAAGGAAGGAGACTTCATCGAGCGCCTGTTCGTCGCGACCAACCACGAGACGATCCTGTTCTTCACCGACCAGGGGCGCGTGCACTGGCTCAAGGTCTACGAGATGCCGCTGCTGTCGCGCACGTCCAAGGGCCGCGCGCTCGTGAACCTCGTGCAGCTGCAGCAGGGCGAGGCGATCCAGGCGGCGATCCCGATCCGCGACTTCGCGAGCGGCTACATCGTCATGGCCACGCGCCGCGGGACCGTGAAGAAGACGGCGCTCGACGAGTACTCGAACGTCCGCAAGGGCGGCATCATCGCGATCAAGCTCGACGACGGCGACCGCCTGATCGGGGTGCAGAAGACGAGCGGCGAGGACCACGTGATCCTCGGCACGCGCCTGGGCCGGTCGATCCGCTTCCCCGAGAAGCACGCCCGCCCGATGGGCCGGGCGACGTACGGGATGCGCGGGATCAAGCTGCGGGACAAGGACCTGGTGGTGGACATGGTGATCGTACCGAGCGACCTGGTGCCGCCGGGAGCGGACGAGGTGGAGGAGCCGGTGGAGGCCGAGGCGGGCGCGGCCGAGGCGCCGGCGCCGCCCGACACGCAGGTCGAGGTCGCCGACGACGCCGACGCGGGCCCGGAGGAGCGGCTGGCCCTCCTCACCGTCTGCGAGAACGGCTACGGGAAGCGCACGCCGTTCCGGGAGTACCGGACGCAGGCGCGCGGCGGGATGGGGATCATCAACATCCGGGCGAGCGAGCGGAACGGCGCGGTGGTGACGCTGAAGGCTGTGGCGCCGGGCGACGACATCATGATGATCACGCAGCAGGGGATGGTGGTCCGCACGAACGCCGGCACGATCAAGCAGACGCGCCGCGCCGCGCAGGGCGTGCGGGTCATCGGGCTCAACTCCGGGGACAAGCTGGTCTCGATCGCGGTCGTGCGCGAGGACGAGCAGGGGACGGGCGCGCCGCCGGGCGGCGAGACGGCACCGGTCGCGCCGCCGGGCGCGGACACGGAAAAGAAGCAGCTGGACGAGCTGACGAAGAGGGCCGGGGAAGACGAGGACCCGGGAGGCGCGTAGGGCGAGGATCCGGCTTTGTACGCCCGGCCTGCGGCGCTTACGATGCGGGACCATGAAACGCGCCGCCGCGATCCTGCTGGTGCTGGCCCTGTCCGCCCATGCGGGCGAGGGCGAGGCGCTCGTGGCGAAGCTGGGGGCGGAGTCGTGGCGCGACCGCGAAGCAGCGATGTTCGCGTGCCTGGACAAGCCGGACCTGCGCCCGCTGCTGGAGGAGGCCGCCCGCGGGGCGGACGACGAGGCGGCGTGGCGCGCGCGCTGGGTGCTCGGGTGCCTGGACTGGGGAATCGACGGGACGCTGGCGCGCGCCGAGGGGAACCCGTTCGAGAACGCGGAGGCGCTGAGCGACGAGGAGCTGCAGCTGGGAGTCGCGGCCGTGATGCGCGATCCGCGGCCCCAGCGCCTCGCCGTCCTCATCGCCGCCGCGCGGCGGTTCCCGGAAGGCGCGGCCCAGAAGGCCGCGCTGGGCGCCCTGCGCGCCCCCGTGGAGGGCGATTGCGAGTGGGCCGCGGCGCGGCTCGGGTCCGGCGACACGGCGACGCGGACAGGAGCGGCGCTGGTGCTCGCCTGGCGCGGCGACAAGCGCGGCGCCGAGGCGCTGAAGGCGGACCTCGCCTCCGGCAAGCCGGCGTTCGGGCGGGACATCGCCATCGATGCCCTCATCGCGCTGGGAGACCCGGCAGGGCTGGCAAGCCTCGTGGACGCCGTGAAGGCGGCGATCGCGGCGAAGACGCCACCGGGCCCCGAAGACCTGCAGAAGATCGCCCAGGCCCCCATCGGCCTTGCCGAGGCCGAGGCCGTCCTCCTCGCCGCGCTCGAGGGCGACTACGGCGCCGCCGCCGGCGCGGAGCAGGCTCGCGACGCGGCCCTCGACGGGCTCGCCCGCTGCGGCGGCCCGGCCGCCGCGGCCCGGCTCGGCGCGTGGTGGGAGGGCGACCCCGACGCGCGGCCTCACGCGCTCACGGTCGCCGCTTCCCTCGCCGATCCGCCCGTGCTCCGCGACCTCGCCGCGCGCGCGCAGGCGAAGCTCGCAGGCGACGGCGCGAAGCCCGAAAAACTCTTCCTCGCCGCGGCACTCCACCGCCTCGCCGGCAACCGCGACGAGCACCGCGCGCTCGTCGACCGCCTGGCGGACTCCGAGGACCTCCCTGCCGGGGAGGAAGGGATCGCGGAAGTCGTCCTCACGAGGATCGAGGACGGGCGGGCGGGCGACGCGCTCGCGCTCCTGAAGAAGGCGATCAAGAAGACCGGCGACCCCGACGGGACCCTCGCCCTGCTGGCCGCCGGCGCTGCCAAGGCCGCGGGCGAAGACGCCTCCGCTTTCCGCCCCTGGCCGAACTACAACAACGGCGCGTGGATGCTCGTCACCCACCCCGAGCGCCTCGCCCACCCCGGCCTTGCCGTCCGCATGGCCGAGCACACCGTCGGCGCCGACCCCGATCTCGCCCACCGCGGCACCCTCGGCGCCTCCTACTACCGCGCCGGCCGCTTCGAGGACTCCGTCAAGACCCTGGAGCAGAACCTCGAGCCGTACTACTTCGGCAAGGAAGAGGACATGGCGTTCCTCGTCATGTCCTACAAGAAGCTCGGCCGCGACGCGGACGCCGCGAAGGTCGAGGCGCAGTGCCGGGAGTGGGAGGCGAAGTCGGCGAAGCCGAACCCGCTGAGGCCCGAGATGGAGCGGGTGCTGCGCCAACGATAGGCGGCGCGGCCGTACAATGACGCACCCTTCCCGGTGGTGTAATCGGTAACACTAGGGATTTTGGTTCCCTCATTGGAGGTTCGAATCCTCCCCGGGAAATCCAGGAAGGCGAAGCGGGGGGGGGGGG
>JADLHC010000317.1 GCA_020849035.1 Planctomycetia bacterium
GAAGTCGAGCACGGTCTCGTCGAGGACCTTCTCGTCCACGGCGGGGGCGCGCCGCTCCTCGAACCGCCCGGGGTGGCGCTGCGCCATCAGCCACGCCGTCACGTCCGCCGCCTCCTGGTCCGTCATCGTCACGACCGGCATCGCCGTGTGCGTCGAGTACTGCTTCGGGTTCCGCAGCCAGGCAAAGAGCCAGCCGGGATTCACCTTCGACCCGACCGCCGACAGGTTCGGCCCGAACGAGCGGTACTCGTTCCCCGGCTCCTCGTACCCCTCGAGCACGTGGCACCCCGTGCACCCGACAGCGTTCGCGACCTTCTTCCCCCGCGCCGCGTCCCCCGCCGGCGGCGCGGGATATCCGCCGTCGGGCACGCCGGGAAGCGCCGACTTCGCCCACAGGTACTCCACGATCCCGTGCATCTCCGCCTCGTACTTCGCCTTCACCTCCGCGCGCGCCTGCGCGTCCAGCGCCGGCGACAGCCCGAACATCGCAGGCATCATCGTGTGCGGCCGGAAACCCGCCGGATCCGCGATCCAGTTCCACGCCCAGTCCCGCGTCAGCTTGTGCTTCACCCCCGCCAGGCTCGGCCCCGTCTTCTCCACGTCCTCCATCCCGGCAATCCCGTGACACCCCGCACACCCCAGCCGCTCCACCAGCCGCTTCCCTTCGTTCAACGCCTCCGCCCCCTCGACCCGGTGCTGCGACGCGTGACACTTCGTGCACGACGCCCACGCGTGCTGCAGGGGGAGCATCGGATCGTCGAAGTGCTCCGCAGGGTGCCAGGAGTAGTCGCGCCGCCATCGCTCCTCCTGCGCCGCGTCGCGCGGGAAGTGCGCGGCGTAGGTGAAATCGACCGAGCGACCCTGCCCGTTGTGGCAGATCGTGCAGCCGAACGTGGCCACCGGGTGCGGCGAGGACTCGCCGACGAACAGGTCGAGATTCGGGTGGCTGCGGAAGGGCGTCCCGGCGACCTCCTCGCCGGTCCAGCCCGGCTTGTCGATGGCGAGGTGGCACGTCGTGCAGCGGTCCACGCGGAAGACCGTCGCGAAGTTCAGGTCCTCCTGGAAGTGCGGGAGGATGACCTGGTTGATGCGCAGCGGCGGGGCCATGAAGTCGAGTCCCGGTGCGGCGCGAAGCGACTTGCGCCAGTCCGGCGCGAGCGCGGCGACCTGCCTGCGGCGCGCCTCGAGGTCGGACTCGAGCTTCGCCTTCCGCGCGGCCAGGACCGCGGCGCGCTCGCCGATCTTCGCCATGTCCGCGGCCAGGGCCTGGTCTCGCCCCTCCAGGTCCTCCCACGCCGCCTTCAGCGTCGCCGCCTCGGCGCTTCCTCGGTCGAACGCCTCGCGCTCCGCCTTCGCCTCCCGCTCCAGCCCCGCCAGCGTCCCCTCCGTCGCGCCCCGCTCCCTCGCCTCCGCCAGCGCCGCCCCGGCCGCCTCCGCCCGGTACTTCAGCGCGTCCGCCTCCGACTTCGCGAACTGGTACCGCTGGCCCGCCGTCTCCAGCGCCCCGCGCAGCCCCTCACGCTCCTTCCGCAGCCCCGCCGCCTTCGCCTCCCCCGCCGCCTCCTCCTTTTTCGCCGCCGCCAGCGCTTCCTGCAGCTCCGTCCATTCCGGGATCCTGCCGAGCAGCTCCTTCGCCTTCGCCTCCTCCGCCTCCGCCCGCCTCAGCGCCAGGTCCTCGAAGCGCCGCTGGTAGCCCTTCCAGTTCCGGTCGTAGTCCTGCCACGCCATCCAGAGCGTGACCAGCAGCAGCAGCAGGCTCGAGGCGAGGAAGAGCCTGTTGAGCGTGGGCACGTCATAGAGGGTGTCACGCCAGGGATCGGGAGGCTTGGGCATCGGGGTCAGATGTTGAAGAAGTACTCGGGGATCGCGACGACGTACTTCAGGTTGAGGGTCCAGCGCGCGAGCATCTTGATCACGAGGCTGCCGAGGACGAGCAGGTGGAGCATGAGGAGTCCGTAGCGGGCGTTGCCGAGACGTTCGTAGAGGCTGCGGAAGAGCGGGACGAAGCGCGCGAGGAGGACGGGCAGGACGAACAGGTACCCGAGGACGAGGAGGATCCCGAAGATCTCGCGCGGGAACCAGTGGGCGGGCATGCCGCGGCCGAAGATGCGGAGGTAGATGATCTCGGAGAGGTTGATGTTGGTGAGCGGCTCGAGCTTGTGGATGTCCCACGGCTCGTAGGGGCCGAAGAAGTTCCAGTTGGGGCCGCGCAGGAAGGTGCCGAGGAAGATGAGCACGACCCAGGCGATGAGGAATCCGAACATGTACAGCGACACGGCGAACTTCCGCTCGCGGAACGTGTAGTAGCCGCTGCCGCGCGGATTCCGGTCGATGTACGGGATCATCATGAGGCCCGTGATGATCATCGTCGGCATGAGCACGCCGGCGATCCACGGGTCGAAGTAGACGAGCATCTCCTGGAGGCCGAGGAAGTACCACGGGGCCTTCGAGGGATTCGGCGTCTTCGCCGGGTTCGCGGGCTGCTCGAGGGGCGCCTTGAGGGCGATCGACCAGACCACGAGGAACACGCTGAACAGGATGAGCGCGATCAGCTCGATGTAGACGAGGTCCGGCCAGACGAAGGTCTTCTCCGCCTCCTTCGCCTCCGCTTCCCGGGGCGGCAGCCCCTGCTCGAGCCGCTCGTCGTTCAGCGCGGCCTGCCGGAACGCGAGCCAGACGAAGAACGCGACGCTCAGGACCATCATCACGATGGGGATGTTGTCGGGCCGCCCGGCGATCGCCCGGAACGCGGGGTCGAAGTAGCTGATCGCGAGCAGCAGCACGGCCGCGCCGCCGATCGCGCCCGCGATCTTCGGCCGCGTCCAGATCCGGTAGAACCTGAGCATCAGCACCAGCCCCGCGATCGACAGCAGCACCACCGCCCACGCGCTTCCCAGCACCGTGTTCACGGCGTCCGTGTAGAACTTCGGCGGCTGCCAGGCGAGCGCGGTGACGGGGTTCATGGGGGTCTAGAGGGGCCCCGAGATGCCGCCGTCCTTGCGGACGCGCCAGAAATGGACGGCCATGAGCGTGGCGGCCGCGAGGGGGAAGGCGACGCAGTGCCATACGTAGAACTTGAGGAGCGCGGCGGGGCCGACGGCGCGGCCGCCGAGGAGGGCGAAGCGGACGTCGGAGCCGGAGTGGACGAGGTTGATGTCGCCGAGCTTGAGGAGGCCGGCGCCGGGGCCCTCGTGGCCGACGAAGGGCGTGGCGCGCGCCATGTTGGTGCCGACGGTGACGGCCCACATGGCGAGCTGGTCCCACGGGAGCAGGTAGCCGGTGAAGGACAGCAGCAGCGTCAGCACGAGCAGCATCACGCCGACGTTCCAGTTGAACTCCCGGGGCGGCTTGTAGCTCCCGGTCAGGAACACGCGCATCATGTGCAGCCACACCGTGATCACCATCGCGTGCGCGCCCCACCGGTGCAGCTCGCGCATGATCCCGAGCGGCACGTCCTCGCGCAGGCTCACGATGTCCGCGTACGCGAACTCCGCCGTCGGGCGGTAGTAGAACATCAGCAGCACGCCCGTCACCGTCTCCACGAGGAACAGGAAGAACGACAGCCCGCCCATGCACCACGTGTACTTCATCCGGATCCCGCTCCGCCGGATCTTCGGCGGGTGCAGGTGCAGGAACACGTTCGACATCACCGCCAGCGTCCGGTTGCGCGGCGTGTCCGGCGGCCCGTGCCGGAAGACGGAGGTCCAGATCTGCGTCGAACGGAGCCACGCGAACAGGCCGCGCCTGCGGCCCGGATCCTCGCCGCCCCCCTCCGCCCCGCGCTTCACCTCGTCCGCCACGCTCTCACCCCCTTAGACCACCACGTACGACTCCGGATCGTCCCACTGGCCCTTCTCGAACAGGAACCTCCGCGCCTTGTCCACCAGCATCTGCCCGTCGTCGAGAAGCCGGATCGCCGCGCGCTCCAGCGGCCGCGGCGCGGGCCCCTCGAAATGGATCCCCGACATCCGGAACCCCGAGCCGTGGCACGGGCACTTGAACTTCCCCTCGTTCTGCAGCCAGTTCGGCGTGCATCCGAGGTGCGTGCAGATCGTCACCAGCGCGAAGATCCGCCCGCCGCTGCGCACGACCCAGAGGCCGTGCGTGTCCTTGAAGCGCTCCTCGACGAAGCCGTCCGGGTAGTCCTCGCGGACGCCGACCTTGACCGTGGCGGGAGGCTCGTAGAGGACGTTCGGGAACATGAACCGCGCGGTGAGCACCGTCCCGGCCGCGGACGCGCCGGTGAAGGCTGCCCAGCCGAGCGTCGACCACGGCACGAGTCCGAGGAACATGCGGCGCGACAGCGCGATCTCGTCGGCGCGCGGGTCCTCCGCCGGGGCGGGCGAAGGCTTCAGCGGCGCGGGAATCGTCCCGGGCGCCGCCGGGGTGATGCGCGCGTACACCGGCCGCGGCTCGCCGGCCACGCCCGTCGTCCCCGACGCCGGGCTCCCCGGCGCCACCGGCTTCCCCGACGCCGCGGCCGCCGCCGCGACCGCCGCCTCCGCCTCGGGCGTCATCCCGGGCTTCGCCGGCAGCACGGGCCGTCCCGGCTCCGCCGGCACAGCCTGGCTCCCCTTCTCGCGCGGCGCCGCCGGCGGCTTCGGCCCTTCCCTGTTGTCGGCGTCCGCCATGCCTCAGCTCCCCAGCGCTTCCAGCGCCGTCCCGGCCGCCCGCCGCACCTCCGCCGACCGGTCCGACACGCGGATCTTTTCGAGGATCGGCCGGAAGCCGGTGTCCCGCAACTCCAACACCCCCTTCATCGCGTTCACCATCACGTCGTCCGCCAGCGCGGCGGCCGGCGCGTTGTCTCCCGCGACGATCTCCTTCTCGACCTGCGCACGGTCGAGCATCGTACGCAGTCCCTCCGCCGCCTCCGGCTCGCCCCAGCGGCACAGCGCCAGCGCCGCGTTCCACCGCACGTCCGGGACCGGGGAGCGGTAGGCCTCGAAGATCGCCTCGCGGGCCAGGCACTCCATCGGGACGTCGAGCGGCACACGCTTCTCGGCAGCCATGCGGCGCGGGCTGAAGAGCCCCAGCGAGAACACGGCCGCCTTGCGGAGGCCCGGGTCGCCGGAGGCCGCGAACTCGAGCAGTTCGGGGACGACGGCCCGGTCGCCGAGCGCGCCCGCGGCCTGGATCGCGGCGACCTGCGTCGCGCCGTCGCGGTCGTGCATCGCCGGGGCGACGATGGCGACCGCGGCCGGGTCGCGCAGCGTTCCCAGGATCGTCACCAGGTACGCCCGTGTCCGCGCGTCGTCCGGGTCCTGCGACGCCTGCAGGTCCCGGTAGGCCTGCATCACCTCCGCCACGAGCCGCGGGTCCCGCCGCGCCTCCGCGTCCCCCGTGAGCCGCGCGTTCAGGTCGAACGCCACCTGCCACCGCGCCGTCCCCCGCTGCAGCCGCAGCTCCTGCACCAGCTGCACCGGGTCGGACTCGTCGTCCGTCATCGCCCGCACGCCCACGAAGATCGCGACCGCCGTCAGCGCGATCAGCATCGGCACCACGAAGAACTGTTTCACGACGGACAGGAAGCGCTGCTCGCCGCCGACGAGGTCAGGCACCGGCGCGGGCGGACTCCCGCCGACGGGATCCGTGGACATCATGAGGAAAGTCTCAGCGAATCGCGCGGGATCGTCAACGGTGGCGGGTCGTCCGTGCGCGCTTTCCGGGCTTCGCCGGCTTCTTCGAAGCGCGTTTCGCCGGGGCAGGCGCGGTCCGGGGCGCGCTCTGCCACAGCCCGAGGACGTTCCCGTCGGGATCGGCGACGAGCGCGAACCAGCCGTGGCCGGGAACTTCGGTGCGCGGGGTGACCGTCTTCCCCCCGAGCGAGACGACCTTGTCCGCCATCGCCCTCACGTCCTCTACGAGAACGTAGTTCGTGATCTGCCGCGGGATCCCTTGCGGCGGGTTCCACAGACCTCCGCCGACTCCACCCTCCCCCGTCGAGAAGATGACGTAGTTCAGCTCCGGAACGTCGCGAAACGTCCACCCGAACAGCGCCCCGTAAAAGTCCTTGGCCTTCTTCGGCGAGGTCGTCGGGATCTCGATGTGGCACCAGGCGCCCGGCTTCGGTTCGGCCATCCTCGTTCTCCTCCTGTCGAATGAGCCCATCCTCCGGGGCGCGTTGAAGGGTGCAAGAGAAATGGCGCGACCGCTTGACCGTCCCCGGGGGTGCTGATAATCTCCGCGCCCCCTTGGC
>JADLHC010000318.1 GCA_020849035.1 Planctomycetia bacterium
CCCATCGGCGGCGACTTCGGGCTCTCGCGCGCGCTCATGAAGGCGTTCACCTCCGAGGACGTCTGGGAAACCGATGTCGCCAAGTTCGGCATCGACATCTGGATGACGACCGTCGCAATCTGCCAGGGATTCAAGGTCTGCGAGACGTTCCTCGGCAGCAAGATCCACGACGCCAAGGACCCCGCCGCCTCCCTGGGCCCCATGTTTCGACAGGTCGTCGGCACCATCTTCCAGATGATGGGCAAGTACGAGAACATGTGGAAGACGACGACCGGAAGCGAGGAAGTCCCGCTCATCGGGCAGGTTCAGGAGGTCGAGCCCGAGGCGGTCACCGTCTCCGTCGAGGGCCTCTCCGCCCGGTTCCAGGAAGGCCTCAAGCACTTCGGCCCCGTCTGGGAGCAGGTGCTTGGGCCGCAGCGTTACGGCCAGCTCAGGGATCTCGCGGGAAGCCGCCCGGACCAGGTCTCGTTCCCGACCGATCTCTGGGTGCGGATCGTCTTCGACTTCGCCGTCGCGTTCCGGAGCTGGGCCGGCGACCGCTTCCACCTCGTCGAGCTCCTGATCCCGATCTATTTCGCGCGGGTCGCGGGATTCGTCAACGAGACGAAGGAGATGTCCACCGCGAAGGCACTGAGCCTTGTCGACGCCCAGGCCACCCGCTTTGAGGAACTGAAGGGCGAGCTCCTCACGAGATGGAGATAGGCGTGACCCTGCCCGCCATCTTCACGGACCTCGACGGAACGCTGCTCGACGCGGCAACGTATTCCTTCGATCCGGCACTTCCTGCGCTTGCCGAGGCGGCGGTGCGCGGAGTGCCGGTCGTGCCATGCACGACAAAGACGGAGGCGGAGACGCGGTCGTGGATGGACCGGCTGGGCCTGCGCGGGCCGTTCATCTTCGAGAACGGCGCGGGGATCGCATTGCCGGTCCGGGAATTCCCGGATCCGCGGCCAGGGGAGAGTCCGAGGGAGGCGTACCGGATCGTCGCTCTCGCGCCGGAGGGGGCGCGGCTGCAGGAAGGCAAGGTCACGATCCGAACCCTCGCCGGCGGCCGGGTCGAGTTCCTTGGCGAGCTTTCCGCCCCCGAGGTCGCCGCCCGGACCGGGCTCCCCCTCGACCTCGCGGCGCTCGCGCGTCGGCGCACCTTCGACGAACCCTTCACGTGCGACGGCGACCTCCCTGCGGACCTCCCGGCCGCGATCGCCGCCATCGGCCTCCGCCTCTCTCGCGGCGGCCGCTTCTGGCACCTCCACGGCCCTGTGGACAAAGGAAGCGCCGTGCGCCGTCTTGCCCGCGAGCTCGCGGGAAGACTCGGCCCGCTCACTGTCGTCGGGGCCGGAGACAGCGCCCTCGATCGCCCTCTTCTTGAGGCCGCGGATATCGCGGTCGCCATCCCGCGGCCGGACGGGTCCTTCGACGAGGAACTGTGCGCGGGACTCCCCTTCCTGCGTCGCGCTCACGCGCCCGGACCCGCCGGCTGGAACCGCGCGATCCTCGACATCCTCAGGGCAGGTTAGGCGGCAGCCGGGGGCGGGCCTTCGGGTACCTGAAGGGATGCAGCGTGCTGGACGTGGTCCCCGCCCGCATCGACTTCTCCCTGCACCCAGGCGCGGCCCCCGGCGACTCCGCCGTCACCTTCGACATCCGCCCCGAGGACAGCCGCGCCGGATCCGGCGACTCGGCAGCGGAGATCCCGGCCTCCGAGGTGCTCGGGCACCGGCGCCTCGTGACGCCTCTGGCCGGGACGCTCGAAATCCGCGCCCTCGCTCCCGGGGAAACGCCGTGAGGGGGTCGGATCCGGTCCGGCTCGATCCGCCTCGGTTGCGCCTGCTCGACGACCGGTGACCGCGCTTCCCGGGACGCTGACCGCCGTGCCTACTCGCGCGCCCGCGCCACGATCATGAGGTCATCATCCGGCTCAAGGACCTGTGCCGGGTCGGGCGGCGCCAGCACCTCGCCGGTCGGCCGCACCACCGCGATCACCTCCCCGAACCGCCTCCGGAAGTCGCTCTCCCGCAGCGACTTCCCGGCCACCTCCGCGGGCACGCGAATCCGTTCGATCTTCCGCCGCGGCTCCGCCGGCAGCCCCGCCAGCAGGACATCGACTTCCGACTGCTGCACGATGTCGATCACGCGCGCGTGCTCCCGGGCCATGTGCTCCCGCCGTTCGCGGACGTGCCCGCGCAGCGCCCTGTGCACGGACTCGCGCGTCAGCTTCCCCAGCAGCCGGCGGCTTCCCCGATCAACCACGGGCAGGAATCCAGTGTGCGACTTCCGGAACTCCTCCATCGCGTGGTAGAGGTCGTCGTCGGGCACCAGCGTCGCCGCACCGAACTCCATGACGTCGCCTGCGATAATCGACTTCTCCTGCCCGACGATCTGGACGGCCCGCTCGAGGACATCGGCCGTGATGCGCCCCACGACGGCGCCTTCGTCGACGACGGCGAACTCGGCCTGCGCGCCGGCAGGGATGGAGGCGATGATCTGGGGAAGGGTGAGGTGCGCCTGCACGAAGCTCTCCCCCGGGGGTTCGACGAGGTCACCGACACGCATTTCCTCCAGACGCTTGACCAGCCACTCGCCGACGTGGGCGGGGGAATTCTCCAGGGCGGTCGCCTGCTCGTCGTACGCGCCCCACCTGCGTCCCGCGAGGTAGGAGGTCATGCAGGTGAGCATGAGGGGGACGATGAGCCCGTAGCTGCCCGTCATCTCCATCACCATGACGGCGGCGGCGAGCGGGACACGGAGGGAGGCCGCAAGCATCCCGGCCATGGCCACGGGGATCAGCGCCTCCCGGAGCCCCTCGGGGAAGGTCCCGGGGAAGGAAGCGCCGAGAAACGCGCCGGTCGCGGCGCCGACGGCACCGCCGATGAACAGGACCGGGCCGAACAGGCCGCCGGCCGTCCCCGTGCCGACCTGCGCGGCCGAGGCGGCTATTCGGGCCAGTGCAATGGCCCCGAAAAGCAGGGCCCAGGTGGCCCACGGGACGGTCCGCTCACGGAGGAAGGCGCCATCGAGCGCGTTCTGCAGGACTACGTAACGCGAGTCCATGACGTGAGGTACGGCAAGGGCTATCCCTCCGACGAGGAGCCCTGCGGCAGCCTGAGAGAGCCATCGGGGGCAACCGATCTCGCGCGGGGCCCACGAGAAGAAGTCGAGGAACTTGCGGAAGACGAAAGCCGCCGCGGCGCAGGCCAGGCCAAGGAGGAGGTACGCCGGGAGCTCCACGGGACTCGTGAAGCTCAAGTGGGTCGTGTTGGACAGCAGCCGGCTTCCGTAACCGCCGAAGGCCATGAACCATGAGTAGGAGACGACGGAGGCCAGCAGGGACGGCATGAGGCTGTCGCCGTCGATGTCGGGTTCCCGGTAAAGCACGGTGGTGGCGAAAAGGGCACCCCCGAGGGGGCACTGGAAGATTGCGCCGACTCCCGCGGCGCAGCCGACGACGAGGTAGCGACGGCGCTCCCGCGGCGGGAGCCCGAACCTGTCGGCGACCACGGAACCGATGGCCCCCGCGAAGACAGCGACAACGCCTTCCTTGCCAACGGCGCCTCCAAGCGCGATCACGGGAATCACCGCGAGCGCCTTCAGAAGCGACTCCCTGAGGGACATTGACCCGCCTTCGTCGTGGAATGCCTGGATGAACGCTCCCGTGCCGTGTGCGCGCGAGTTTCGGGTGAACATGCCAACGGTGAGTCCTGATACGAGACCTCCCAGCGCGGGCCAAAGGAGGATTCGCCAGTCGAAGCGAAGTTCCCGGACGGACAGGCTCCAGGCTCCGGAGACCCGTCCAATCAGGTGCGCCGTGGCGGACCGCAGGCCCTCATCGAGGGCCCGCGCTCCGAGGCCCGCGAGGGTTCCCACGATGAAGCTGAGTATCAGGGTTCGCCCCAACCTCGAGTCGACGCGCGGGATCCCCATCGCCTAGGCGCCCCCCGAGGCCGGCACCCTCGGCGGCGCGGCCGAAGAGAAGGAGCGCAGCGGCTTCAGGCTGCGGTAAAGGACGGAATCGTCGCGAGTCAGGCAGCGCACCATGATATTTTGTACTCATACTAGTTGGGAGGGCGGACGGAGGTCAATGACGACTCCCGGCTAGACGCTTCGGCAGGCCTCGAGCGCCGCAAGGAAGCCCTCCGCCCACGTCGCCGCCGTCGTCTGCGCCACGCACGCCGCCAGCTTCGCGTGCCGCGCGCGCCTCTCCTCCTCCGGCATCTCCAGCGCCCGCAGCAGGTCCCGCGCCATCCCGTCCGTGTGCCACGGGTTCGTGAGAAGCGCCTCCTTCATCTCCTCCGCCGCCCCCGCGAACCTCGAGAGCATCAGCACGCCGGGACGCGCCGGATCCTGCGCCGCCACGAACTCCTTCGCGACGAGGTTCATCCCGTCGCGCAGCGGCGTCACCATCGCCACGTCCGCCGCCCGGTAAAGCTGCGCGAGATGCCGGTGCGGGTACGACCGGTACAGGTACCTCACCGGGACCCAGTGCGCTTCCCCGTGCTCCCCGTTGATCCGCCCCACGAGGTTCTCGATCCGCTGCCGCTGCTCCGCGTACTCCGGCACGTCCGCCCGCGACGGCACCGACACCTGCACCATCGACACCCGCCCTTTCCAGGCCGGGTTGCACTCCAGGAAGCGCCCGAACGCCTCGAGCCGCTCGGGGATGCCCTTGGTGTAGTCCAGCCGGTCCACGCCCAGCACCAGCTTGGCCGGCGCCGTCGCCTGCAGGAGGGCCGTGATCTCCGCCGCCGTCTCCGAATCCGCCGCTTCCTGGAACCCCTCCGGCACGATGCCGATCGGGAACACCCCGACGCGGACGCGGCGCCCGCGGTGCTCCACCGCGTCGTCGCCGACCACGGCCGGCGACAGCGCGCCGACCGCCTGCAGGAAGTTCTCGGCGAACCGGCGCGTGTGGAACCCGACGAGGTCGAACTCGAGCATCCCCTCGAGCAGCTGCTCCGCCCACGGGATCATCGAGAACACGTCGACGGAGGGGAACGGGATGTGCAGGAAGTGCCCGATCGGTCCGCGGTGGCCGAGGCGGCGCAGTTCCGAGGCGAGGAGGTAGAGGTGGTAGTCGTGGACCCAGACGGGCGAGTCCGCCCCCACCAGGTCGCACGCCGCGGCCCCGTACATCGCGTTGACCCGCACGTACGCTTCCCACTCCGCGTCGGCAAAGCGCGCGCGGCCCGGGAGCGTATGGAAGAGGGGCCACAGGCTGCGGTTGCAGAATCCGTTGTAGTAGCGGTCGTAGGACTGCTGGGGCAACTCGAGCCAGGCCAGGGCCGGCGACGTGTTCTCCGACAGCCCGACGGAGGGCGGGGCGTCCGCGGGCGCCGTGCGCCCGTTCCAGCCGAACCACATCCCGCCGCGCTTCGAAAGCACCGGCTCCAGCGCGGACACGAGGCCGCCGACGTTCCGCTTGCGGACTTCCTCCGGCGAAACCGGGGAGCGGAGCTCGGGCAGCCGGTTGGAGATCACGAGAAGCCGCCGGGGCGCGTCCCCGCGACGGCCTTTCGGCCGGATCGCGACGGGGACGGGAAGGGCGACGGGGGCGGGCGTCGGGCGGTCGGATCGGGCCTCGGTCAGCCACTGCAGGAAGGCGAGGGCCTCGTTCGGGCCGGCCAGCCTCCACCGCGCCGCGGTCGAGCGACCGCCGGCGGCCCCGACGATGACGGGCTCGTCGCCGGGCCCCGCCGCGCGGAACATGTCCTCGTCGGTCACGTCGTCGCCGAGCAGCAGCAGGCGCGCCCCGGTCCCCGCCCGGTCCCTCAGCCAGGCCACCGCGTTCGACTTCCTCATCGCGATCGCCCGCACCTCCAGCGCCTCCGCCGCCTCCAGCAGCTCGTACTCCGGGTGCGCCTTCACCCACTCCCCCACCGCCGCCTGCGCCGCCACCACCAGCGCCGGCTTCTCCCGGCGGCTCACCTCCCGGAAATGCAGGCACGCCGACCAGCTCTTCCGCTCCACGAACGCCTTCTTCACCCCCGCCGCGAGCGCCTCGAGCTCGCGCGCGATCGCCTCGGGCGGCGTCGCCAGCGGCGTCGGCGCCGCTTCCCATGCCCCGCCGCCCCGGCGCCACGCCCCGTGTTCCGCGACGAGCGAGACGGCCGGGAGGCCTGCGAGGAGCCGGTCCAGTTCCTCGCGCCGGCGGCCGCTGACGATCGCCAGGGAGGTCCCGGGGAGCCGCGCCAGGTCCGCCAGTGCGGAGAGCACGTGAGGACCGGGGCGCGCCTCCTCGGGCCGCGGCGCGAACGGGATGAGCGTCCCGTCGAGGTCCGAGAGGATCCCGAGCGGCGCGTGCCGGGCGAGCGCGATCCAGGGGTCAGACGGATTCAAGGCGGCACCAGATGAAGGAGTGAGGGCCCATCGTGAACAGGTACGGGGCCTCGCCGATCTGTGGGAACCAGGCCTTCCCGATCTCCTCGACGGGGACCCGGCCTTTCCAGGGAGTGAGGTCCAGCACGGCAGGCTGGACGTAACGGGAGAGGTTGAAGACACACAGCATCGCCGCGTCGCCCAGCTCTCGCGTGAAGGCGAGGATGCTCGGGTGGGCGCAGGGGACGAGACGCATCCCGCCGCCGGCGAAGATCGGGTCGACGCTGTGTACCTTGACCATGCGCCGGAGCCAGTTCAGGAACGAGGTCGGACGGCGGTCGAACGACTGGACGTTGCGGCCTGCGTAGTGGTACTCGGCGTCGTGGACGACGGGGACGGCCAGCTTCTCCGCCGGCGCCGCCGAGAACCCGGCGTTGACACCCATCGTCCACTGCATCGCCGTCCGGACGCCGTCGCGGTCCCCCAACGACAGGTCGTCGCCCATCTCGATCTCGTCGCCGTAGTACAGCACCGCGCACCCCGGCAGGCTCAGGATCAGCCCGTGCAGCAGCTCGATCTGCCGCCGCCCCCCGTTCATCAGCGGCCACAGCCTCCGCCGGATCCCCATGTTCAGCCGCGCCCGCGGATCCTGCGCCAGCTCGTCCCACAGGAACTTCCGCGTCTCCTCCGACACCGTCTCCAGCGTCAGCTCGTCGTGGTTCCTCAGGAACATCGCCCACTGGCACCCCGCCGGCAGCGCCGGCCTCGCCCGCAGGACCTCCTCCAGCGGCTGCGCCTTCTCGGCCCGCACCGCCTGGAACAGCCGCGGCATCAGGGGGAAGTCGAAGGCCATGTGGAACTCGTCCCCCGCCCCGAAGTATTTCACCAGCTCCGACGGCCGCTGGTTCGCCTCCGCGATCAGCAGCCTCGCGGGCTGGTAGCGGTCGCAGAGCCCCCGCAGCTCCCTCAGGAAGGCGTGCGTCTCCGGGAGCCCCTCGCAGGGGGTCCCCTCCCGCTCGAACAGGTACGGCGCCGCGTCCACCCGGAAGCCGTCCACGCCCATGTCGAGCCAGAAGCGCGCGACGTCGAGCATCTCGCGGCGAACCTCGGGGTTGTCGTAGTTGAGGTCGGGCTGGTGATGATAGAAGCGGTGCCAGTAGTACAGGTTGCAGAGAGGTTCGAACGTCCAGTTGGAGGGCTCGAAGTCGGGGAAGATGATCCGGGCGTCTCGATACCGCCCGGGGTTGGGGCTCCAGACGTAGTAGTCGTGGAAGGGGTGCCCGGGCCCGTACCGGGCGGACTGGAACCAGCGATGCTGGTCGCTGGTGTGGTTGAGGACCAGGTCGGTGAGGACGCGCAGCCCCGCGGCATGGGCCCGGTCGAGCAGCTCGCGGAAGTCGTCCATCGTGCCCAGGTCGGGGTGGATGCCGCGGTAGTCGGAGATGTCGTAGCCGTCGTCCCGTCGCGGGCTCGGGAAGATCGGCAGGAGCCAGACCGCCCCCACGCCCAGGTCCCGGATGTACCCGATCTTCTCCGTCAGCCCCTTCAGGTCCCCGATCCCGTCGCCATTCGAGTCGCGGAATGCCCGCACGTAGACCTCGTAGATGACGAGGTCGCGGAACCAGGAGGCCCCTGGGGAATGGGGAGAATTCATGCCTCCCCTATACCTCGGTCCGGGACCGAATCAAGGCCGAAATAAAGAATTCCTTCTGCGCCTACGGGGCGCCCACATCCGGCCTCGTCCGGCTGATCACGACCAGGATCTCCCCCTTCTGGAGCACGCGGTCCGCGGGCGGGTTCAGCACGATATCGTGCCTCTTGCCCCCCAGCGGCCGGTCCACCGCGATCAGGATGGCGCCCCTGCGGAGCAGCTGGCTGCCGGCCTCGGAGAAGGTCTTTCCCTCGAGCCATGCCGGGAGTTCGAGCTTGAAGAACTCGTTCCCGTACTGCACGGAGAGCAGCTCGCCCATGATCGAGGAAATGCCGCTGTGGATCGCCATCGAGCTGATGAGCGTGGCGCCGTACTCGGAAGAGCTGACGACGTCCTCGACGCCGGCCATGCGGAGATGAGCCTCGTGCTCACGGTTGAGCAACTCGGCGCAGGTATAGATGTCCTTGTTCAGCTTCTCGATCGTCAGCGCCGCCAGGATCGTGCGCGCGTCGCGGTCCTGGTCGTTCCGGTTCCCCGACTTGTCGCTCACGATGATGGCCTTCGCCGCGCGGCGGATCCCCGCGCGCTCCAGCAGCTCCGCCTTCGTGAAGTCCCCGGAGACGAGGTAGATCTTCTCCCGGTCCACGATCTTCCAGTTGAGCGGCGGCAGCTCCTCCAGCTCCGCCACTACGACGATCGCGCGCTCCCGCTCTTCCGCCGAGTGCTGCAGCTCCTCGATGACCAGCGGCGCCCGCCGGTCCCAGCCGCACAGGATGATGTGGTCCTCGACTTCTTCCAGGTCCATCGAATGCACCTCCAGTCGCTTGAGACGCTGGGTCATGAGGGCCGCGGCGGCGCCGGTCAGCACCGCGAAGACACACAGGCCGGTGAGGGTGACGAGGACGGCGCTGAAGCGCCCCGCCATGGATTCAGGGAGGCCGCCCATCGGCTCCCCGGCCATCATGGAGAAGATGGCCCACCAGAACGAGTAGGCATAGGAGCCCGTGTGGCCGATCGAGCGCTCGAACATCGCGATAACGGACGCGCCGAGAAGGATGACGATGGCCGCGATCGTGAAGATGAAGGCGAATTCGCCGCCGGAGCCCGTCAGGTAGCGGCGACGGATCATGGCGCCGACCCGCAGCAGCCGCAGGACGCGCAGCAGCCGCAGGACACGGACGAAGGTGAAGCCCCCCGGGTAGGGCAGCGAGGCCAGGATGTCCAGCCAGTACCGGGCGAAGAAGCGGCCACGGTTTCGGTAGGTCCACCAGCGGACGGCCAGCTCTCCCAGGAACACGCCCGAGAGCGCGTGCCCGGCAATCTCGACGAGCGCCTTCGGGCCGCCTCCGAGGTTCCCGTTCAGCTCCAGGACCGTGAGCCCGCTCGACGCCAGGATCAGGAGGACGAGCGCGGCCTCGAACCAGGGCTCGTGCATGAGCCGGCGGATCCGGGCGCGCCGGGGCTCGCCGGGACGTCGGGGGGCGATGAAGGTGTTGCTCTGCACGCGGGTGCTCGGGTTTCCTGGAAACCAGGCGCCATGGCGCCTCGCCCCCAAGTCTCAACTGCCGGGCCCCTTTTCAGGGAGCGTTTTCTAGCTCCCAGAGCAGCTCCGCGGGCGTCCGGAACCGCCGCTCCCGGTCCTTCGCCAGCATCCGCGGCATCACCGCCTTCACCCACGGCGGGATGTGGAACGTCACGTCGTCGATGAACGGCTGCTCCTTCACCTGCGCCAGCAGCACCTCCTCGCGCTTCCCCGTAAACGGCAGCCGCCCGAACATCATCTGGTAGAGGATGATCCCCATCGAGTAGCAGTCGGAGCGGAAGTCGAGGTCGAGCTTGCCGAGGGCCTGCTCGGGAGACATGAACTCGGGCGTGCCGGCGGTCGTGTCGCTCACGCCGCGCGCGAGGTTCCCCGCGGGCTCGGCGAGGCCCAGGTCGCACAGCTTCACCTGGTCGTGCCCCGTCACGAGCAGGTTGTCCGGCTTCAGGTCGCAGTGCACGAAGCCCTTGTCCGTCAGAACCTGAAGGGCCTTCGCCGTGTCGATCATCACGCGGCGGCAGATCGGCGGGATGAGCGTCCCGTTGCGCTGGATCAGGTGCGAAAGAGGAATGCACGGCACGTACTCCATCACGAGGTACGGCAGTCCGTGGACCGTGCCTCGCTTCAGGCCCTTCACGATCCACGGCGAGTCGAGGCTCAGGAGGAGCTGGGATTCGGTGGTGAAGCGGTGGATGTAGGCCTGGTTCTTGGCCTTCTCGGGGTAGAGCATCTTGATCGCGACGACCTGGAAGGTGGCCATGTCGACGGCCTTGAAGATGGCCGCGAAGCCGCCGGTCGCGATCTTGCCCTGGACCTGGTAGCCGGGGATGGTCTGGAGGTCGGAGTTGGGCTCCACGGGGATAGCGTATCACGCCGCGGCCCGGCGGGCGTCAGGCGGAGGGCGGGGCCGGCGGGAGCTTGCGGCGGATGCGGGCGACGACTGCGTCGTGCTCGCGGGGAGCGAGCCGGACGGGAGCGTGGGCGAAGGACCAGATCGGCCGGTTCCAGGCCGGGTCGTCGTTCCGGCGGGGAACGATGTGCCAGTGGATGTGGGGCTCCTGGTTGCCGAGAAGCTCCACGTTCATCTTCGTCGCATTGAACGCGACCTTCAGCAGGCGCGACGCCTCCGCGACCTCCTCGATCGCCATGGCGCGCTCCGCCGGCGACAGCTCGAACAGCTCGGTGACGTGCTTCTTGAAGATGAGGATGGACCAGCCCGGCCAGGTCTGGTCTTCGGCGAGGCGCCAGACGTGGTAGGGCCATTCGGCGATGAAGCAGCCGTCGCGTTTGGCGAGGGAAGAGCACATGGTGCACATGAAGCGTCTCCGGGGAACGGCGGGGGCGTGGGGCCGGGGCGTACGGCGGGGGCGGAAGGCTGGGGCGTAGAGCGGGGGCGAAAGGCTGGGGCGTAGGGCCGGGGCGAAAGGCCGAGGCGTATGGCGGGGGCGTGTCGTCGGGGCGTGAGGCGGGGGTCAAGGAGTCGGATTGAGAGTTACCGCATCGAATCCTACTCGATCTCCCCCCGCTGTACGCCCCCGCTGTACGCCCCCGCCGTTCTACTTCCGATGCTCCATCCAAAGGTCCACGAACCCCTTGTAGTTCTTCGCGACCATGTCCACCGCCGCCTGCCGGTCGTGCTTCTTCTCCTTGAACCCGACCAGCGCGTCCCAGAACACCGTCCGGCCCACCGCGAAGCCGATCACCCCCGGCACCTTCGCGCCGACCTTCAGCCACTCCTTCACCTTCTCCGCGCTCTCCCCGCGGCCGAGGACGATCACGCCCACGTCCTTGCGGCCTCCGGCGCGCGCAGCGTCGGCAACCCGCTTCGCATCTTCCGGCTTCTCCACACCCTCCAGCTTCCACACGTCCGGCTCCACACCCGCCTTCTGCAGCGCCACGATGCTCTCGCACATCAGCCCGGGCCTCAGCTCCAGGTCGTACCGCCCCTTGTCCCCGCCCACGCTCTTCAGCTGCGCGTCCGTCGCCGGCACCAGCAGCTCGAACATGTACTTCCTGTTGTGCTTCTTGAGGTACTCGCTCAGTTCCTTCAGCCTCCCCGCCTGCCGCGCGTTCATCGCCGCGTCCGCACCCGTGTTGTACCGCACCAGCACCTTCACCAGCGCCGGGTCGAACTTCTCGATGTGCGCCCCGTACTCCTTCCCGTACTCGAAGTCGAACTCGTCCTGCCCCGACTTCTCCGTCGGCATGCACGCCGCGATCCCGTTCTTCTTCGCGTCCAGCAGGCACTTCTCCCCGAACTGCTCGTCCACCAGGATCGCGCTCTTGTCCTTCGGCACGCCCAGCGTCAGCGCCTTCTTGAAACCGTCGTACACGATCTCCTTGAAGCTCGCGACGACCTTCGTCTCGTCGGCGGTCGGCTGCCGGCCCTTGATCCCGAACAGTTTTTCGAGGAACGAGCCGCGGTGGTCGAACGGCATGACGAGAAGGTCGCGCGTGTAGCCGAGGGGCATGGGTCGGGCTCCTGTGAAGGGTGAGTAGCGGAGGGGCGAGCGTAGCGCGGGGCGGGAAAGGGAGTCAAGAATGCGCGGGGGAAGGACGGACGAATGATCAATTTCCAATTTCCAATGATCCATTTTCAATGCGCGCCTTGGAACACGCACGCTGCATGGTGGTGCTGGCGTCGGCGAGCTCTCCCGCCGGCTCCGCCGCCGAGGAGATCATCCTCCGGCTGCTGATCCAGCTGGTGATCATCCTGGCGGCGTCGCGCATCGTGACGTGGCTGTGCGAGCGGATGCTGGGGCAGACTGACGCGGCCGGGGAGATCCTGGCGGGGCTGCTGCTGGGGCCGAGCCTGCTGGGGGCGCTGGCGCCGGGGACGCTGAAGGCGCTCTTTCCGCCCGAGAGCTCGGGGATCCTGGCGGGCGTCGCGCAGATCGGGCTCGTGCTCCTGATGTTCCAGATCGGCCTGGAGTTCGAGTTCGGGTCGCACCTGAAGAACGAGCGGCGGAAGGTGCTCGCGATCGGGGGCGTGGCGCTCGCCGTGCCGTTCGCGGCGGGGTGGTTCGTCGCCCCCTGGTTCTGGGAATCGTTCGCCGAGCCGCGCCCAGGCCTCGCCGCCTTCCGCCTTTTCTTCGCCGTCGCCCTCTCCATCACCGCCGTCCCCGTCCTCGGCCGCATCTTCATCGAGCTCGGCCTCGCCCACACCCGCACCGCGGCGCTCGCCATCGGCGCCGCCGCCACCGAGGACGTCGCCGGCTGGCTCGTCCTCGGCGCCGTCGCCGTCGTCGCCCGCGGCGGCTCGTCGTGGGACTGGGTCCTCCCCCGCCTCGGCCTCCTCGCCCTCTACCTCGCCGCCGTCTTCCTCGTCGCCGCACCCCTCGCCACGCGCGCCATCGACGCCGCCCTCGCCCGCGACGGCCGCCTCCGCACCGGCACCGTCGCCTGGGTCCTCGTCCTCGTCTTCCTCTCCGCCGCCGCCACCTCCGCCCTCGGCGTCTTCGCCATCATCGGCGGCTTCATCATCGGCGTCGCCCTCCACAACGACCGCCGCTTCGCCGCCGACTGGAAACTCCGCGTCGGCCCCCTCGTCTGGACCCTCCTCCTCCCCGTCTTCTTCGCCGTCACCGGACTCCGCACCGACGTCGGCTCCCTCCGCGGCGCCTCCGAGTGGCTCCAGTGCGGCCTCATCGTCCTCCTCGCGTTCGCCGTGAAATTCGGAAGTGCCTTCGTCACGGCGAAGGCGATGGGCGAGGACGTGCGCACGGCGACGACCCTCGGCGTGTGCATGAACACGCGGGGCCTCATGGAGCTCGTCGCGCTCAACGTCGGCCTCGAGCTCGGCGTTCTCCCGCAGTCCATGTTCACCAAGCTCGTCCTCATGGCGGTCGCGAGCACCCTCGTCGCGACGCCGGCGATCCGGGCGCTCATGAAGGGCGAACGGCGGCAGGACGTGGAAGGACACACTTCGGTGGCCGTAGGTCCCCCCAAATGAGAAAGCTGATCGGAATCCTCGAAGACGACCTGGAGGGACGGATTCCGGCCTTTCGGGCAGTGGGACGAGTCCTGTCGCAACGGGGCTTCGAAGTGGTCGTCCATGAAGAAGCCGCGACCTTCGTGGAGTGGCTTTCGAGTGCCTGGGCGAACGTTTCGCTCGTGTCCCTTGACCACGACCTTGGCGTTCCCCGTGAGGTGAGCGGCACCGTGATCGATCCCGGCGAAGGAATGGACGTGGTGCGTGTCCTGGCGGGGCGGGTTCCGGCCTTTCCCGTCATCGTCCACTCTTCCAATCCTGTCGGAGCCGAGCGAATGATGCTGTCGCTTCAGGATGCGGGATGGACGGCTGCCCGCCTGCCTCCGTTTGGTGACCACTGGATTGAAACCGCCTGGATGAATCGCGTCGTCGCGCTGCTCGGACTCTGAGCGACGCTACTTCCCCGCCGGCACCGCGACCTGCACCTCGCCGGTCACGAGCCGCTTCGGGTCGAACCACTTCTCCTGCCGCTTCAACAGGACCTCGAAGTCCACGGCGACCGTGCCATTGAACACTTCCTTCCCGTTCGCCTCGATCACGACCGGCTTCGAGAGGTCCACCATGTCGGGGCTCAGGCGAATCGTGAAGTCCTTCACGTCCTTCGCCGTCGCCTTGAACGTGTTGTCGCCGGCGTAGACGACCTCGATCCGCGCCCGTTCGCCGCACTCGCCGAATTCGAGCCACCAACCGCCCTTCAGCGGCGCCGTCTTCGGGAACGTCTTGTACCAGAGCGCGTCCCAGCACCAGACGACGCGGTCGGGCCAGGTGATGCGACGCTCCTTCTCGACCACGCCCAGCACGACCTTCTCGATGTCGGCCCTGTCCTTCCCGAACCACGTGTTGTGGTCGCCGCCCGCGTACTCCTTGTACCAGACCGGCGTCCCGTACTTCTTCAGCCCCTCCACGCCCTTTCGGTCCAGGTCCACCGGGACGTCCGCGTCCTGGTCGCCGTGCCAGATCCAGTAACCGAGCTTCCCCGGCTGCTCGTACGGCCCGCGCTCCCCCCAGTTCGCCGGCGGCCCGCCCGCCATCGGCATGACCGCCGCCCAGTACTCGGGGTACCGCAGGCTGAACCACCACGACCCGAATCCGCCCGCGCTGAAGCCGCTCAGGTAGATCCGGTCCACGTCCACGTTGAACTTCGCGCGCCACGAGTCCATGAACGCGAAGAAGAACGACTCCTCGTACACCAGCGGGTCCGTCGCCCCGTCCACCGGGTGCCAGTACGACTTGTTCGGCGACCACGGCGCCACGCAGACCATCCCCTTCGACGCCGCCCACGTGCTCCACGGCTCCGTCCCCGCCGGGCCGTTCGAGCCGTGCAGGTAGATCCACAGCGGCGTCGGTTTCGCAGGGTCGTACTTCGGAGGCAGCACCCAGTCGTACTCCCGGTCCACGTCCCCCTGCTTGAACTTCTCGTGCCCGCGCTGCAGCGGCTGCCCCTTCGCGTCCTTCGGCTGCCCCCGCGTCACCGTCGCTTTCCGGATCAGCTCCAGGTCCTTCTTCACCGCCTCCGACCACGGAACCGGCTCCCACGTCCCCGCCTCCGCCAGCGCCGCCGCGCGCTTCGCAGGATCCTCCGTCAGGAACTCCCGGATCCGTTTCTGGCGGACGGGCGAGTCGTTCTTGAGTTTCCTGGGGGAAGGGTCCTCGGAGTGGACCGCGAGTCCGCACAGCAGGACTGCGAGGGCGGCGCGCATCATCTCGCGAAGTATAGCGCGCGCGGCTCCGGCGGGCGGGGAAGCGGGGGCACGGGCGGAAATTTTGACGAAAACGGGGCTGCGTGTTTTCTTTTCGTGGGCTCCGGCCGGTCGCCGACCCCGCAGGCGTCCTCCGTGTGGTGACCGGTCCGCCCGTTTCCACCGGGGAGCGCACATGCGTTTCGAGGCGGAGTTGTCGCTCGCGAACGGCGAGACGACCAGGCAGGTGGTCGAGGAGCAGTCCCTGGAAGGCGTCGTCGTCGTTCTTCGCGCGGGCAGCATCGGGGTGGCGATCTCGGGGCCGCTCGAACGTCCCGGCGAGCTGCAGTTCGTCCTGCATCGCGCCGGCGCCCAGCTCGCGGCGGAGAATCGCCGGATTCAGGCCGGGACCGAGGTCGAGGTTTACTTCCGGCTGGTCGGCGCGAGGGTCAGGGTCCGGGTCTGCGAGACCTGATCGCCCGCGCTCGGCGGAGCCGGGGAGGTTCGCGCTTCCCGGCTCCCGGATCGTCCCGCCGCGGCGGGCGACCGGGGGCAGTCCCAGGGCGCTCTCGCCGAAGATCCTGCGCATGGCCGGGGAGGGA
>JADLHC010000319.1 GCA_020849035.1 Planctomycetia bacterium
GCCAGCCTCCGCCAGCCTCCGCCAGCCTTCGCCAGCCTCCGCCAGCCTCCGCCAGCCTCCGCCAGCCTCCGCCAGCCTCCGCCAGCCTTCGCCAGCCTTCGCCCGCCTTCGCCCGCCTCCGCCAGCCTCCGCCAGCCTCCGCCAGCCTTCGCCAGCCTCCGCCCGCCTCCGCCCGCCTCCGCCAGCCTCCGCCCGCCTTCTACTTCCTCCGCACCTGCCGGTACGGCTGCTCCAGCATCAGGATCGCCAGCGCCGTCGTGAACACGCGGCCGCCGACGTCGATCTCGTACGTCCCCTCGTTGTTCCACGACCCCTTCGCGCACCCGTCCTTGTCGCTCTTGCGCTGGTGCGCCAGCAGCTCTTTCTTCACCGCGCCGAAGTAGCTCGTCCAGAGCGAGCCGCCGGCGTGGAAGGACGCGATCGTCCCGTAGTACCAGCGGTAGAGGTCCAGGTTGCCGACCTGGAACTTGCCCGCGTGCCCCGGCACCGTCTGCCACTCGATCTTCCACACCGGGATGTCGCTCCCCGTCAGCCCGAGGTGCAGCTTGTGCCGCGCGCCATCGAGCCCCACCCCCAGCAGCTCGCGCATCGCCGCCGCGCTGATTCCGTTCACCTTCGTCGGCGTGTACCCGTACTGCCGCCCGTTCTTCAGGTACGCCAGCTTCCCCCCCTTCGCCTCCTCCAGCGAGTTCAGGAAGTCGTCCGTCTTCTTCGCCAGGTCGTCCGGCACCGCGTACCCCGCGTCGCGCGCCGCCACCAGCGCCTGCACGCAGAACGCCGTGTACGGCGTGTCGGACCCGCCGCGGAAGTCCCCCGCGTACGCCCAGCAGCCGTCCTGCAGCCGCATCCCCACGATCTTGTCCGCCAGCCGGTGCGCCGCCGCCTTCCAGCGGCCCTTCCGCTCCAGCGCCTCCGCCGTCGACAGCGCCTCGCACGCCAGCGCCAGCCCCCACGCCGAGTGCGGGGTCTCCAGCGTCTTCAGCGACTTCTCCACCAGCTTCTCCTGCTCCGTCCCCTCCGCATTCGGCAGCACCCCGTGCCCGAGGAACGCCAGCACGCACAGCCCCGTCTGCGCGTCGTTGTACGAGTGCGGCACCTTCTCCCCGTGATGCCCCCCGCCGATCCCCTCGCACTTCGCCCCCTCGCAGTGCGCGTTGTACGTGTCCGCCTTCCACCCGCCCCCCGCCTCCGCGTGCCGCGCCAGCCACTCCAGCCCGCGCTCCACCGCCGCCTCGGTGTCCTTGGTGCCGCCGTACTTCCTGAGAAGCGTCTCGCGCTCCTTCGCGTCGGTCACCGGGCCGATCAGCTTCGGTTTCGCCAGCTCCTCGGTCGGCTGCTGCGCAAAGAGATGCGCGGCGGCGAGAAGTGCGAGCAGCGCGGCGCGGCAGGGAAGGGCCATCGGGCGGGCTCCGGAAGGGTGGAAGCAGGGTAGCACCGTCTGCGAGCCGCGATCAAGGCGCGCCGGATACCATGACGCGCACGACCCGCGGATTCTTCCCGGAAACCCCCATGACGCAGCCCGAGCCGCCCCCGCCGCCCGCCCCCGCGCCGTACGAGCGCAGCGGGGCCTCCGTGCCCGCCGGCCTTCGGAAGGCGTTCGGCTGCGTGGCGGTCGTGGCGGCGCTGGTCGGCGCGGCCGTGGCGATCTCGCGCTGCGAGGACGCGCGGCAGGCGCGCGTGCGCAGGGCGCTTCAGAAAATCCAGCAGGAGCACGGCGGCCGGATCGCGTGGTTCGACGACGGGGGCCGCGTGAGATGGCGGGACCTGGGCACCGGCGGGCGGCTCGGCGAGGTGTCGAGCGTGGATCCGGGGCTGAAGCCTGTGCGGGTCGCCTGGTCGAGCGACGGCGCGGCGATCTATGCGGTGGTCGAGAGCGGGGCGTTCGACAAGGTGCACCGGATCATCTCGGTGAATCCCGCGACGAAGGAGATCCGCACGATCCTCGACCTCGCCGCGGCGAAGCTCGAGGACGACGACATCGACGCCGGGGAGTTCTGGGTGGCCGCGCACGGCGACGCCGAGTCGGAGCAGGACCGGATCACGTTCAGGCTCGGGAAGGGGTACTGGTACTCGGTGGAAGGGAAGCGTCCGCGGGTGCGGCCGGCGGCGGGGCCTCCGGAGAGGAAATGGGACCAGGAGCGCTGCCCGGACGGGAGGCACCGCCTCGTCCACAGGTCGAACGACGACGACTCATGGATCGAGCTGGAGGGCGGAGACGAGGACGTGGGGGTGACGCCGAAGGACGCGCGGGCCCACCCGGCGTGGTGGTGCCCGCAGCATCCGTGAGCGCGTCCGGCTAGACCGCGGTCCGGCGCCTTTCCCGAGCGGCCAGCCTCCAGACGGGCGCGAGCCCGGGCGCCTTCGTCCGGAACAGCAGGTCCGCCAGCGGCAGCACGACGTTCAGGTTCCGCGTCGGGTTGCGGTGGTGCATGCGGTGGTGGTCGTCGATGAAGCGGAACCACGCCGTGCGCTCGAACCAGCGGCCCGTGCGGACGTGCATGCAGAAATGCAGGTACTCGTAGGCGGCGTAGTAGGCGGCGAGCACGCCGAGCGCCACGGCGCCGATGACCCAGAAGTAGGCGTTCCAGCCGCCCGCGATCGCCAGGGCGACGCTCGTGACCAGGCCCGCGTTGAGGCCGAGCAGGACGGGGAAGTTCCACCAGGCGAAGGTCACGTTCGGCAGGTCCTCGCTGCGCTGCAGCTGGTAGGTCGCGTCCCACGAGAAGATGCGGTGGTGCGTCAGGGCGTGCGCCCGGAACGGGTAGCGGAAACCGAGGATCGGGCGGTGCATGACGAACTTATGAAGGGACCATTCGAAGAGGCTGGGGTCTTCCCGCGCGCTTTCCCGGCTGAGTCGCGCGGGGCCCTTGACTTAGTGTCACTTATACACTATGCTTAGTGTCAGAACGACACCCCCAACCACTAACCACTAACCACTAACCACCAACCAGGAGTCCCTCCCATGTTCGGCATCCGCTACTTCAAGGCCCCGCCCACCACCTGGGTCGCCCTCTTCCGCAACGGCCAACCCTCGCGCTCCGGCCTCGGCCTGTCGTTCCTCTACTTCGCCCCCAGCGCCACCCTCGTCGCCGTCCCCTCCGCCACCGCGGACCTGCCTTTCGCCTTCTCCGAGATCGCAGCCGACTTCCAGGCCGTCACCGTCCAGGGCCAGCTCTCCTGGCGCGTCGCCGAGCCCGCGAAACTCGCCGCCGCGCTCGACTTCTCCGTCGACGCCCACGGCGCTTACCGCTCCGACGATCCCGAGAAGCTCCGCGAGCGCCTGCTCGCCACCGCGCAGGTCCTCGTCCGCGCCGAAATCCAGAAGCTCCCGCTGCGCCAGGCCCTCGGCGCCGCCGAGCGCATCACCGCCGAGGTCCTCCCGCGCCTCCGCCAGGCCGAGGCCCTGACCTCCCTCGGCATCGAGACCCTCGCGTTCTCCATCCTCTCGATCCGCCCGACTCCCGAGATGGCCCGCGCCCTCGAGGCCGAAGCCCGCGAGGCCCTTCAGCGCCAGTCCGACCTCGCGATCTACGAGCGCCGCAACGCCGCCGTCGAGCAGGAGAGGCGCATCAAGGAGAGTGAGCTCAACACCGAGATCGCCGTCGAGGAGAAGAAGCGCAAGATCCGTGAGACTCAGATCGCCGCGGACATCGCGGTGGAGGAGCAGCGCGCGACGCTGATTGACCAGCGTGCCGCGAACGAGCGCAAGGACGCGGACGCGAAGGGATACGCGCTGGAGACGACGCTGAAGCCGGTGAAGAGCATGGACTGGCGCGTGCTGGCCGCGCTCAGCGCCGGCGGGATGGACCCGAAGGCCTCGATCGCGCTGGCGTTCCGCGAGCTGGCGGAGAACGCGTCGAAGATCGGGGAGGTGAATGTGTCGCCGGACCTGCTGAGGTCACTGATCGGAGGTGCGGCGAAGTGAACGGAGGTTGAGGGGTTGAGAGGTTCAGGGGTTGAGGTTCCGGACCGCGACCTTGCCCCTTTCCCTGCCTTCCTCTGCCCCCTCAACCTCTCAACTCCTCAACCTATCAACCTCTCAACCCTCGCGGTGCTCCCATGCTCGACAAACTCGTCATCGTCACCCGCAAGACCCGCCTCGAGGAGCTCACCGAGCGCTTCAACTCCCGCGGCCAGGCGAAATTCTGGATCGAGCGATCGGGCGGCGATTTCTCCGACTACGTCCGCGAGGACGACGCCTACCGCCGCTCCCTCGACGGCGTGCGGCGCGGCCTCGACCTCGGGCTCAAGGTCCAGTCGCTCGAGCGCGGGCTCGTCCCCACGTTCCTGTTCACCGACCGCGACCTCGTCGTCCCCGTCGGCCAGGACGGCCTCGTCGCCAACACCGCCAAGTACGCCGGCGCCCAGCCCATCGTCGGCGTCAACCCCGACCCCGCGCGCTTCGACGGCGTCCTCCTCCCGTTCACCCCCGACTCCGCCCGCCCCGCCGTCGAGGGCGTCCTCGCCGGCCGCGCCCGCGTGCGCGAAGTCACCCTCGCCGAGGCCGCCCTCAACGACGGCCAGACCCTCCTCGCGTTCAACGACCTCTTCGTCGGCGCCCGCACCCACGTCTCCGCCCGCTACCGCCTGAAAGTTGGTCGCGCGACCGAGAATCAGTCCTCCAGCGGCCTCCTCGTCTCCACCGGCGCCGGCTCCACCGGCTGGCTCTCGTCGGTCTTCAACATGGCCGCCGGACTGGCCGCGTTCACCGGCGGCACGGCGGGGAAGCGCCCCTCGCTTTCGTGGGAGGACCCCCGCCTCGTCTTCGCCGTCCGCGAGCCGTTCGTGTCGCGCCACTCGCAGGCCGGGATCGTCGCGGGGTGGATCGAAAAGGGCGCCGAGCTCGTCGTCGAGTCGCTCATGCCCACCGGCGGCGCGATCTTCAGCGACGGCATCGAGGCCGACTTCCTGCCCTTCGACAGCGGGCGGATCGCGCGGATCCGCGCCGCGAACCGGAGGGCACGGCTGGTGGTCTGAGGGAGGCTGGCGAAAGGAGGTCTCATGTTTGGCATCCAGAAGTTCTGCGCGGGCCCGACGACCTGGGTCCGCCTCGTCCGCGATGGCCGGGTCATCCGCGCGCTTCGCGCCGCGGTTTCCCCGGGGGATTGCCTGACCCCTGTCGTACCCTGCACGCATGCCGCACACCGTACGCCCCCGGCTCGTCATCGCCGGAATCGCCGTCGCAGGTGTCGCACTCGCGCTCTCGTTCGTCCTCCTGAAGCTCGACCGGCGCCGCCGCGAGCAGGAGCGCTTCGAGAGCGAAGTGCGCGCGCAATGCCCGGGCCTCATCGCCTGGATCGAGGACCGGGACGTGAAAGTCCTCGACGTCGCCCACCTGCCCGGCGCGGCGAAGGCGCGCACCTTCACGTTCGAGACCCGCCCCCGGCGCGTCCTCTTCTCGACCCGGGGGACGCTCCTGTTCGCGCTCGTCGAGAGCCCGATGACGTGGACGCACAGCCGCATCGTCGCCCTCGACCTCGCGTCCGGGCGCCAGCGCACGATCCTCGACCTCCAGTCCGCGAAACTCGAGGGGACCGCGATCGACCCGGAAAACCTGTTCGTCACCGCGTCGGGGGAAGCGGAGTCGGAGAACGACCGGATCGTGTTCCGGCCGGAGGGGACGCTCAGCTGGTATAGCGTGGAAGCGCTGCGCGAGCGCGTGCGGCCGGTGGCGGGCCCGCCGTCCGGGTCGCGGGACCAGGCGCGGATGGGGAGCGGCAACGTGCGGCTCGCGTTCCTCGGGGGCAAGGCGCCGGGGCGCCTCATCGTCACCGACGGGAAGCGGGCGATCCTCGTGAGCGAGGGGCGCGCGGCGTGGCCCGGCGCGTGGTGCGGGCGGTAGACACGCGGGCGCTCTCCGGACCCGGTCTCATGCACCGGGATCCGGGAGCTCGCCGCCTCGAGCCAGCCTACTTCCCCTGCACCGTCACCTTCATCACCGTCTTCGCCACCATCCCGCCCTGGGCCTCGGCGATCACCCGCACTTCGTGACCGCTCACCGATTTGGCGTCCGCGGCCGCCTTGAAGGTGCAGGTGGCGGTCTCCACGCCGTTGGCGATCGACGTCGAGTTGTCGACGGTGACGCCGGGCGGAAGGGCCTCGAAACGGATGGACACGGAATCGGTCATGTTCTCGCGTGTGACGCGCAGCGAGACCTGCGCGCTCTCTCCGGCCTTGACCGTTGCGGCCTCGGGCTGGAACAGCGTCAGCTTCTTGTCGCCCTTCGTGGCGCTGACGCTGGCGGGTCCGCATCCGGCGAGGGCGGCGGCGAGCAGGACGGCGACGAGCGGGATTCGGACGGTCATGGAAGTTCTCCGGGCGGGCGCGCCGTGAACCCGGCGCGCCGGCAGGACGGTTGGTCCGCGCGGTCGGCGCCGGCCCAGCAGGGCCGGCGATCGGCGGAGGCGTTCAAGGACGCCGGTAGGGTGTGCCCGGTGCAGGGAACCCGATCGGGAAGAAACGGCGTGGAGCGGGGTTCCCGGAGAAGTGAAGCCCTCACGGCCGAGGGCGGTGGGCCCGGGAGGGGCGCGAGACCGCGTGCGACGGGACGACTGTAGCACGAAGGGGAGGCTGGCGGAGGCTGGCGGAGGCTGGCGGAGGCGGTCGGAGGCTGGCGGAGGCTGGCGGAGGCTGGCGGAGGCGGGCGGAGGCGGGCGGAGGCGGGCGGAATGGCAACAGGTGTCCGAGAATCCGGTGCCGACGGAGCCGTTAGCCTTCGCCAGCCTTCGCACGCCTCCGCCCTCCTCCGCCAGCTTCCCCCTTCACAATCTTCCCCAGCTCCTCCACGTACGCCCGAAACGCCGCCCGCCCCCTCCTCGTCACCACCGCCTCCGTGCGCGGCTTGCGGTCGAGGAAGCTCTTCGACACCTCGACGTACCCCGCCTGCTCCAGCGCGCGCAGGTGCACCGACAGGTTCCCGTCCGTCATGCCGAGGTGGCGCTTCAGCTCCATTAACGTCATCGCTCCCGCCGGGACGAGGAGGGACATGATCCCGAGGCGGGCGCGCTCGTGGATGACGGGGTCGATCCTATCGATCTTCAACGGGGTCGAAGTGGACGTGGTCGTCATCGGTTTTCCGGGTCTGGAGGAGGAGGAGGACGCCGAGGAGGGCGTGGAGGCCGCCGAACGACGCGGCCATGGCGGCGTTGGGGTGGGCGCGGAGGGGAGAGTAGAGGAAAGCGGCGCCGGCGACGAGGAAGAGGAGGCCGGTGATGGTGGCGGGGGGGCCGGCGAACCAGCCGAGGGCGCAGACGCCGGTGCCGTAGCAGAGCATCCAGACGGCGGGGAGGAGGGGGAGCGGGACGACGGGGGTGAGGAAGGTGCCGGCGAAGAGGGCCGGGGCGATGGAGAGGAGGGCGGCCCAGGTCTGGCGGGAGAAGGCCGGCTCGCCGCGGCGGGAGGCGCCGATGGCGGTGGAGGCGAGGAAGCCGGCGAAGCAGAGGGCGGCGAGGGTGCACCAGTACGGGATGGCCGAGAGCTCGTAGGAGGTCGTGCCGCCGTGATAGCGCAGCGGCACGAACGCCAGCCCGCGCCCTTCACACCAGAGCGCCGTCACGACCGAGCCCGCCGCGGCGGCGAAGCACGCGCCCGCCGACAGCCCGGGCCACCGCTCCCCGCGCTTCATCAGCGCGCGGATCATGTCCAGCCGGGCGTCGGCCTCGCGCGCTCTCAATCCTCGTAACCCCCGCGCTCCGGCTCCGACGCGAGCGGGCGAAGCGCTTCGAGGCAAAGCGAACGGGTGCCGGTGAGGAAAGGACCCTCGCTGACGAAGGGGCGGAAGTTCCAGGCCATCTGGGTGCCGACGGCGGCGACGAGGAGGAGCCAGAGGGCGAGGAAGCCGCGATGGACGGAGGCGGTGCCGGTGGCGGCCTGGAGGAGTTCGCGGAGGGAGCCGAGGAGGCGGCCGGCCCAGGCGAGGGCGATGGCGAAGACGGCGGCGTGGAGGGCGACGAGGAAGCCCTCGGTGCCGGTGGAGACGGTGAAGAACCAGGCGATGGGGGCGAAGGCGGCGAGGATGGTGGCGACGGCGGCGGTCATGGTGAAGACGAGGGCGACGGTCTGGCGGAAGGAGAGGGTGGAGCCGAGGATCGAGTTGAAGACGTAGAAGGTCGGGATGCAGAGCAGCGCGGTGCCGAGGACGACGACGGGGAGCTTCAGCGCGGCGAAGACGGTCTGGAGCCCGGGCTCGAACATCCCGAGGACGGCGCCGTAGCCCGCGGTGAAGACCAGGGTGGCGACGAAGAGGGACGTGAGGTAATCGCCGAGGTTGCGGCCGCTGGCGAGGTCCTGGCCGATGACGGCTCGGAACCGCAGGAGGGCGCCGACGACGGAGAGGCGGCCGGCGAGGCCGCGGCGCAGGACGTCGGAATCGAACGGCTCGGGCGGAGGGAGCGGGGCGGCGATCTGGGCCATGGCGCGATCCTTCAGTAAGTTGGTCGTGCGACCAGATTACGAGGCGAGGTTCCGGAGCACTCCGGCGATCGACTCGTAGAAGTTCCCGTTGAGGTTGTCCTGGAGGGGGATGAAGCGGTCGGACGTGAACGTGCAGTTCACCCACGGCTTGAGGAGCCAGGCCATCTGCGCGCCGGTGAACTGGTAGAGGGCGACCCAGGCGGCGGTGAGGAGCGGGGAGGCGAGCCGCGCGTGGAGCCGCCAGACGCCCGCGAGCCCGCCGACGGCGACGGAGGCGGTGAGAACGAGGACGAGGAAACGGTAGGTCTCCTGGTCCGCGCGGCGGCAGGAGAGCGACACGAACGCGACGACGGGCGCCAGGCCGCCGAGGGCCGCCGCCGTGAGCGCCACGGCCTCCGCGGAGGCGCGGAGCGTTTCGCCCGCCGGGAGCCGGCTCGCGGCGACGACGTGAAGGGCGCCGAAGGAGATCCCCAGCGTCAGGAGGAAGTAGAGCGGCATCTTCACCGCCGCGTAAAGGACCTGCATCCCGCCCGTGTAGGAACCGATCGCCGCGCCGAACGCCGCCGAGCAGCCGACCGCGAGCAGGAGGAGCGTCGCCGGGCGAGCGCCGGCGGTGTCGCCGAGGAGAAGGGCGGCCAAAGGGCCCCGCGGTGCGCCGATCGTCAAGTCACTTGGCATCACAAAGTACTTTATGACACTTTCGGCGGGAGTCAAGGGGCGCCGGACATTTTCTTCGGCCGGAGAGCGGGGCGGACTTGACCGCCGGCGCCGCGCCCCTTGCGGGAAGTGATCTCCACGCGGAGGATCTGGAGGCCGCCGGTGCAGGAGCCGACGGCGGCGCCGAACTCGGCCGCGCAGGCCGCCGCGAGGGCCTGGTTCAAACGCGGAATTTGCAATGGAGAGGGCGACTTCGAAGCACTACAACGGAATCAGCACCCGATCTGAATGCCGCGCAGGAGTCGCTCGATCGTTCGCCGGGATTGGCGTCGTTTCCCTGCAAATCCAAAAACGACAACCGCTCTGCCTTCCGAATTCAGGACCGCGGCAAGTCTCCTGGAAATCCCGCCAGCTGCCGGGGAGGACTCCCACCACAGGCCCTTTCCCGCCCTGAATTGTGACACTTCGCACACGCCGGATCGCTCAGGCTTATCAGTGTCGCGAAAGCACGAGCGAGAGCAATCTTCGAGCCAGGATTCCAGCGATGGGGGAGGGGGGAACTCTTCGCTCTTTCTCGCCTGCCACGGCGCCGGCTGTCTGAAAACGACCACGAAAATCCGTCCAACGCTTCTGCCCTGTGCATCTCGAACGCGCATCATCCGGCTGTGGGCTTCGGAGTCCAGGCCCACAATCGGCTGACCCAAGACGTCTTCGAGCGACACGCCGATCTCAGCCGTCGGAATCCGAACGGGCCACGGGGCAGACGGCTCTTCGCTTTGGTACAAAGGCGAACGGACTGCCCCGACGAGGACGCTCGTCTCGCCATAGTGCAGGCACGTAGTCGCAAGCGCGAGCAGTCCTAGTGTGTTGATGGCGGCACTCCACTGCCCGGTCGGTTCGCCAGTGCCCTCTGGAGGGCGATTGCAGCATCCGCCAGCGCCAGGATGTCCCAGTCGGGATTCCAGTCAGGGTTCTCCGGGTTCGATTCCCAGAGCTTGGTTCCCAAAGCAGCGACAAGAGCGCCGATCGCGTCGAACGGACCGACGCTGTAGTAGCAGTCCCGAATCGGATTCTTGAAGAAACGCCTTGCACTCCAGACACACTGCGCCATTGCAGACTTGTCCGCAAATCCGGACGCCAGCGCGGAGAACGGAGCGCTGAGATTCAGGCAGAGATTCAGCTGCAACAAGAGAAGATCGCACGGACTCATCTCCGGCTGCTGAGAAAGTGCCTCTGAAAAGCCCGATTCGAACTCTGAGAACAGAGGGGTCGTGGGCGGGCGCCAGCCAAAAGGATCTCCCCCGTCAGGCCGAACTGATGCCATCGGGTGCGGCGACGCGAGGTCGATGGTCTCGCCCACCTTCGCGTTCATGATTAGCTGCAAGTCAAGGTAGCCGCCCTGATGTGTGTCCCGCAGGCCTTTCGCAGCGACTGGCAAGTCCGGGGCATGGTTGACTCGTCCCGACAGCGAGGCCGCAGCCCCGTCATTCGGAGTGACCGTGGTGTATTGACTATTGGGTCGGGTAGTCATGCCTGCACCCACGGGTGACAGGCCGAATCTCTCAGGAGACACGCCCTGCTGCTTGGCAAGGAGGCGTAGAAACTCGTCAGGAGTCAGTTCAGGCATTCGTTGAATCTCCAATTTCGTGGGCCCGACTCTGGCCGTCAGAAATCACCAATTCATCCTAGGAAAGCCGCGGCGTTCATCCAAGCGACTTCTGTCGCCAGGGATCCGAGGAAATTCCGTCCAGGTCGACCCGGTAGACTTCCCAATCTGGCCGGGTGGACTCAGCTCGGCATCGCAGGAAGAAATCGGTCAGGGAACCTAAGGAAGGCCAACGGCCGCAAGAAGCACCAAGTCCACTCCCGCCACCTACTTCCTCGGACTCGGCCCGTTCGCCACCTCGTCCAGGAACACCAGGCACACCAGCGTGATCAGCTTCATCTTCGCCACGTTCGCCTTGTCGGGCGTGTCCTTCGCCGTGTGGTAGTCGCCGTGGTTGCCGCCGAAGAAGAACACGCCCGGCACGCCCTTCTCCATCAGCGACCACTGGTCGCTCCGCTGGATGTACTGGTCCATCCCGTCGGTGTCCATCGAGAGCCCGTAGCGCGAGCTGATCGTCCGCAGCACCTCGTCGATCCGCGCGTTCCGGCCGATGCCGCCGACGAAGATGCTCGTCGGCTTGTTGCGGCTGATCATGTCCATGTTCAGGATCGCCACGATCTTGTCCAGCGGCACCGTCGGCCGGTCCGCGAAGGCCTTCGAGCCGAGCAGCCCCGCCTCCTCGCCGTCGAAGTGGATCAGCAGGATGCTGCGTTTCGTCTTGAGCGGCTGGAGCGCGAACGCGAGCTCCATGAGGCCGGAGGTCCCGCTCCCGTTGTCGTCGGAGCCCGGGTGGATCTTGCCGGGGCCGTCGAGCGCGTCCTGCGGGGTGCCGAGCCCGATGTGGTCGTAGTGCGCCGAGAGGATCACGTACTCGTTCTTGAGCTCGGGATCTTCGCCCTCCTTCATCGCGATGATGTTCTTCTGCCCCCCCAGCACCGGCGCGTGCTCCGACAACCGCACCTCGGCGGGGCAGTTCAGCGGCGCGCTGCTCGGCTTGCCCGTCTCGTCGATCCGCTTCAGGAATCCCGCGAACTCC
>JADLHC010000320.1 GCA_020849035.1 Planctomycetia bacterium
GAACTGGCACGACGTCCTCGCGAAGATGGAGCATTCGCACTGCTGCTACATGCCCGTGACCGACGGCAAGAACGTCACCGGCACCGCCTCGACGAAGGCGCTTCTCCGGCACGAGGTCGCGGACAAGCAGCAGGAGATCAAGGACATCAACGAGCGCTGGGACTACCTGCCGCCGGAGAGCGGGTTCGGAGGCTAGTTCCCGCCCGGAAATGCGGTTGACCCGGGGCCGCCCGCGTGGTGAGGTGGGCGGCCCATGGGACTTTTCGGCCCGAAGCGCATTCCCTGCCCGGCCGGCGCGTGGACGACGATCCTCGCGACGTCGTTCGCGCAGATCCCGAAGTCCTGGACTGTGACGTTCGAGGGGACCGTGTCGGGCGACTATGAAGAGAAGAAGTCCGCGTGGATTTTCCCCGGGTCACCCGTGCGCAAGCCGCTGGCGCCAAAGATCACGCTCGAGCGCGGTTACTGGAACACGTTTTATTCGGTGAGGGTGTGTCCCGGATCCGACGTCGTCGCGGTCGTGGACTGAACGGGGATGAAGCTCGTTCCGCTGGGCCTCGTTCTCGTCCTCGCCCCCGCGCTCGCCACGGCGCAGGCCGCTTCGCCGATCTCCGCCGACCGGCGCATGGACTGGAAGCCCGGGGTGCCGGGCGGGATCCCGGCGTACCCGGTGTTCGTGAATGCGAAGGACGCCGGCGCGAAGGGCGACGGGAAGGCCGACGACACCGCGGCGATCCAGAAGGCGCTCGACGACTGCCCGGAGGGGAAGGCGGTGCTGCTTCCCGCGGGAACGTACCGCCTGACGGCGACGCTCAAGCTCTCGAAGGGCGTCGTGCTGCGCGGCGAGGGGCCGGACAGAACGCGGCTCGTGAACGAGGCGACGGCGGGGCACGCGATCGCGATCGCGAACTACGACAACGAGACCGTCACGAAGATCGTGAAGGGCTCGACGCGCGGCTCGACGGCGATCACGGTGGACGACGCGTCGCGCCTGCGGCCCGGCGACCTCATCCTCGTGGACCAGCTCAACGACCCGGAGCTCGTCAGCATCGAAGGCGACGGCGGGACGTGCCGCTGGGCGGGGCGCGGGGACGGAAAGCGCGCGATGGGGCAGCTCGTGGAGCTCGTGAAGAAGGACGGGAACACGCTGACGCTCAGCCGCCCGCTCGCCGCCGACTTCAGGCTCGAGCCGGAAGCGCTTCGCACGTCCGACCGCGTCATCCGCCGCGCGGGGCTCGAGGATTTCTCGATCGAGCTGACGAAGCGCCGCACGGACGAGAGCAACACGATCCGCTTCTGGAACACAATGTACTGCTGGGTGCGCAACATCGAGTCGAGCCGCTGCTGGTTCGACGGGCACGTCACGCTCAAGAAGTCGCTCGGCTGCGAAATCCGCGACAGTTACTTCCATCACGCCCATGCCTACGGCTCGGGCCACGGCTACGCGGTGCTCGTCACGGCGCAGAGCACCGATACTCTCGTCGAGAACAACGCGTGCTACTGGCTGAACACCGGCCCGCAGCTCTCGTCGTGCGGCCCCGGCAACGTCGTCGCGTACAACTTCGAGTACCGGACCTGGGGGCGCGACTTTCCCGACACCGAGTGGGCTCACATGGGCCTCTCCCAGCACGCCGCCCACCCCTTCCTCAACCTCTGGGAGGGAAACGTCGTCGGCACCGTCGGTTTCGACTCCTACTGGGGCTCGTCCAGCCACAACACGCTCTTTCGCAACGCCGTGGACATGCAGAACCCGCGCCTCGACGGCCGGCCGATGTCGCGCAACAGGGTCGGCATCCGGATGGACCGGTTCAGCCGCTTCAATAATGCGCTCGGAAACGTGCTGGGGTTCGAGGGGATGAAGGGGGAGTACGAGGCGGTCGGCCAGTCGCCGCTGACGGTTCCGACCGTCTGGGTGCTGGGACTCAAGGACGACGCGAAGGTCGCGGAGACGCTGCTGCGGCACGGGAACTTCGACTGGGTGACGAAGCAGGTCCAGTGGGACCCGAAGATCAAGGACCGGAAGCTGCCGGACTCGCTCTACCTCGCTGCGAAGCCCGCGTGGTTCGGGAAGCTCGCGTGGCCGCCGATCGGGCCGGACGCGAAGCCGATGGCGGGGACGATCCCGGCGCGGGAGCGGTGGCTCAAGATCCCGCAGGCCGACCGCGAGGCGCAGGACCTGCTGTACCTCGGCGAGTTCCAGCTCGCGGCGGGGAAGGCGGACGAAGCGCGGGCCGCGTTCCAGCAGGTGCTCGACAAGTACGGCAAGACGCCGTTCGCCGCCGCGGCGCGCGCGGACCTCGACCGCATGAAGTAGGCAATTTCCGCGGCGCTCGCGCGTTGCTCTTCCAAGGAGGACGCATGAGAACCGCCACGCTCATCGCCGTCGTCGTCGCCTGCTCGTTCGGAGTCGCTTCTGCCGAGGACGCCCCGCCCGGGATCGCCTGGTACGGGACGTGGGAACGCGGCCTGCGGGTCGCCAAGGCCACGGGGCGCCCGATCCTGCTGACCTCCGCCGCGCCCCAGTGCCACGGCATCTCCGGCCTCTGGTGACCCGGCAAGCGCAAGACGGACGGGAGTTTCCTGTCCGACCGCGCCGTAATCGAGGCTTTGCGCGAGTTCGTGTGCATCCGCCTGGCGACGTACGAGAGCAAAGAAGAGGCGGAGGTGATGAAGTCGTACTTCGTCGGCCGCTCCGGCGAGCTGGAGAACACGATGTTCGCCATCCTCTCGCCCGACGGGAAACTCATCAGCCGCGCCGGCCGCTCGCCCGACGCCGCGTTCGAGGACGCCGCGGACATGGCGAAGGGCATGAAGGAACTCGCCGCGCGGTACCAGGCAAAGAAGGACACGAAGCGCGAATTGCCCGTGATGAAGAACGTCCGCCTGGCGCTCGACGTCGCCGCGTGCGACGGACGGGCGTGCGTCGTGTCGTTCGCGGCAGGGACGGAAGCCGCCGCGAAGCAGGAAGAGGCGCTCGCGGCCGTCGCGTGGAGCGGGGACGTGGAAGGGAAGTTCGTCTTCGCGACGACGACGGACGCGAAGGAACTGGAGACCGTCAAGGGCGTCACGAAGAAGGCCGGCTTCTTCGTCATTGAGCCCGACGCCTACGGCCTCGAAGGCAAAGTCCTCGCCGAGATCGATGCGAAAGCGACCGGCAAGGACCTCGAGAAGGCGCTTCTCAAGGCCAACGAGAAGCACGTCACACCCGAGAAGGACCCCGACGCACACATCCGCGAAGGCCGCCGCCTCGGCGTCGAGTGGGAGACCGAGATCCCGGACACGGATCCGGGGCCGGGGGGTCGGGGGCCGAAATAGGGGGCGGGGCGATTGCGTCCGGGAGGTGCGGGGCGGAATGCCCCGCACGGGAACTTCGGCGGACTGAAACCAGCACTTTCCGGAGTCCGCGCAGTGCACGGAATTTGCGCACGCCTGCGGCATGCTCGCCGACTCCGAACTATTCCCCGCCCTGCCCATGCCAGCCACTCCCGGCTCCGTGGCGCTGCTCCGGGCTCTTTCCGTCGGCCTCCTCGCCATCGCCGCCGCCGTCGTCGCGCCGCTTCGCGCCGTCCCCATGCCCCAGGTCCTCGGAACTTCGCGCCGCGAGACGTGACGCAGGATCACGTCCGTCGCGGTCGCGGCGAATCTCACCGTCATGGCCCGGGATTCACGCGGGGCCGTCCGATTCTGGAATGCTCGCAATGGGAAGCTCGTCCGCGAAGAGGGAGAGAGCGACCTAGACTGCGGGTCGCTGGGCACTCCGAGTCCGGACGGTCGGTGGGAGGCTTCGACATGGCGAAATTGCATCGCCGTTCACGATGCCCGAACGGGCCAGATAGTTGCCCAGACCGGCCTGGACTGGCGGTACACGGCCTGGGCCTGGTCTCCGGACGGAACGCGTCTCCTGCTCCATTCCGAAGGCGTCTGGAAGGGAAGCGACTTCTTGTGGGTCTGGTCGCCGTTTCAAGGAGGTGAACCGGAGCGAGTCGACACATTTTACAGCGACATGCACTACGGGCTGTCGGGCGCGGCCTGGTCACCCGACGGGGAAGTCATCGTCTCGGCCGCGGACTGGGGGCTGGGCTTCTTCCATGCCCGGACCCGGACCTTGCTGTTCCGGCACACGGAATCCCCGCAGATCCGGGCCATCGCGTGGTCGAGTCGGGGGCTCCTGGCGCTCCGGCCGGGTCCGGATCACATCCGGTTCCTTCGCACTTCCGGGCGGGTTCCAATCCGGGAGGAAATCCAGTCCGGAGGAGTCGTGGTCGCGGCATCACCCGGCCGTCTCACCTGGTCGCCGGACGGTCAAGTCCTCGCCGTCTGGGGATCATCCGGCCTGCGTTTCCTGGACGGAGAGACTCTCGCGGAGCTCCCGGCACAAGTGAGCGGCTGCACCGCCTTCGGCTTCTTCCCCGGCGGCCACGCTGTCGCCGTGGGTCTTGAGGACAACCGCGTGCTGCTGCTCGACCCGCTGGAACATGGCCCGGTCGCCGGGGAAACGCAGGGGAGATGAGATGCGACCTCCGTCCCCGGGTCGGGGACAAGGTAAGCGCGCGCTCGCCGCTCAATTCGCGTGCGCGAACGCCGTCACTTCCATCATCGCATTGACTCCCCAGTGCACGAGGACGGCGGGCAGGAACGTCTGCGCGCGGAGACAGAGCGCCGCGGCGAGGACGGCGCCGGCGTAGGAGGTGAGCAGCTCGAGCTCCGGTTTCTCGGTGTGAAGGACGAGGAAGGGAAGGGCCTGAAGGAGGACGGCGACGGGGGCGCCGGCGCGGGCGGCGATGGCGAAGGTGAGGAAGCCGCGGAAGAAGTACTCCCAGGCGAGCATGTAGACGCCGGTGCCGAGCTGCGAGAGGAGGAGGACGCCGCCGTCGTGGCGGGCGGGCTCGTACTCGGGGTAGTAGGTCAGGAGCTCCGGGGAGAGGCGGGACGCCGCGAAGACGACCGGCAGCGCGAGGAGCAGCAGCGCGCCCGTGAGGGGCGCCCACCAGCGCCAGTCGCCGGCGGCGACGCCCCAGCGCGAGAGGTCGAGGCGCCCCGCGACTGCGCCGGCGGCGGCGAGCCCGAGACCGGTGCCCGCCAGGGCCGCGAGCACCCACGGCTGCTTCTCGAAGAACCCCGCGGGGGCGAGCCACGCCCGGGTCGCGATGGCGCCGGCGACCAGGAACGCGCCGCATGCCGCCGGGATCGCCGCCCGCCAGTTCGAAGCGCCCTCGACGAGGACCGCGACCGCGAACGGCAGCGCGCCGTAGAGCGCGAGGAACCACGCGGGCTGCAGCACGAGGTCCGCGTTCGCCGGGTGCGCGCTGTCGACCGCGAATGCGAACGCCGCAACCAGCCCGATCGCCATGATCGGCCCGTCGAAGGCGTCGCACAGGCGCGCCACGCCGGCGGGCGGCCGCTCGCCCCCGCCGCGGTCCGACGCCTCTTCCGGCGCGTTCCCCGGTCCCTCGCGGCGTTCCCGATTCACGGCGCGAGATCCTAGTCCTGCCCCCGGAACCGGTCAAAGAGGATGGTGCCGGGCAGGAGCACCACGGCGCCTGAGAAGACCGGGAACGTGCCTCCGGACGACATGGGCCGGCGCCCGTCAAGCGCCGCCACGGAGGGCCTGCCCGCAGCGAGTTCCACGCACCGCGCTACGGCTGCCCGGGTCGGGCCGCTCACCTCCACTCATGCTTCGGGTACTTCCGCTGCAGTTCCTTCTTGATGCGCGGGTAGTGCTCTGTCCAGAAACGCGCGAGGTCCTGCGTCACCTGCACGGGACGGCTGCTGGGGGCGAGGACGTGGACGGCGACGGGGACGCGGCCCATGGCGAGCGGGGGGATGCGGGTGACGCCGAAAAGGTCCTGGATGCGCAGGGCGATGTGGGGCGGGGCGTCGGCGGCGTAGACGACTTTCGGTTTCTTCCCGTTCGGCAGCTCCAGACGCTCGGGCGCGTGCTTCTCGACCGAGGACTGCAGCGCGGGCTCGACGAGCGCGCGCATCTCGCGCATCACGGGGCGGTCGCGCAGGTCCTTCCAGGACAGCGCGCCGGCGCAGAGCCGCTCGACGGCGGCGCGGCGGGCGGCGTCGTCGGGCGGGCGCAGGCCCAGCTCCGGGCAGGCCTTGGCGACGAACGCGACGCGCAGGAGCCACTGGTCCACGGCGGCGTCCCACTCGCGGAACTGCAGGCGGCCGGCGAGGACCTCGTCGGCGAAGCGCCTTGCGGCCTCGTCGGGGGGCGGGTCGGCGGGCTTCTTGCCGATGACGAGGTCGCGGAAGCGCGTGACTTCCTCGGCCGTCACGCGCTTCGCCTCCGCGTCGAACCCGACGACGACCCTGCGCGACAGGTCGAACGGGAACATCTGCTCGAGCCAGGCGGGCTCGATGGCCGTGACGAGGCCGAGGAGGGTCTTGTCCTCGCGGCCGCGCCCCTCGACCTCGCGGATTTCGCCGGCGACGACGAGCGGCGCGCGGCGGACGGCGCTTTCACGTGAAAGGAGGCCGCGACGGCCGTGGACGATTTCGCAGCGGAGCGTCGCGGTGTCGGCGCGGCGGGCGACGCGGTCGGGGAAGCCGGCGAGGACGCAGCGGCGCAGCGCGTCCTCGGGGACGGCGGCGTCGCCGACCGGCAGCCCTTCCCGCTCCGCGATGCGCAGGAACTGCTCGAGCGCGGGGCCGACCTGCCGCGCGGCGGCGGCGTGAATCCCGGCGCGCTGGCAGGCGTCGAGGCGGAAGCGGTTTTCGGCGGCGAACTCCCAGGCGCGGACGAGGATCCAGAGGTCGGAGGTGTCGCGGTCGCCGAGGACGTCCTTGCGGAACTCGACGGCCAGGGAGTCGGCGGAGCGGACGAGGAGGTCGCGTCCCTGCATGAGCGCGGCGACGAGCGAGGCGAGGCGGACGCAGTTCAGCTCGGCGGCCGCCAGGAGCATCCGGGCCCAGCGCGGGTGGACGGGGAACGCGAGCAGCCGGCGCCCGGGCGGCGTGATCGCGCCGGCGTCGTCGAGCGCGCCGAGGTCGGTGAGCAGGTTCTCGGCGTGCTGCAGGGCCTTCTCCTCAGGCGCGTCGAGCCACCGGAACTTCCGCAGGTCTGCCACGCCTCCGGCCTTCAGCGCGAGGGCCGCCTCCGCCAGCTCCAGCCTCTTCACCTCCGGCTCCTCGCGCAGACGGCGTTTCGCGTGTTCCGCCTCGCTCCAGAGACGGACGCACGTCCCGGGGGCCGTGCGGCCCGCGCGACCGGCGCGCTGGTCGGCGGAAGCGCGGGAGATGGGCTCGACGAAGAGGGTGTTGACGCCGCGGCGCGGGTCGTGGCGGGGAATGCGGGCGAGGCCGGAGTCGACCACGAGGCGGACGCCGTCGATGGTGAGCGACGTCTCGGCGACGTTCGTGGCGACGACGACCTTGCGGCGGTCTCCGCGTGCGACGGCGGCGTCCTGGTCGCGCGGCGCGAGCTCGCCGTGGAGCGGCAGGATCGCGGCGTCGCGCGTCTCGGGGCGGACGTGGAGCGCCTCGATGGTGCGGGCGATGTCCCACGCGCCGGGCATGAAGACGAGGGCGTCGCCGGGGTTGCCGGCGCGGATCCAGGCGGCGACCGCGTCGGCGGCGGCGGCGGGGAGATCGGAGTCGGGAGACGGGAGATGGGAGATCGCGACCGGGAACAGGCGGCCTTCGGTGGAGACGCGGGCGCAGGGCCTCAGGTACGTCTCGAGCGCGGCGCCGTCGAGCGTCGCGGACATCACGACGATCAGCAGGTCGGGGCGCTCGCGCTCCTGAAGGTCGAGCGCCCGTGCCAGCGCCACGTCCCCCTCCAGGTGCCGCTCGTGGAACTCGTCGAACACGATCGCGGAACTCCCGGCGAGCTTCGGGTCGCCCACCATCTGCCGCAGCAGGATCCCCTCCGTCACGAACCGGATGCGCGTCCGCGGCCCCGTCACGTTCTCCAGCCGCACCTGGTACCCCACCTCCGCCCCCGGCGCGCACCCCTCCTCCTCCGCCACCCGCGCCGCCAGCATCCGCGCCGCGATCCGCCGCGGCTGCAGCACCACGCACTGCCCGCTGCCGAGCAGCCCGCTCCGCAGCAGCATCCGCGGCACCTGCGTCGACTTCCCGGACCCCGTCGGCGCCGTCACGATCACGCGCCGCGTCTCGCGCAGCCGCGCGACGATCTCGGGCTCGATCGAGAGGACGGGAAGCGGCTCGGGCATGCGCCCGTCGTAACCCCGGGGCGGGGCGATGTCCAGCGATCGCGGTTATCATCCCGCGGCGTGAGCGAAACCTCCCTGATCGGCCACATCCGCGGATGGCGCGGGCCGGACGCAGCCACGCTCGACGAGTTCGTGGAGAAGGCGGGAAACGAGGCGTTCAGCCGCCTGTGCGACGCGGCGCGGTCCTCGCCGGAGCAGTTCGACGCGGGCGTGCTGGCGTGGCTGGAGGAGCGCGCGGAGAAGGCGCCGTGGGCGGCGGTCTGCTGTTTCCTGCACGTGGCGAACAAGGACTGGCGGCGCCGGCGGGAACTGAACGAGGCGGCGCGGCGCGTGATCGCCCGGTTCGGCGGCCAGGGCCTCGGCGCCGCGGGGTACCACCTTCACGAGTGCCACGTCGCGATGGACGACGAGTGGCTGGCGGCGGCGCGGGCGTGGTTCGACGCCGACCCGGAGGGCGCCTGGGGGATCCTCGAGGCCGCCGCGATGTACGAGCCGGAGTTCGTGCTGCCGGCCCACGTCGACTGGTTCGAGGCGCGGCGCGCAACCATGCCCCGCGACTACGCCGTCGTGATGCTGAGCCTCGCGCGGCACTGGCCGGATCGCCGGGACGAGTACCTCGGGCGGCTGCTCCGCGCGTTCCCCGAGGCGCCCGGGCCGTCGATCGAGGGAACGGCGCACGCAGGCCGCGACGAGCCCGAGGTCCTCACCCCCGCCGTCGCCGCCGCCGTCCTCGCCCACTTCGACGCCAACCGCGAAAAGGCCTGGGAATACTTCGACGGCGCCGTCCGCGCCGCCCCCGGGCTCTTCGACGACGCCCTCCTCGACGCGCTCGACCGCAACGCCGGACAGGACGCCGGCTCGCTCTTCTCCATTCTCCGCCGCGCCATGGACGCCTTCCCCGACCGCGCTTCCGCCCTCATGGACCGCACCGTCGCGCTCCTGCGGCGGCATCCCGGGAAGGGGATCGACGCGGTGCGCTACGCGTTCCAGGGCGACGACATCCGGTTGATCCGGGCCGACCTCGTGCAGGCGGTCTGCGCCGGCTTTGCGGCGAACGCCTATCCGGCCTACGACTTCCTGCGGCGTTGCGTGGACGAACGCCCCGAGCTCGTCGGGGTGCCCGAGGTCGAGGCGGCGATCGCGAACATACCGCACGCGACCAACTACGCGTTCGGGTTCTTCAACCACCTCCTCAAGCTCCGGCCCGAGTTCACGCGCGAGTGCACCCTGGCCGTCTTCGAGTGCCTCGCGCAGGAGCCCGCGCACCGCGCCCACGTGCGCACCGAGGAGATCACGGCGATCGTGGCCATCTCCGAGGCCGCCCACGTCCGCACCGGCCTCGAGAACGCCCTCCGCGAGCCGCCGCGCGTCGGCTCCCGCCTCGCCCGCGCGCTCATGGCCATCATGTTCCGCCAGAAGCTCCGCGCCCGCCGCGCCGTCCTCCTCGAGGCTCTCCGCGACGCCGCAACCGTCGTCCTCTGGCGGAAGATCCCGCCCGCGGAGCCGGGCGGGAAGGAGGACTCGGAGAAGTTCTCGCCTGTCTGGGAGTTCCTCCGCTTCATCATCGAGAATTCCGGCGACGACGCGATTTCCACCGCGGCGGGCGAGAAGTTCCTCGAGGGCGCCTGGCAGCTCGGCTTCCTGACCCACACCTCGGCCGAGTACAACGACTTCCTGCGCAAGCTCGACGTCGCGTACCCGCCTCCGCACCCGTTCCCGCCCGTCGCGGCGTTCCTCGAAGCGGACGTCGAGCTCGCGAACCTCTTCCGCCTCGTCCTGGAGCTCTCGCGCCGCCTCGACATGCAGCCTCGCCTCGCGCCCCTCGACAGGTTCGCCTCGAGGCTCCAGGACGCCGAAATCGAGCTGCGGGGGATCGAGGACGCGCTGTTGAAGGCGGAGCCCGGTCGGCGCGAGAAGCTGCTGGAGCGGCAGAAGACGCTGAACCGGCAGGTGGCGACGTGGCTGAACCCGCTTTACGCGAAGGCGTTCGCGGACCCGGCGGCCGAGGCGAAGCTCCCGGAGGCGGCGCGCGACCTGCTCCGCCGCGAGAAGAAGGACCTCGCCAAGCACCTGCGCGACTCGCTCCGCGCGGAGGCCATCCGCATCGCGGTCGCCGCGGTCGAGCGGACGAAGATGGACCTCTACCAGAACCGGATGAGGGAGCTCTTCGGCGAAGAGGTGCCCATCACCCGGGTGGAGCCGAAGATCCTCCCGTCGTTCCTCTGGTTCCAGGCGATCCAGGGGATGCCGAACAACCGGAAGTACCTGAAGCGCCTCATCGAGGACCGCATTCACGGCCGGCCGCACGACTGGATGCGCACCGAGCCGAAGGCGCTGGAGTGGGCGGAGAAGGTGCGGCAGGGCCAGCCCGGGATCCGCCTCGAGAACTGGCGCGCGCCGTTCTCGCAGGACATCCAGTACCGGCCGAAGGACGCGGCGGCCGACAAGAAGCGGCGGATCAAGGCCGACCTGGCCCAGGCGCGGAAGCTGCTCGAGAAGGCGGGCGCGGAGGGACTCGCCTCGGAGTCCTACGAGGACCTGCTCTCGAAGCTCCGGGAGCTGCAGGCGGGCGGGGAGGAGCAGGGCGGGACCGGGGATGGGTCCGCGCCGCCGCCGCGGCCGTCGAAGCCGGCGGATCCGGAGCTCCTGCGGGAAGTCGAGATGAACCTCGAGCGCGTCCGTTTCGCCGAGCAGACCCCGGAGTCCGACTACGAGGGGCGCCTCACGCTGTCGGTCGAGACGGACCCGTTCGAAGTCCTGTTCATGGGGGAATACGGATTCGCATCCTGCCTCTCGCTTCGCGGCTCGAACGCGTGGAGCGCCGTGTCGAACGCGATCGACGTGGACAAGTCGATCGTCTGGGCGAAGGAGCCGGGCGGGAACGTGGTCGGCCGGCGCCTCCTGGCGCTGACCCCTGCCGGCATCCTCACCTACCGCACCTACACGAACCGCCACAGTCTCGGCCTCGACCGCGCGTTCGCCGAGTTCGTCGAGGCGTACGCCGCGCACGTCGGCGCGACGCTGGCGCGCGGCGGTCATCCCGGCGCGCTGCTGAGCGACCGCTGGTACGACGACGGGGCGGTGTAGCGGCCCGGAAACGAACCGGCGCCGCCGGGGACCCCGGCGGCGCCGACAGAGCCCGTCCCCAGGCTACTTCTTCGCTTCCGAGCTCGACAGGCGGTACAGCGCCTGGGGCTCCTCGAAGTAGGTGATGCGGATGTCGCACAGGATCGGCGACATCGTCACCGGCACGAGCGAAGCGACCTCGAA
>JADLHC010000321.1 GCA_020849035.1 Planctomycetia bacterium
ACGCCGAGGGCGGCGGGTCCGGCGGACCATGCCGCGGCGGCGCCGCGATGCACGAGGCGCTTCAGCATCCCCGCCAGCGGCTCCTTCCCCGCCGGCGCGCCCTCGAGCTGCACGACGCCCGCCAGCCCGCTCACTCGAGCGCCCCGTACGCGTCCGGCTTCTCCCCCACCGGCGCGCCGTTCACCTCGACCCAGGCGTGCGCGTCGACGCCGCCTCCCTGCCGCTTGACCCCGAACCGCAGCCGGCCCTCGATGCCCATGCGCCTGAGAAGCGCCCAGAGGACGATCGACCGCGGGAGGCAGGACGCGCGCGGGAGGGAGCGGCGGGCGACGCCGTGGACGACGCGGGCGGCCTCGGTCGCGCGGGCGAGGGCTTCTTCGCCGCGCGGGCCGGAGCGCTTGAGCGGGGCGAGGGCGCCGATCACGGCCATCACGCGTTTGAGCGAGACGAGGCGCAGCGCCGGGACGACGACGGCCTGGAGCGCGGCGGCTTTGGCGGCGAGGGTGCGTTCGCGGGGGGTGAGGCGGCGCATGGGAAGCGCATGGTACCGGAGCGCCGGGCGGTCGCGAGTTCTGGTGCGGTGCCGGCGGTCAGCGGTCAGCGGCCAGCGGCCAGCGGTCAGCGGCCAGCGGTCAGCGGCCAGCGGTCAGGAACGGCGGAAGGGCACGGGGGGCAGGGGGCGGGGCAGCGGCTGGCGGTCAGGAACGGCGGAAAGGCAAGGGGGGCAGGGGCGAGGAGTATATCAATCACAGGTATTGACTTTGACAAAGCGGATGATATCATTGTTGGGAAGCATGAGTTCTGGAGGAGGCATGGCTCTTCCCCGTGGGTACACGGACCTGATCGCCTGGAAGAAGGCGATCGATCTCTGCGAACCTGTCTACAACCTGGCCCGGGAACTCCCGAACGACGAGCGATTCGAACTGAGTACCCAACTCCGGCGTGCCGTGGTTTCTGTTGCAGCGAACATCGCTGAGGGCGCGGTCCGGCGTGGTTCCCGCGAGTTCGCGCGGTTCCTCGGGATCGCCCTTGGCAGCCTGGCCGAGGTGGACACCCTGGTCGCCATCGCGACGAGAGTGTCGCTCGTCCCGGCAAGCCGTGCGGACGCCGTCCGCGCCCAGGTCGCCGAGGAGCGCCGGATCCTCTGCGGCCTCTCGGAGACCATTCACCGCCGCATAAGGTCCCAGGCGTCCACCCCCCCGTCCGCCACCTGAAACCCCGCCTCCCCTGCCCTTGCCGTTCCTGCCCTTGCCGTTCCTGCCCTTGCCGTTCCTGACCGCTGACCGCTGACCGCTGACCGCTAACCGCTCTTCACTTCCCGCCCAACTCCCTCAACAACCCCAGCGCCTCCGCGTCATCGGGAACTCTCGCCAGATACCCTTTCAACTCCGCCACCGCTTCTTCCTTCCGCCCCGCGCCTTCCAGCGCCCGAACGAGGACGAACACGGCGCCGCGCGAGCCGGGAGTGATGCTGCGGGCGGTGCGCGCGTCCTCGATGGCGGCCTGGAAGAGGCGTTCGGCGAGGTAGAGCTGGCCGCGGCGGAGGATGAGCGAGGCTTCGCCCGGGCGCGACGCGAGCGCGTCGGTGAGCGACTGCGCGGCGCCCAGGCGGTCGCCCTTTCCTTCGAGCAGGTCGGCCGCGAGGAGCGGACCGCTGGTGCCGCCGGGGTCGAGGCGAGAGGCGATCTGCGCGTTCTCGAGCGCCTTGTCCCACGCCTCGAGGCGCGCCCAGGCGCGGGCGGCGGCGGCGTGCGCGGGCGCGTCGGAGACGACGGAGAGGCGGGCCTCGCGGGTGGCGGCCTCGAGGCCCCACTGGCCGGCGTCGCCGAAAGCGGCGGCGAGCGCGTCGTACGCCGGCGCGTTGGCGCGCGTCGGCGGCACGAGGCGGCCGAAGACGCCGGCGGCATCCTGCCAGCGCCCCTCGCGCGCGAGCCACGCGGCGAGGTGCGCCGCGGCGGCCGGCGTCGGCATCAGCCGCTCCCACGTCGCCACCTCCCCCTCGCCGATCCGCGCCAGCGCTTCTTCCACCAACGCAGGCCGCCCCTCGAACGCCCTTCGCAGGCACGCCTCCGCGGGCCCCCGATGCCCCGCTTCCCAGAGCCACACCGCCGCCTCGATCTGCGTCCCCGGGTTGGCGGGCCAGAGGGAGGCGGCAGTCTGGAAGCGCTGAGCGGCGAGGTCGGCGTCGCCGCGGCGTTCGGCGGCGCGGGCGGAGAACCAGGCGGCGTCGGCGTCGCAGGGGGAGAGGGTGAGGAGGCGGTGGAGGGCGACTTCGTCGGCGCCGCGGGCGCGGCCCTCGGGGTCGAGGGGGGCGAAGGCGAGGACGGCGGCGAGGGCGAGGCCGAGGCCGGCCGGGAGGAGCGCCGCGGAGCGCGGGAGCGGTCGCGCGGCGTCGGACCAGGCGGGGGCGAGGCCGAGCAGGACGGCGAACGCGAGGCCGACGCCGGTGATGCGGAGGTCGAAGTCGACGAGCGCGTGCACGGCGGCGGCGCGGACGGCCGCGACTGCGGCGCGCGCCGCGGCCCGCTCGGGCGGGTCGAGCGTCGGCAGGCCGCGGACGGCGCGGAAGAGCCAGAGGCCGAGGCCGGCGAGGAGGAGGGCGAGCCAGGCGGCGCCGCCCTCGAAGGCGGCGTTGACGTACTCGCTGTGGGCGTGCTGGAACTGCCCCTCGAGCGTGGGCGGCTGGAACGGCCGGAACGCGCGCGGGTAGGAGCCGACGCCGAACCCGAGGACCGGCTGGCGCGCTGCGCCCGCGAGCGTCGCCTTCCAGCAGACGACGCGCGTGTCCTGCGCGATCTCGCCGGGCTCGAGGTCGCGGAAGCGCTGGAGGAGCGGCTCGGCGTTGGCGGCCCAGACGGTGACGCCTGCGGCGGCGGCGAGCACCGCGGAGCCCGCGAGCGCCGCGCCGCGCGAGCGGCTGCGCAGCACGAGCGCCAGCGCCGCCACCCCCGCGACCGCCGCCAGCGCCCCGCCGCGCGACTTCGACAGCACCATCGCCCCCGCGCACAGCGCGGCCGCCACCGCCCACGGCAGCCCCGACTCCACGACCGACACCCGCCCTTCCCCGCGCCGTCTCAGCGCAAACCTCCCCCACGCGAGCCCCGCCGCAAGCACGACCCCCGTCGCCATCAGCCCGGCGAAGTTGTTCCGGTTCACCAGCGTCCCGCTCACGACCTCGAGATCGCCGCGCGGCCCGTAGAACGGGAGGGACTTGAAGCGGAAGCCGGCCTGCGCGCCGGCGTAGAGCGCTTCCAGGACGCAGACGACGGCCAGCGAGCCGACGGCAAACGAGCGCGGCAGCCCGGCCTGCACGAGGCGCAGTGCGAAAAGGCCCGCGAGAACGTACGCGGCGACCTGCGCCCCCTGCCGGACCGTGAGGAACGCATCCGCCGTGCCGGGCCCGGCGCCCGCCGCGCCATGGGACGCGCGCAGCGCCGAGGTCCACGGAAACAGAAAGCCGAGGCCGGGGACGAGCTGCAGCGCGAACAGGAGCGCCACGCCGCCGAGAAAGGCCGCCGCCGCGCGCGAGAGCATCGGCGGCCCCGGCAGGACCAGCAGCGCCGCCGCGTTCAGGAGCGCCATCGCCGCCGCCACGGCTGCAACCGCCGCCGGCGATACCGCGCCGTACACGAGCAGCGCCGCTCCCCAGCAGGCGAGAAACGCCGCCCACAACGCCGTCACCCGAGCCTTCACAGGAATCGCCGCCAGGCCGCCCTCCCTTTCGCGCTAACCTAACACACCGGCGCGCCGCCATTTAGGGTTTGACTTCACCCCCCTCCGGGTCCTTCAATGCCCCCGACCTGATCGCGCCGAAACCTTCAGGAACCTCGCATGTTCAAGACGCTCTTCGCCACGGGAGCCCTCCTCGCCGCAACGGCCGGCATCGCCCGCGTCGAATTCCCGGCCTCCGGCGTCTCGGTCGGCGGCTCCGCGGTCACCGAGGACACCCTCCAGCTCCGCGACGCCGGCAACGGCACCGTCCTCGCCTCCCGCAACAAGGTCGAGTCCCTCGGCGGACTCGTCGAGGTGACCGTCGGCGACGGACGCACCGTGACGCTGGAGCCCGGCGCCCGCCTGTCGCGCGACGGCGAGACGTGGGTCCTCTCCGCGCACGGCGGCCGCCCCCTCGATCTGCGCGGGAACGGCTCGCCCGTCACCGTCACGACCCCCGCGCTCGTCCGCGCCGTCGAGGGCGGCTGGCAGGTGGAAAACGCGCCCCGCATCGAGGGAAGCGCCCTTCACGCCGCCCCGTACGCGGGCGACGGCGCGGTGGCGGCGGGCAGCGAGGTTCCTCCGGACGACCTCGACGAGGACACCCCGCTTCGGTCGGAGCGCGAGAAGAAGAAGCGCAAGTTGAACCGGCGCCGGGTGTTCGCGGACGATCCGCAGGCGAACGCGGAGGCGGCGGACGAACAGGCGCTGAAGCGTCTGCTGGATGTGAGTCCCTCCGGGTTCTAGGCGCCAATGTCCCCCTCCCCGGCCTCCCTGCGAGGCATCTTTGTACGCGCCCTCGGGCTGGCGCTTCTCCTGTCGTCGCGGGCCGTCGCGGACAACCAGGCGATCGACTGGCTGGACCGGGTGACGCACGACGTGCAGCGGGAGGAGGGGCCGCTGTCGACGCGGTCGGTGGACGTCCACGTGTACGGAGGCGTGTACGCCTACTACACGGACAACCTGTACCTGGCGCCGAACCGGCACGCGGACGGGGACTCGGCGGGGATGGCGTTCGGGCGGGCGACGATCGACTACGCGGGGACGGAGCTGGAGCTGTCTGCGGACGTGATGGCGAGTTTCGACTACTACATGGAGCACCACGAGGCGCGCGAGGACGAGGAGCGCGCCTACGGGAAGGTGCGCTGGACGAACACGGTGTTCGACCTGCAGGTGGCGGCGATCGCGCGGCGCGAGTACGACGTGCTGGACGCGGTGTTCACGCGGCGCGCGCGGCGGATCATCACGGACACGTTTCCGCGGGCGAGCGTGAAGATCCCGGACCTGCCGAAGGTCGAGGCGTTCGCGCAGATCGAGACGGTGCGGTACGAGGGGGACGACCTGGACGGTCAGGAGAACGAGAGCTACCGCGGCGGGCTTTCCGTGCTGGCGGACGTGACGCAGAGGTTCGGGGTCGGCGCGGACGTCGGGCTTCTGTACATCCGCTACCGCGAGCACGAACTGACGCCCAACGCGCGCGGCTGGTTCGCGCGCGGGATCGCCCGCGGAGAGCTGACGGAGCGGCTGCTCGTGGAAGCGGCGCTGGGCTGGACGCTGATCCACGGAAGCAAGGAGGAGTTCGGGGACGACAAGGCGGAGCGGTACCAGACGATGGACGCCGAGTTCCACGTGCGCTACGAGGCGACCGAGACGCTGGCGCTCTCCGCCGACTACTCCCGCCGGTTCGGCTTCGCGGGCTTCGGGAACACGTTCGAGACGATCGACCGCGCCGTCGTGATGGCCGAATGGCAGGTCATGGAGAAGCTCAAGCTCCGCGCCCGCGGCCAGTACAACCACGTCGAGCCGTCGGAGTCGAACGCCTGCAGCTACTGGTCCGGTTTCCTCGGCGCCACCTTCCAGGTCTTCGAGAACCTCGCGCTCGACGCCGGCGTGACCTACCGCGGCGGCAACACGCGGAAGATCACCGGCGACGGCTGGGACAACTGGAACGGATACGTCGGCGCGGTCGTCAGCTTCTGAGAGCCGCCCGGAAAGAGCGGACTCCTCAGGCGATCCCGGGTCAGGGCCTTCACATCCGCGACTTGCCTGACCTGGCAACCCTTCGACTCGCCCTTCGGGCTCGCTCAGGGTAAGCCGGGCCGCGAAGGGCCTGGGGACGGGAAGACACTCTCCCGGCCCGGCTTAGAAAATGCTCCGCTCCGGCACCCAGACCACGTCGCCAGGCATCAGCACCACGTCCGCGTCCAGCTTCCCCGACACGATGTCCCCCAGGTCCACCGACAGCTTCTCCGCACTTCCGTCCGGCTTCTGCCGCAGCACCTGGATCGAGCCCGTGGACGCGAACTTCGTGTAGCTCCCGGCGCGCGCGATCGCCATCGACGCCGTCATCCGCGTGTCCGCCGGGATCTCGAACCACCCGGGCTCCTTCACCGCCCCCAGCACGTACACCACGCGCGCCGCCGACGGGATCATCACCAGGTCGTCCGGCTGCAGCTCGATGTCCGCGTCCCCCTTGCCCGAGGCGATCGTCTGCTCCACCTCCACCAGGTTCACCTGCACCACCTCGCGCTCGCCCTTCGCCCCGCGCCGCACGATCTGCACGTACTCCTTGTACGCCTTGTCCGTCGTCCCGCCCGCGACCGAGATCAGCTGCAGGAGCGTGATCCGCTCGGACGGCGGCAGCACGTATCCGTCCGGCTTCGCCACCCCGCCCAGGATGAACACGCGCCGCGGCGCGAACTCCGACACCGTCACCGTCACCTGCGGGCTCTGCAGGAAGTCCTTCGCCAGCCGGTCGCGGATCGACCCCTCCATGAGCGTCGGCGTCAGCCCCGACGCCTGCACCGCGCCGATCAGCGGGTACGAGA
>JADLHC010000322.1 GCA_020849035.1 Planctomycetia bacterium
CCACGCCCCGGACAGTCCGAGCTCGTGCGCGGCGAACACGAGCGCCGCCAGAAGCGAAGGCTGCGCGCCGTAGAGGAACAGCGGCTCGCGGCGCACGCGCGCGGCGAGAAGGGCGAAGCCGGGAAGCGCCATCGCGAGGGCGCCCTTCCAGGCCGACTCGCCCCAGTACCACGGGATCTGCGAGACGAGGCGCGGGTCGACGACGTCGGGGACGGAGGCGCCGGGGTTGCAGCAGAGCAGGAACGCGGCGATGTGGGAGAGCACGGCGACGGGCGTCGCGGCCTTCGAGAAGACGTTCTCGCCGCGACCGAGGGCGTAGAGCCCGGCGGCGTACGCGCCGAGGCCGACCGGCAGCCAGCCGTGCGGGAGGCCCAGCAGGTTCTTCAGGGCGAAGAACGCGACGCCGGGCAACAGGAACCCGGCGAGCGCCCAGCCCGGTTCGGTCCTGCGCCACGCCGTCGCCGCGAGGGCCGGAGCCGCGATCGCCGCAAACGCGAGGAGCGCCTGGTCGCGGGCGGGGACTGCGGAGACCGGGTAGCCGAGCGCCGCCAGAATCGCCGACACCAGCAGCAGCACCGCGCCGCCCGCCAGAAGCGGCTCCGTCCTCGGCCGCCGCCACAGGGCCGCGCCCAGCGAGAGCGCGCCGACGAGCGACAGCGACGCGGGCCACACCGGCCACGCGGCGTCCGCCGCGCGGCACGCCGCCATCGCCGCCCCGCCCGCCGCGATCCACGCGCCGTGCATCCACCTGTCGTTCAACGCCGACAGCACCGCAAACCCCGCCGCCATCGCCGCCGCGCCGACCAGCCCCGGCACCGCGCCGATCTCGTTCATCAGCACCAGCGGCACGCACGCGACCATCGAGCCCACCAGCACCGCCGCGGCGCCCGCCAGCAACTCCGTCCGGCGCTTCCATACTGCCCCCGCCGCCAGCGCCGCGCCCAGCACGCCGTACCCCGGCGCGAGATTCCCCCCCTTCACGCCGATCACGTCGAGCAGGCATCCGTGCCCGGCGACGACGGAAGCGACGCTGAGCCAGGAGAACCAGCCGAGGCCTTCGCGGCGGCTGAGCCCTGCGTAGAGGGCGGCGCTGCATGCCGCGCCGGCGAGGCCGACGAGGGAGTCGGAGACGGGAAGGAGGTCGTACCAGGCGGCGGCGGCGAAGACGCCAGGGGTGGAGAGGTTGCCGAGGATGAAGAGCGCGTTGCCGGTGGCCTTGAGGACGGTCTTGCCGCGGATAAGGGCGCCGAGGCCGGTAACGGCGCCGACGGCGGCGGCGATCATGCCGACCTTGAGCGTGTTGGCGTAGCCTTCCCAGCCCTTGTAGACGAGGAGGACGACGGCGACGAAGACGGCGAAGACGCCGGCGCTGGCGAGGACGTTGAGGTGGCGTTCGGAGAGGACGCCGAAGAGGAGGTCTTCGGGAGGCGCGGCGGGGCGGGCGGGGATGACGCGCGGGGCGGTGACGCGGGGCTCGCCCGCCGGGGAGAGGGAGACGACGACGGCGGGCGCGTGAGGCGGGGGGGGAACGGCGGGGGCGTGAGGCGGGGGCGGAACGGCGGGGGCGTGAGGCGGGGGCGGAACGGCGGGGGCGTGGGGCGGGGGCGGAACGGCGGGGGCGTGAGGCGGGGGCGGAACGGCGGGGGCGTGGGGCGGGGGCGGAACGGCGGGAGACGCGATGAAGGCGGCGACCGGGATGGTCGCGGACTGGAACTCCGGCGAACGCCCCGCCAGGCCTCTCAGGGCGGCGTCGTGGTCGCGGCGATACTTGTCGAGCAGGCGGTCGGCGATGGGCCGCGGGACGAGGCCGGTCCGCCGCCATGAGCCCGCTTCCTCGAGAAGGACGTTGGCGCGGCGGAGGAGCAACTGGCCGGCGTCGAGGGCGATGCGGCAGGAGGGGCAGAAGAGGTTTTCGGAGGCGACCGAGGCGTTGCAGAACTCGCACCGGAAGAGCGGGGAGACGGGGGGTGCGGGGGGCGTCATGGGGGGCTCCGATTGATGCGAGTGAGTATTCACTCACATTATCGCCCATGATTGGACGCATGTCAACCGCGAGCGTAAGATTCTTCCCCAGTCGCCTCCGCGGGAATTCAGGGCGCCTCCCCCGCGTTCCTTCTCCACTCCGCCACCCGAGATCCCAACCGATGCGCTCCCGCCTCCTCGCTGCCGCCCTCCTCTTCGCCCCCGCCGCCGCCTCCGCCGAAGACTCCATCGACAAGCGCGTCGAGGAGCTCTTCCAGGGCCGCGCCGACACGCTCAAGGGCGAACTCCACGACCTCGTTCTCCACGAAATCGGCCACGCCCGCCGCCTCGCCGCCGCCCGCGCCGCCGGGACCGTCGACGCCGCCCGCGCCGCCGCCAGGGCCGCCCGCCCCGAAGTGGTCATGCGCGCCGACGGCCGCATCGCGGACGCCGACGCCCTCTGGGCCGACCTCCGCAAGGCCACCGTCGTCCACTTCGCCGAAACCCACGACCACGTCCGCGGCCACGAGCTCGAGCTCGAGGCCGTCATGGAACTCGCGGGCGACAAGGGCGACTTCGCCGTCGGCTTCGAGATGTTCCCCCGCTCCCTCCAGCCCGTCCTCGACCAGTGGAACGCGGGCAAGCTCACCGAGTGGGAGTTCATGGAGGGCGTCAACTGGTACAAGTCCTGGGGATTCCCCTACCGCCTGTTCCGCCCCATCTTCCTTTACTGCCGCGACCACGGGATCCCCCTCGTCGCACTCAACGCCCCCGCGGACGTCAACCGCAAGGTCGGCCGCGGTGGCCTCAAGTCCCTCAGCGACGAGGACCGCGCGCTGCTCCCCGCCGAGATCGTCCTCACCGACCGCCAGCACCGCCGCAATTTCGAGGAGATCCTCCCCCACCACCCCGGCGTCAGGGTCGATACCTTCTACGAGGCGTTCACCGTCTGGGACGAAACGATGGCCGAGAGCGCCGCCAACTGGCTCAAGGCGCACGGCGGGCGGATGATGGTGATCGCGGGACGCGGGCACATCCGCGGGCGCCTCGGGATCCCGGAGAGGCTGAAGCGGCGCTACAAGTCCCGCTACCGCATCCTCTACCAGCGCAACGTGGGCGAGTTCGAGGACAACTTCGACCTCATGCTCGACCCCGGCGCCGACTGGGTCTGGTGGACGAAGGAGGACCATGCCCCCGCGCCGCCGAAGCTCGGCGTCGCCATGGACGACAAGCTGGTCGTCACCATGGTCGGTCCCGGCTCCGCCGCGGAGAAGGCGGGGCTCAAGGTCGGGGACGTCATGCGCAAGGCGGGGAAACGGACGCTCAGCCGGCCCGAGTCCATCCGCCACTACCTCGAGCTGCGCACCAGGGAGGAGTTCACGCTCACCATCGAGCGGGACGGCAAGGAGAAGAAGCTCAAGGTCACCGTGCCGCTCGACGTCCCGAAATAGCCGGGACTACTCCTTCACCTCGAACCCCTTCCCGTTGTCCGTCCACCAGTTCTTCCACTTGTCCGCTTC
>JADLHC010000323.1 GCA_020849035.1 Planctomycetia bacterium
ACAAACTGCTTGCAAGGCCGGGCCCGTCGCCGTACCACTTGCCCATGAAAGCGCCCCATCGCCATTTTCCCCGCTGCGAGACCCCATGAGAATCTTCGCCCAGGCAGCTCTTGTCGCGTCCCTTTCCTTCCTGGCCGGCCGCCTCGCCTGGAGCCAGGAGACTCCCCCGCCGGCGGAACCGCCCCCCGCCGCAGACGCGAAGGTCGACCCGTTCGAAGGCGACCCCCGGAAGCGCGTCAAGATGTCGCTGGAGGACTGCCTGCGCGCCGCGCTCGACGCCAACCTGGACCTCGCGTACTCGCGCCTCGAACCGGACCTGTACCGGGGCGACATCCTGGGCTGGAAGGGCCCGTACGACCCCGTCGTCTACGCAGAAACGAACCAGCGGCGCTCGAAGTCCGCGACGTCGTCCTCCCTGGCCGGCGCTGCCGTGCTCAAGGACCGCCTCTGGACGACCTCCGTCGGCCTGCGCGGATCCTGGTTCCTGGGCACCACGTACGACTTCAACTTCGCGACCCAGCGCGACGACACCAACAACTCCTTCGCCACCATCGACCCCCGCTGGGACTCCAGCGTCGGCTTCTCGCTGCGCCAGCCCCTTCTCCGCAACGCCTGGCTCGACCACAACCTGATCACGCTTCGGCTCTACGAGAACTCCTACCGCTCCTCGGTCCACCACGTCTCGCAAGACACGATCGCCACGCTGTACGAAGTCGAGCTGGCGTACTGGACGCTGGTGGACACGATCAACCAGAAGGGCGTGAAACTGCGGACGCTCGAGGTGTCCCAGCGGCTGTACGAGGTGAACAGGAACAAGGTGCGCGCCGGCGCGCTTGCCCCGATCGAGGAACTGCGCGCTGAGAGCGACGTCGCGAGCCGCAAGGAGGGAATCATCCTCGCGGCCAACGCGATCGAGAACGCCATGGACGAACTCCGCCGCCTCATCCGGCCGTTCGACCGCCCGGAGGACTGGAATTTCATCCTCGAGCCCTCCGACACGCCGGCCTTCGAGCCCCGCGCGGTCGACGTGGACGCCGCGGTCTCAGAGGCCGTGAACAGGCGCCCCGAGCTCGAGCAGCTGCGCCTCGCCATCGACTCCTCCCGCCTCGACGTCCGCCGCATCGAGCGCGACCGCTGGCCCAGCCTCGACCTCACCGGCGGCATCCGCTACTCCGGGATCGGCGGCTCCTTCGGCGATTCCCTCGAGTCCCTCCGGACGTGGGACTACTCCACCTGGGAAGTCGGCGTCGTCTTCGAGTACCCGCTCGGCTCACGCTCCTCCCGCGGACAGCTCTTCCGCGCCGAGGTCCAGCAGCGCCGGAGCGAGATCGCCCTCCGGAACCAGGAGCAGGCCGTCGTCCTCGAGGTCCGCACCGCGGCGCGCGAGATGAAGTCGACCGCGGAGCGCATCGAGGCCACCCGGACCGCGACGAGGCTCGCGCTCCGGGCCATGGAAGCGGAGCAGGCGCGCTACGAGCGCGGCCTGACGACCAGCCACCAGCTGCTGCAGTTCCTGAGCGACGCCGAAACCGCGGCGGCGAACGAGCAGAAGGCGATCGTGGACTACAAGATCGCCGAGCTCAAGCTCCGCAAGGCAACCGGCCGGCTGCTCCAGGAACGCGCCGGCCGCTGACCGGCCGGCCCCCTACTTCTTCATCCCCTGCTGGATGAACTCCAGCTGCGTCACGGCAGCCGAGGCCCGGCGCCCGCGCTGCGTCCCCGCCGACTCCCCGATCTTCTTCAGCTCCGGGATGTACTCGAACAGCTTCCGCTCGCTGATCCGCTTCATGCACTCCTCGAACACCTCCAGGTCCTCGATCGCCAGCAGGTTCCTCATGTGCTCCCGCGAAAGGTCGCGGATCTCCGCCAGCACGTCCAGCAGCGCGCACTTCAGCTCCAGCGGCGCTTCCGTCGTCGCGAACGGCGCCAGCGCCGCGTCGCGGTCCGCGCCCTTCTGAAGCGCCATCTGCCGGATGCCGCTCGCGCGGCCGCGCAGGCTCTCCCCCGCGAGCCAGGCCTGCACGCGCTCGAGCTTGACCGGCGTGCGAGGATTGCGGTTGTAGAGCGCGTCGCCGCACATCCAGGCGACCTCGGGGACCTCGCAGGTCTCCGCGGCCGCCACCATGGGCCCCGCGGCGTCGTCCTGCACGCAGCAGACCAGCAGCTTGTAGTACGCATCCAGCTTCGAGGGATCCGCCTTCGCCGCGTCGATCACCGCCTGCGACCCCATCGCCCCGTACGTCTTCAGCAGCACGCCGATGCTCGGCTTCACCAGCCCCAGCTCGATGATCTTCTTCAGCACCCGCTCGTCCTTCAGCCCCGCCAGCCGCTCCGCGATGTTCCACGCGTCCGTCATGCCCCGCCCGGCGTCCTGGCGCAGCATGAAGGGGATCAGGATGTCCTTCACCTTGACCGCCGCCTCCGCCCCCATCGAGCCGATGATGTTCGTCACCTTCTCGGGCGGCGCCGTCATCAGGAGCCGCTCGAATTCCGCGCGCCCCTCCGGCGTGTCGAAGTTCAGCGTCTGCTTCGCCGCGGACTTCCCCGGGTCCGCCTTCGCCGGCGTCTCCGGGTCCTTCTTCTTCGCGACCTGGAAGATCACGATCACCAGGACGATCAGCACCCCGGCACCCACCGCTCCCCAGACCAGCCGCTTGTCCGGCCCCTGACCCGGATCACCGCGCCGCCCCGCGACCGGACGGTCGTCGTCTTCCGTCGGGTCCGCGGATCCCGGGCCGGCGGCGGGAGGCGGCCCCGGCCGGCGCGTGGCCGGCGGGCCCGCAGGTGGCCGGGAGCCCATGCGCCCGGTCGGACGGCGGTTGGAGGGGTTGGGAAGTGGCATGGGCGCCAATTCTGCCAGAACCCGGCCCGGAATTGCACGCTCCCGCGCTTCTGAAACACCCACGTCCCGCCATACGCCTTTATAATCCGCGGATGCGACTCCTCCTCACGCTCGTCCTCGCGCTGGCATCCGCCTGCTCCGCCGCCGCCCAGGACGGCTCCAACCTCATCCAGGCGCTTCAGAACAAGGACCCCCAGGTCCGGCTCAGCGCCGCCCGCATCCTCGGCGCCAACAAGAACTCGGAGTCCATCGAGCCCCTTATCTACGCGCTGGCCGAGGAGAAGGACGAGGCCGTCCGGACGGCCCTGTGCGAAGCACTTCAGTCGGTCACGGGGGAAGCGGGGAACGGCAGCGACGTGGAGAAGTGGAAGACCTGGTTCGCGCAGAACCGCCCGCGCGGCATCCCCGAGGGGGCGCGCAAGCAGCTCGACAGCTACCAGCTGATCCTGACGCTGTTCCAGATCGGCTTCTTCGTGAGCATCCTCGCCGTCGTCGGCGTCCTGGTCGCGTTCGGCGCCATGGCGTCGAACCGCATGAAGGCGATGAAGGAGCTCTGCCGGCAGACCGAGGTGCTCATCAAGGACGGCAACGAGGTGCAGAAGCAGACGGGGTCGGTCCTGGCGGGGCTGGACGCGAAGAAGGGCGAGCTGTCGGGGTACTTCACCAAGCTGAAGGACGAGAACGAGCAGGAGATCGAGCGCTACGGCGAGATGGTCGAGCAGAACATCGAGCACCGCATGCGCGAGATCACGATGACGCTTCGGGAGAAGGCGGAGAAGGAGCTGGAGCAGACGTTCAACGAGATGAAGGACGAGATCGACCGGCGGATCCGCTCGGCGACCGAGGCGCAGAAGGACGCGATCATCCGCGAGCTCTCCCAGCGGCAGCAGGTGTTCATCGCGGAGGTCGAGGCGCACACGCTGTTCCTCGAGGCCAGCTTCTTCTACATCAGCGGCAAGCTCCCCGACGCGCTGCGCGTGTACAAGAAGCTGCTGACGCTGAAACCGACGCACTACATCGCGTGGAACAACTACGGCACGATCCTGCGCGACCTCCTGCGGCTCGACGAGGCGCTCGAGGCCTACCAGAAGGCGCTGGACCACTCCCCCGACAACGCCGGGATCCTGTACCTGTTCGCGACGGTCTACGCGATGCAGAAGAAGAAGGACAAGATGCTGGAGTACCTGAAGCGGGCGATCACGTTCGACGCGGAGTTCCAGGACGAGGCGCTGAACGACAAGTGCTTCAAGGAGTACTGGGAGGACCCGGAGTTCAAGGACATTGCGGAGGGGTAGGAGATGGGCTTCTTCGGCGCGCTGTTCGGCCGGCCCGACCCGACCAGGGACTGGCCCGATGCCGTCGGGCCGGCGCCGGAGCTGGACGCCGGGAAAGGCGCGCTGGGCCCGCTGAAGTTCGACGCGCCGCTCGGGGAAGCGCGGTTCCTGGGGCGGCCGGACGAGGCGAAGTGGCGCGACGGCGTGCTGGAGCTCGTCTGGGCGCGGCGGGGGCTGATCCTGGAGTTCGTGGACGGGAAGTTCATCTACGCGGCGTGGATCGTCGGCCCCGACGCGTTCGCGCCGAAGCACTCCTCGCTGCGGTTCGCCCGCCCGCACCCCGTGGGCGGCCCGGCGCTGGACGGGCGGACGACGGAACAGGACCTCGTCGCCTGGCTGGGCAGCCCGGACCTCCGCGACGCGGACGCCGACGAGATCGTGGTCGAATGGACCCGGGGCGAGATCACCGTCGAGTGCGAACTCACCCCCGCCGGCCACCTGAAACGCCTGAACGCCTGGACGGTCTAGGGCCGTTCGCGGGCTTCCTGTCTTGAGGAAGGGCTGCGAGGCGGCCCGGGCGGGGAGCGCCGCCGCCGGCCCCGGCTCGACCTGAGGGTGCATCCGGCGCTCCCCGCCCGGACCGCCGAGCGCCCTTCCTCAAGACAGGAAGCCCGGCAGGGGGCAGCGTCAGATCGCGCCGACCGGGGGGAAGCCGGTCATCCCTGCCGGGCCGTTGGGGTCGACCTCGGTGAGTGCTGCGGGGAGGAGCCGGCGGAGTCGCGCGTGCGGGCCGCGTCGTGTGGCGTGTTCCTTGCCGCGACGCGCACGGGATTCCGTCTGGCTCCTCCCCTCCTTCACGACACAACCGGTACCGACCGCCGGGGGTCGGGAACCCGGTAGCCGCCCACGGCGGCCCGGTTGACGTTGCGAGGGTCCTACATGGCGATCGAAGGCGGGGCGTAGTGCTCGATGATCAGGCCGACGATCATCTTCTTCTGGTCATTCTCGAGGTGGTTGAAACGGCAGGTGACGGTGAAGTCGAACGCGGAACCGGTGAGCTTCTGGATCTCGGTGGCGGTCGCGTCGACGATGGTGGAGTAGTCGCGGCCGCAGAGGGCGGCGACGAACTTGCGGCCGATGAGGAGGGAGGCGAGGTCGGGGATGGGCTGGCCGCTGGGGGCGGAGCCTTCGACGGTGGTGCTGGGCCTGAAGCGTGCGCTGAGGGCGGCGGTGAAGCCGAGGGGGGAGATGGAGCGGATGTAGCCCTCGTACTCGGTGCGGCCGTTCTCGCAGAGCCAGACGGAGGCGTTGCGGACGATGAGGACGGTCGAGTCGGCGGAGCTCATGGCGGTGTCCCCCCGGATGAAGTTGCACGCGTCTGGAGGGAAGGATACCCCAAAGCATAAGCTCAGTCAATAGCGTAAAACTTTTAAATTTAAAGCGTTTTAACCTGGCCGGCCGCCGGCTCCGGACAGACGCACGGCGTCCCCCCGCACCGCGGACACCCCTTCCCGTACTTCCCCGCCGCCGCTTCCTCCAGGTCCACCCCCGACATGCTCGCCAGCGTCGCCAGCCACGCCAGCACGTCCGCGAATTCCGCGCGCTTCTCCTCCGCCGTCCCGTGCCGCAGCGCTTCCGCCAGCTCCCCGACCTCCTCCACGAACCACAGGAACGTCCCTCCCAGCCCGCGGCCGGAGTCCTTGCGGAAATACTGCGCGTGGATCGCCTGCTGGAACTCGCGGATGGTCATGGCGCGGCCTCCCTGGGTTTGGGGGAAGTGTGCCGCGAA
>JADLHC010000324.1 GCA_020849035.1 Planctomycetia bacterium
CCGACGAAGATCCCCATCTCGACGAGTCCCGCCACTCCCAGGGACTTGTGGATGAGGGCCCACGGAATGAGGAAGACGGTTTCGATGTCGAACAGGATGAAGAAGATGGCGACGAGGTAGTAGCGGACGTTGAAGCGGCCGTGGGCGGTATCGAGAAGGGGGACGCCGCACTCGTAGATTTCGGCCTTCCCCTTTCGTTTCCGGCTCGGGCCGAGGAGAGCCGACAGGATGATGGCGCCGGCGCCGGTGAGGACGACGAGGAGGGCGTAGACGAAGAGCGGTCCGTAGTCGCGAAGCATGGTGGGTGTTTAGGTTGCGGCGAGTGAGGGGAATTATAGGGGGGAGGCCGGAGGCGTCCACCTTTTGGGGGTGGGGGTGTGGCTGGTGTCGGCGGGTGTGGGAAGTGGGGGAGGATCGAAGCGGGCGTGGCGTTGCGAGTTCTTGACAGGGCGCGAAAAAATGAAGAACCTTAATGTCCTCCGGTTCCCCCCGTTTACCCCAATAGCAACTCCCCTCACCATGAGATCCCTCCCCGCATTCCTCCTCTTCATCGCAGTCGTTCTTCCCGCACGCGCCGAAACCCCGCCTCCCCCCGCCCCGGCCACAACCGTCGACGAGGCCATCTTCGACGTCTTCCAGGGAAGCTCGCGGCGCGCCATCGAATCCTACGAAATCCTGCGCCATGAGGATCTCTCCGTGCAAATCCGCGGCGAGGTGACCCTCGCGCTTCCGTCGACCGGCGGCGGTTCGGACCAGTGGAAGTTCTATCCCGACACGCGCTACGGCGGGCGCGGTCTCAAGTCCTACGACCTGCGCGCGAAGTTTCCCACCGGACCGGGTTCGACGACCGTGCGGATGGAGGGAGGCAAGTGCACGTGGGGGTTCGAGGGGCCGAACAACCAGAAGGTTCCCCCGACCGAAGTGCCCCTTCCCGTGAACGGACTGATCCTCGACAAGCGCGTGCTCGCCCACTTTGCGTACTTCGGGATGATGCCAGGCGACCGCTCCCGGACGGTGCTGGACCCGGACACGGCGCGGGTCGCGGAAGCGCGGCTGTCAGAGCCGGTCCCGGCGCGGATCGAGGCGCCGGTGGGCTCGATCCTGTGCGAGCGGGTGCTGCTCACGATCGGCGCGTTCGGCGCCAACCTCTGGTTCAACGAGGACGGCTTCCTTCTCCGCGTCGAGATCCCGCACTTCGGGATCGTCGCGGTCCGCCGCGGCTTCTACGGCTACGCGGGGCCGCGTGTTCTTCCCGCCAGCCCGCCGGGCGACGAGGCGCAGGAGATCCTGGTGCAGGACGGTCGGGCGCGCATTGCCGGATCGCTGCTCCGTCCCCGGGGAAACGCCGGCTGGAACACCGTCGTGATCCTGAGCGACTCCGGGCCGCAAGACCGGAGGGGGAATCCTCCCGGGGATTCGCTGTTCTGGGACCACTACCTGGCCTGGGCCCGGGCGTTCCGCGACCAGGGCGTCGCCGCGATCGTCCTCGACGACACGGGGACGGGTTTCTCCGTGGAGGCGCGCGCCGACGAGACGCTCTCCGACTACGTCCTCCACGCCCGCGCCGTGCTCGCCTGGGTCCGTTCGCAGCCCGACTTCAAGGACGGCCGCATCGGGGTCCTGGGTCACGGTGAGGGCGCGCTCGCGGCCCTCCAGCTTGCCGTCAACGGCGACGCCGACTTCGCCGTGCTCGTCGCCGCGCACGGACGGGCCGTCGGCGACCTCTACCTCGCACAGAGCGAAATGGAAATGCGCCGACAGGGCGTCCCTGAGAAGGTGATGGCCGAGAAGCTCGCGGACGACCGCGAGGTCCAGCGCCTGTGGCTCGACCCGAACATCAAGCTCTGGAAGGCCCCCGAGGTGCCCGAACGCTTCGAACTCCTCGGCGGCCCCCGCGCATGGTTCCGCGATCTCTCCAGCTTCAAGCCGCTCGAGCTTGCGGCGAAGGTGAAGTGTCCCGCGATGGTGGTCCACGGCGACGCCGACGTGCTCGTGCCGCCGGGGGACGCGGAGAAGCTGGCGGCTGCGATGGCGGAGGCGAAGAAAGACGTGACGCTCCGCAGGTTCCCCGGGCTGGACCACCTCCTGATGCCGAAGGTCAACGGGGACTCCGGCGACTCCGCGGATCCCGACCGGCGGGCCGACGCGGAGGCGGCGAAGGAGATGGGGGAGTGGATCCGGAAACGGTGACGCGGGGGCCGGCGCCGGGTTGAATGGCGCGCCTGCGCCCGGCGAACCGGCGCCACATCGCCCCCCACGGAGCCGTCCCATGGTCGAACAGGTCCTCGTCGTGCCGCGCACCGAACTCTTCGGCCCCACTCACAACCCCCACGGATTCGGTACGCGCAACCTCGGCTTTTACCGCGACCGCATCGCACGCCACGCCCGCTTCGTCGACCGCCCGCCCGCCGAGGAGGACCCTTCCCTCAAGCAGATCATCCCCTACGCGATGGTGCGGTGCGGCCGGCGCGTCCTCACGCTGACGCGTCTGGCGAAGCAGACGGAGAAGCGGCTGCACAACAAGATGTCGATCGGCGTCGGCGGGCACATCAACCCGGACGGCGGCCTTGAGGGGATCGTGGAGCGGGGGCTGCGGCGCGAGCTGGAGGAGGAGCTGCACGTCCGCGCGGAGGCGCGGATCCGGCCCGTCGGCTACATCAACGACGATTCGTCGCCGGTCGGAAGCGTTCACTTCGGGCTCGTGTTCGAGGTGCTGGCCGCGACGGAGGACGTATCGGTCCGTGAGACGGAGCTGATGGAGGGGGGCTTCCGCGATGCCGGCGAGCTGCCCGCCCTGGCGGAGCGGATGGAGTCGTGGTCGCGCTTCCTCGTCGACCACCTGGGGGAGATTGTGCCGTAGGAGGCGCTACGACCCGACCGCGGGCAGGATCGACGTGCTGGTGCCGCGGGCGTCCTCCAGCGACACGACCCTCCCGTCCGAGAGGATCCCGATGATCCCGGCGAGCGGGTGCGAAACGGGGCGGCGCATCGAGAGGCCGCCGCGCGGAAGGGTGATTTCCGACTCGGCCGAACCGTCCGCCCGCACGCGGCGGACCGTGAACTTGCGGAACGACCAGAAACCCACGACCGCCCCTTCCTCCAGCGGCAGCACCCACTCGAGCCGCGCTTCAGGCTCGAACTGGGCGCACGCCGCTTCGCCGAGGTGGCCGAACAGGGTGAGCCGCGCGGGCGCGTCCTTGGAGAGTCCGGAAGCGGGGCCGAGGAAGGCTGGGGCCTTGCGGTGGACGAGTTTGTTGCCCTCGAACTCGAAGGACTCGAGCACGCCGCGGCTGGTGTGCACCCAGAGGCGGTCGCGGATCCAGAACACGCGGCCGGCCATCTCGCCGCCGCCGGGGATCCAGGGGGTCTTCGCGATCGGCGTCCCGTCCGGCAGGAAGCAGACGGCCCCGGCCTTCTCCTCCTTGAGCATGAGCGACTCCACCTCGGCGGCCACGACGCCGGCGGACACGTCGATCGGCGTCGACATCCAGTCGATCTTGCGGCCGATGGGGAAGCGCCGGATTTCGTTGCCGTCCCAGCGCCAGGCGAAGGACAGGCGGCCGGGCCCGGTTCCGCGCGAGACGCCGACCCAGAGGTAGTCGCCGATGGCGTTGGGGCGGTCCGCGTAGCACTCCCACTCGAACTCGTCGACGGTCTGAGGTTCCTCGCCGTCGAGCAGCACGAGGCGCGAGCGGTGCTGGTAGTGGCCGCGCTCCGCCTGCCGGGAATCGGTGATCGCCGTGAGGACGCGACCTTGCCAGTAGGTCGGGAGCCAGATGGGGCCGTGGAAGCGGCGTTCGGAGAGGATGTCGCCCGCGAGGTCGAAGCTGAGCCAGGTCGAACCCATGAGCCCGGGCTTGTGGAGCTCGCTGTCGCCCGAGACGGCGTGGAGCCGCCCGTCGGGGCGGATGCCGATTTCGAGCCCGCGGCCGGGGCAGCGGCAGATTTCCTGGAGGACGAGTTCTCGCATGCCGGGGCGAGGCTCCTACTGCGCCCGCAGGATCTCCTCGATGGCGTCCGGGTTGTCGACGCTCGCGATGTCGCCCGGGTCCTGCCCCAGCCACTTCTTCCGGATCACCCCCCGCACGATCTTCGCCGAGCGCGTCTTCGGCAGCATCCTGACGAACTTCACGATCTCGGGCCTGAGCGTCTTCCCGAGGTGCCGGACGACCTGTTCCGAGAGCTCGTCGCGGAGCTTCTCGCTGGGCTCGAACCCCTGCTTGAGCACGGCAAAGCAGACGAGCGCCTCGCCCTTGATGTCGTGGGGGACGCCGATGGCGGCGGCCTCGGTGACGGCGGGATGCTCGATGAGCGCGGCCTCGACCTCGGCCGGGCCAGTGCGCTTTCCCGCGATCTTGATCGTGTCGTCGGAGCGGCCGTAGAGGAACCAGAAGCCGTTCTCGTCGACCTTCGCCCAGTCGCCGTGGTACCAGACGTTCGGCCAGCGCGAGAAATACGTGTCGAGGTAGCGCTGGGGGTCCTTGAGGAAGCCCTTGGTCATCGATGGCGCGGGCTTCTTGCAGACCAGGTGGCCGATCCCGCCGCGGATCGGCTTTCCGGCGTCGTCGAAGACGTCGATGTCCATTCCGAGCCCCGGGCCGCGGAGCGTGCAGGGCTTGAGCGGGGTGATGGGAAGCGGCGAGAGCAGGCAGCCGACGATCTCTGTACCACCGCTGATGTTGATGACCGGGCAGCGGGAGCCGCCGATGTTGCGGAAGAACCACGTCCAGGACTCCGGGTCCCATGGTTCGCCGGTCGAGCCGAGGATGCGGAGGGAGGACAGGTCGTGGTGGCGGAACCACTCCTCGCCGTGCGTGATGAGCAGGCGAACGGCGGTGGGTGAGATGCCGAGGTGGGTGACGCGATGGTCCTCGACGATGTCCCAGAGGCGGTCGGGTTTCGGGTAGTCCGGCGCGCCCTCGTAGATGACCAGCGTCGCGCCGAAGAACGTGACGCCGATCATCTCCCACGGGCCCATCATCCAGCCGATGTCGGTGACCCAGAAGAACACCGAGTCCGGCTTGACGTCGAAGTAGTAGCCAAGCTCCTTGGCCATCTGCGCGAGGCACCCGGCGTGCGTGTGCACCGTGCCCTTGGGTTTCCCCGTCGTGCCGCTGGTGTAGATGATCAGCGAGCGGTCCTCGGCGTCGAGCACCGAGGTTTCGCCCCGGTGGGCCGCCCGCCCGACGATGTCGTGCCACCACAGGTCCCGCAGCGGCGTCCACGGGCAGTCCGCGCCCAGCCGCTTCAGCACGATCATGTTCTTCAGCCCCGGGCATTCCTTCGCCGCCTCGTCCGCCTCCTTTTTGATCGCCACCGCCTTGCCGCGGCGCACGCCGTAGTCCGCCGTGATCAGCACCTTCGCCTCGGCGTCCTGCAGCCGCACCGCGAGCGCCCTGGCGCCGAACGCGCTGAAGACCGGGACCGCGACGGCGCCGATCCGCAGGCAGCCGAAGAACGCCGCGACGACCTCCGGGACCATCGGCATGTAGATCCCGACCGCGTCGCCTTTCTGCACCCCCAGCTCTTTCAGCGCCACCGCCACGCGGCTCGCCTCGTCGTGCAGCTCCGCATACGTCCACTTGCGCACGTGCCCGTCGTCCATCACCCCGATCAGCGCCGTCGTCCCCCCGCGCCGCTCCAGGTGCCGGTCGAGGCAGTTGTCGAAGATGTTCAGCTTCCCGCCCGTGAACCACTGCGCCCACGCAAACCCCCGGGAGTCGTCCAGCACCTTCGTGTACGGCGCCTGCCACTTCACGCCGAGGTCTTTCAGGCACGCGTCCCAGAACCACGAAACGTCTGCCGAGCAGCGGCGGACGAGGTCGTCGTAGTCGCGAATGGCGTGGGCTTTCATGAAGCGCGTGACGTTGGCGGCGGCGACGGTCTCCGCGGACGGGGTCCAGACGATGTCGGACGCGGGCGCGGCGGGGGCGGGCTTCGCGGCCGGCGCGGCCTTCGAGGTCTTCTTCTTCATGCCGTCGAGGATAGCTCCGGCATTCCGGGGGAGGAACGAATTCAGGGGCGCCGGAGCCGGGCCTCGAGGTCGGCGGGGGAGTCGACGGGAAGGCCGCACGTCTCGCCGACGCAGACCCAGGCGCGGGCCCGGGCGGCGGGTTCGCGGCCGTAGAGCAGGGGGATGTCCTTCGCTTCGTCTGCGGCGCCGGTGGCGAACGCGAGGACGCGGCGGGGGACCCAGGCGCGGCGCGCCGTCGCGGCGAGGGCCTCGAACCCGGGCTCGCCGGGGGCGCCGCTGACGACGACCTCGACGCGGTCGCGGAGCAGGAACGCGACGGCCTTGAGCATCTCGGGCTGGGCGAGGGCGGCGCTCTCGAGGCGGTCGCGGAAGAGCCCCATGGCGCGCTCCGCCTTCCTGCGGAGGGCGGCGTCGTCGGTGAGGTCCGCGAGGCGCAGCAGTGTCATGCAGGCGGTGGAGATGCCCGACGGGACCGCGCCGTCGTAGGGGTCCTTGCGGCGCGCGATGAGCTTCTCCTGGTCGGTGGCGGTGGTGAAGAAGGCGCCGTCCTGCGGATCCTCGAAGAGCCTGACGGTCTCCGCGGCGAGGCGGCGCGCCTCCCGGAGGTACTCGAGGCGGCCGGTGGCCTCGTGGAGGTCGAGGAGGGCGGCCGAGAAGAGGGCGTAGTCGTCGAGGAATCCGGTGACGGCGAGGGGACCCTGGCGCCATCCGCGGAGGAGGCGCCCGTCCTTGACGCAGTGCGTCATGAGGAACCGCGCGGCCTTCTCGGCCGCGTCCCGGTAGCGCGGCTCGCCGAGATGCCCCGAGGCGACCGCGAGCGCCGAAATCATGAGGCCGTTCCAGCAGACCAGGATCTTGTCGTCCAGGTGCGGCGGGATCCGCTTCCTCCGCGCCTCGTACAGCCGCGCCTTCAACGGCGCCATGGCGCGCTCTTTCGCCTCGTCGTACGCGGGCACGCTCAGCACGGTCGTTCCGTTCTCGAAGTTCCCCCCCGGCGTCACGCCGAAGTAGGCGCAGAACGCGGAAGCGTCCTCCTTCCCGAGGACGGCGGCGATCTCGTCCGGGGTCCAGACGAAGAACCTCCCCTCCTCGCCTTCGCTGTCCGCGTCGGTGGCCGACCAGAAGGCGCCCTCGGGAGCGGTCATCTCCCGGAGGACGTAGTCGAGCACCTCTCGGGAAATCCGCTCGTAGTACGAGTTCCCCAGCGCGACCGACGCCTCGGCGTAGATGCGGGCCAGTTGCGCGTTGTCGTAGAGCATTTTTTCGAAGTGGGGGACGAGCCACCGCTGGTCGGTCGAGTAGCGAGCGAAGCCGCCGCCGACCTGGTCGTAGATCCCGCCCCGCGCCATCGCGTCGAGGGCCTGCGTCACGGCCTTCATCGCCGCGGCGTTGTCGGGCGCCTCGCGAAGAAGGAAGCCGAGGGCCATCGAGGGCGGGAACTTCGGAGCCGTCCCGAAACCGCCGGACCGTGGATCCACGCGAGCCAGCATCTGGTCGACCGCCCCCGGCAGGAGGGCCGCGTCGAGCTCCGTCGGCCCGTCCGGCCGCCCCGCGTTCGACAGGAACTGCGCGAGCTGCTCGCCCTGCTTCTCCAGTTCGCCCCGCTGCTCGCGCCAGACTTTCGCGATCCGCTCGAGCAGCGTCGGGAACCCCGGCCGCCCGTAGCGGTCCTCCGGCGGGAAATACGTCCCGGCGAAGAACGGCTTCCCGTCCGGCGTCAGGAACACGCTCATCGGCCACCCGCCGCCGCCGCTGTTCATCGCCTGCACCGCTTCCATGTAGATCTCGTCCACGTCCGGCCGCTCCTCGCGGTCCACCTTGATGCACACGAATCCCGCGTTGAGAATCTTCGCGGTTTCCTCGTTCTCGAAACTCTCGCGCTCCATGACGTGGCACCAGTGGCACGTGCTGTACCCGACGCTGAGAAACACCGGCTTGTTCTCCGCCTTCGCCTTCGCGAACGCCTCTTCGCCCCACGGGTACCAGTCCACGGGGTTGTGCGCGTGCTGCAGGAGGTAAGGGCTCTTTTCCCTGGCAAGGCGGTTCGTGTGGCGCACGGGGGGCTCCTCGGGCCGGGCGGCGGGGTCGGGGCGCGGCGCGCTGTCGCAGGCGGACATCGCCGCCGCAAGCGTCACGGCGAGCGCGGCGCGTAACGGCTTCATGAGGAAACCGTCCTTCACCCGGAAGCCGGTGTCAACGTAAACCTCGGGCTTTCGTATATCCTCGGGTCCCCATGCGAATCCTCGCGCTCCTGGCCGTCCTGGCGCTTCCCGCCCTCGCCGGCGACGCGGAGGAGCTTGCGGCGCGGCTGAAGAAGCTGCAGGCGGACGAAGCGACGCGGCGGCTGCCGCTGGCGGAGCACTGCGAGAAGTGCAAGATGTGGAAGGAGGCGAAGGAGGAGTACGACCGGCTGACGGAGCTGGCGCCGGACAATGCGCAGGTGCTGGAGAAGTCGAAGAAGGCGGACGAGATGGCGAAGATCTCGCAGGCGCGGCCGGCGAAGGCGGAGCAGGAGGCGTACGCGGCGGGGAAGGCGGCGCTGGGGCGGGACATGTCGAAGAAGTACTGGGAGCTGGCGCTGTGGGCGGCGGGGAAGGAGCTGCGGGAGGACGCGGAGCGGATCGCGGGGATGGCGGAGCGGCTGGACGAGGGGATGGGGGCCGGCGAGTCCCCGCAGTCGAAGAAGTTCTACGACGCGCTGCATCCTGCGGGCGACGAGCGGAAGAAGGCGGTGGACGCGCTGAACGGGTACCGGAAGAAGTGCGGGCTGCCGCCGGTGGTGTTCAGCGCGACGATCTCCGCCGGGGCGCAGCGGCATGCCGAGTACCTCGTGAAGAACGAGGGGCATCCCTCGACGGACGGGCTCGGCGCGCACAACGAGGACCCGGCGCTTCCGGGGTACACGCCGGAGGGGGAGAGGGCCGGCAAGTCGAGCGACATCGGGCAGGGTCCGCCGGTGCCGAGCATGATCAACATGCTCGGGACGTTCTACCACCGGATCCCGCTCCTGCATCCGGACCTCAAGAAGGTCGGGATCGGCTGGGCCACGAAGGACGGCGTGGCGGACCGCGGCTGGTGCGTGATCGACTGCATGAGCGCGGTCGGGAAGCGGGACGACAAGCTGCCGAGGCTGGTGGCCTACCCCGCGCCGGGGGCGAAGGACGTCCAGCGCGCGTTCGACGACGAGCTGCCCGATCCGATCCCGCCGGGCGAGGACCACGAGAACGGCGAGGCGATCACGCTGTCGTGGTTCGGGGCGGGGAAGATCTCCGGCGGCGAGATGGAAGTCCGGGTCGACGGCGCCGCCATCGAGGGGTACTTCTCGACCCGCGACGCCCCCGCACGCGGGGACCACGGCAACGGCAACTCGCTCTGCTTCATCCCGAAGGACGTCCTTCCCCCGAACGCGAAGGTCGAGGTGAAGGCGAAGACCTCCGTGGACGGCAAGCCGCTGGAGAAGTCGTGGAGTTTCACGACCGGCGAGCACGAGCACGACGCCTGGAAAAAGTGACCCCCCTCAAGGGAGACTCGACATGCGGAAGATGCTCGCCGTCGCGGCCGTCGCTTCGTGCGCCCTTCTCCTCTACGCGGAGGACAGCGCTGCGGAGTACGAGAAGCGCGCGAAGAAGCTTGAGAACGAGGAGGGGCTGAGCCACGTGTCGCTCGGGAAGCACTGCGAGAACACGAAGATGTGGAAGGAGGCGGTGGAGGAGTGGTCGCGCGTGGCGGAGATCTTCCCGGACAACAAGGAGGCCACGGAGCACCTGGCGAAGGCGCAGGAGAGGGCCGACGTGGTGGTGAGCCGGCCTTCGGAGAAGGACGCGGCGACGTACGCGACGGGCCTGGCGACGATGAAGAAGACGATGGCGAAGAAGTGGCGGGACCTTGCGGCGTGGGCGACGTCGAAGGGGCTGGAGTCGGAGGCGGCGGACGCGGTCGCGCGGGCCGAGGAATTCGAGTCGGCGAAGAAGACGACGGGCACGGGCAAGCAGGGGGCGGTGGACTGGCTGAACGGCGAGCGGCGGAAGTGCAAGCTGCCGCCGGTGGAGCTGGGGGACGAGCTGACGGACGGGGCGCAGAAGCACGCCGAGTACCTGGTGAAGAACGACGCTCACCCCTCGACGAAGGGGCTGGGCGCGCACCGGGAGGACGAGAACCTGCCGGGCTACACGCCGGAAGGGGCGCGGGCAGGGATGCAGAGCGACATCGGCCGCTCGGCGCCCCCGCAGGCGATGAAAGGAATGCTCGGGACCTTCTACCACCGGATGCCGCTTCTGCATCCCGACCTCCGCAAAGTCGGGATCGGCTACGCGACGGTGAGCGGCGGGAACGGCGAAGGGGAAGGGGCCGGCGAGGGTCGCGGGCGGGGAGGGCGCTGGGGCGGAGGCGGGGGATGGGGCCGGGGGTGGTGCGTCATCGACTACTCGGGGAAGGGCGAAAGGGACGAGAAGGCGCCGCGCGTTGTCGCGTACCCGCCGGACAAGGCGACGAGCGTGCAGCTTCATTTCGCGGGCGAAGAGCCCGACCCGATTCCCCCGGGCGAGGACCCGGAGTGCGGGATGCCCGTGACGCTCGGATTCGTGGACGGCGAGCGCGTCACGAACGCTGCGGTCGTGCTGACGGCAGGCGGCGTCACGGTCGACGGCTACCTGTCGAGTCCCGAGAAGCCGGCGCGCGCCGATTTCCCGAACGAGGGAATCTGCTTCATCCCGAAGGATCCGCTGAGTGCGAACACGAAGTACCACGTGAAGGTGACGGCGAAAGTGAACGACGAGGATTTCGTGAAGGAGTGGGACTTCACGACGGGGAAGTGAACGGCGGGGGCGTACAGCATGGGCGTACGGCCGGGGCGCGGACAGGGAAGAACTGACGCCCTTGTCGTTCGCCCCCGCCACACGCCCCCGCC
>JADLHC010000325.1 GCA_020849035.1 Planctomycetia bacterium
AGCGCGGCGTGCGCGGCCGGCGGGTCCTGCTCTTGAGGGCCGACAAGGGCCGGGACGTCCTGCCGCGCGCCCTCCGCGGCCTGGGCGCCCGGGTGGACGACGTCGTCGCGTACGAGCAGGTCGTCCCCCGCCCCGACCGCGCCGTCGTGGCCCGCCTCGCCGACGGCGACTTCGACGCCGCCCTGGTCACCAGCGGCGAAATCGCCGCGAACCTCCGGCGATTCCTCGGACGAAGCCCCTGGCCCGCGCGGACGAAGGTCGTGACGATCGGGCCGGTGACGAGCGCGGCGGTGAGGGCGCTCGGGTGGAGCGTGGCGGCGGAAGCGGCGGCACCGGGGGAAATGGCGGCGGCGGTGGAGAGGGCGGTTCGCGGTTAACCGCCAACTTGCCTTCCCCGCACCCGTCCCCTACGCTCCCCGCATGATCCATCGCCCCCGCAGGCTCCGCTCGTCGCCGCTCCTCCGCGCCCTCGTCCGCGAGACAACCCTCTCCCCTTCCAACCTCGTCCAGCCGCTGTTCGTCCGCCCGGGAAAAAAGCAGCGCCGCCCGATCAGGTCCATGCCGGGCAATTTCCAGCTGAGCGTGGACGAGCTGGTGAAGGACGCGAAGAAGGCGCGCGACGCCGGCGTGCCCGGCGTGATCCTGTTCGGGATCCCGGAGACGAAGGACGCGGTCGCGACGAGCGGCACGGACGCGGACGGGATCATCCCGACGGCGGTGAAGGCGCTGAAGGACAGGGTGCCGGGGATCCTCGTCATGACCGACGTCTGCCTCTGCGAGTACACGGACCACGGGCACTGCGGGCTGGTCGAGGACGGGAAGATCCTGAACGATCCGTCGCTCGACGTGCTGGCCCGCATGGCGCTGTCGCACGCCCGCGCCGGCGCGGACGTCGTCGCGCCGAGCGACATGATGGACGGCCGAGTCGGCGCGATCCGAGCGGCGCTCGACGGCGAGGGGTTCACGGACATCCCGACCCTGTCGTACGCGGCGAAGTACGCGAGCGCCTTCTACGGACCGTTCCGCGACGCCGCCGAGTCGCCGCCGAAGTTCGGCGACCGCGCGTCGTACCAGATGGACCCCGCGAACGCGCTCGAGGCGCTCCGCGAGGTCGCGCTCGACGTCGAGGAAGGCGCCGACATGGTCATGGTCAAGCCCGCGCTTCCCTACCTCGACATCATCCGCCGCGTGAAGGACCGCTTCGGGCTGCCGACGGCGGCCTACTGCGTGAGCGGCGAGTTCTCGATGGTCGAGGCCGCTGCGGCGAACGGGTGGCTGGACCGCCGGCGCGCGGCGCTGGAGGTGCTGCTCTCGATCCGGCGCGCCGGGGCGGACTTCATCCTGACGTACTGGGCGACGGAAGCTGCGGGCTGGCTGGGATAGAGGTTCGTTGCGGAACGGGGGGCGTTGGGTACCATTCCGGCGCTCATGGCGAAGAAGAAACCGACCCCGGCCGAGACGCCCGCGACGCCCGAACCGGCGCCGCCGGCGGATCCGCCGCCCGCGGAGCCGCGGGCCGAGGCGCCGAAGAAGAAGCGTGCGAAGCGAGAGGAGCCGCCTGCCGCGCCCGCGCCCGAGCCTCCCGCGGAGCCCGCCGTGAGCCTCGACGCGCTGGCGGGCCCCGCGGCCCCCGCCGAGCCGGAAGGCGCCGAGCCAGCGATGGACGAGGCCGCCGCGATCCGCACGTTCGAGGCGCTGGTCTTCGCCACGAACGAGCCTCTCGCCCCCGCCGCCGTGCGCAAGATTGTTCCCGGCGCCACGCCGGCCCGCGTCCGCCGGTGGGCCGAGGCCCTTCAGCGCGAATACGAGGAGCGAGGCCGCGCATTCCAGCTCCGCGAGATCGCGGGCGGCTGGCAGATCCTGACGCGCCCCGAGCACGCGGAGGCCGTGGGCAAGATGCTCAAGGTCAAGAGCGAGGGCAAGCTCTCCACCGCCGCTCTCGAGACGCTCGCGATCGTCGCGTACCGCCAGCCGATCAACCGCGCGGACCTCGAAGCGATCCGCGGCGTCGGCAGCGGTCCGCTGCTGCGCGGGCTGATGGAGAAGGGGCTGGTGAAAGTGACGGGGCACGAGGAGACGCTCGGCCGCCCGGTGCTTTACGGGACGACGGACCATTTCCTCGAACTCCTCGGGCTGGCGAGCGTGAAGGACCTTCCGAAGCCGGAGGAGCTGAAGGGCTAGTCGATGTAAGGCCGCCTGACATTTCCGGGCGGCGGCGCGCGATTCGCCGGGTTTCGGGCGGCATCCGAGTTGCGGGAGAGCCGCTGATGCTCCCGAGGCTGCTGATGGGCGCCGCCGCTGCGGCGCTGGCGCTCCTGCTCGCGCTGTGGCTGCGAAAGCCGGCGGCTGCCGAGCGTCCGCCCGCGCCGGCTCCGGCGGCCGTCGATCTCCCCCGGGACCTCGCTCCCGCATCGGGCGCCGCAGCCGAAGCCTCGGCTCCCTCCACGACGGCGGCCCCGGCCCCCACGCTTCATGGACTCCGTCTCCTGAAGCGTGAAGACGCGGAGCGGCGCGGCTGGACGCCGCCGCCCCCGAAGGAGAAGTCGGCGAGGCAGGTCGCGGGGGAGGAGGTCATGAAGAGGTGGTCCCAGACGCCGATTTCGATCAACTGCACCGACCAGCCGCTGCTGGAGTTCCTCGACGACCTGAGGAAGCAGTACGGCCTGGACGCGAGGGTGGACCCGGAGATCGACGTGGAGGCGCACACGGTGACGTTCCGCGTGGACGATCTCGCCGCGGACCAGGCGATGGACCTCGTCCTGAGGATGGCCGACCTCGCGTGGTGCGTCGACGAACGCGGTACGTTCTGGGTCACGGAACGAGACCGGGTCGAGGTCCTGTCGCCCGGGCCGGAAAAACCCAGGGCCTCGGTGACGGAGACGGCCGAGCTCGTCCGGTGGCGCACGGAGCCCGACGCGCCTCCCATGACGGAGCAGCGGGCCGCGTGGCTGAAGGGAAAGACGCTGACGGCCTCCATCGCGAACGTGCCGCTGAAGGACGCGCTCGAGGAGATCGCGAAGGCCGCGGACATGAGCCTGTGGTGGAGCGAGGCGGCGCTGGCCGCCGTCGAACGCGCGCCGATCGCTTCGGTCGTCGGCGAGGACCTGCCCCTGGGCCCGACGCTGGAAAGGCTGCTCGCCTCCGGAGGGCTCGACATCAGCCTGTGGTCGCACGGAAGCGGCGGGATCCAGACGGCGGAGGAAGTGCGGGCGCACATCGAATGGGAGGCGTACGCCGAGAAGTGCGCGAAGGAGATGGCGAGGGAACAGGCGGCCTTCGGCGAGCGACGCGTCCGCATCGAGGGGAAGGTGCTCGCCGTGCGGGACGTGGCGGCGCAACTGGAAGCGCAGCTCGGCGTGGCCGTGCGTGTGATGCCGGCGCTGGAGACCTGCGAAGCGACCTGGGAATCGGACGGACTGGAGCAACGGGCCGGCGAGGTGCTGGACATCCTGGCGAAGGACGCGCCGCTGGCCTGGGGCTGGCTGCCCGAACTCGAGGAGGACGGGCCTGCCGACGCGCCCTTCCAACTCTGGCTGGTGGACCGCCGATGAAACGCGCTTTCGCGGTCCTGGGGGTTCTGCTCCTGCTTGTACTCCTGGCATCGATGGCCTGGAGCAGACAGCGGGCGAGATCCTGGACATCCTGTCCCGCGACGGCGAGCTGATCTGGCGCTGGCAGGGAGAGTACGAACCCACCGCCCGGTTCCCCATCGGCCCTCGCCTCCTCTGGATCGTGGGGGCGAAAGAGAAGTAGGTCCTTGCGGGCGCGGTGTAAGCCCCCCTGACAAGCCGTCCTGAAATGCCCCTTTCCTGAGCCCGCGCCGGGCACGGCGGTTGCTTTCCGCCCTTCACCGCACACTCATGCACCCCCTCCGAGTCGCGCTCCTCACAGCACTCCTCGGTTTCCTCGCGCTCCTGATCGCGTGGGGACTCCGCTCCCGCGCCCCCCGGGCCGCCGGGCCCGCGGTGTCCCGGGCGTCGGAGCCGGAGGCGCCGCCCGCGAAGCCGCCGAAGCGCGACTTCCCGCGGCGCCCGCCGCCGCAGGACGAGGTGTTCACGAACGCGCCGGAGGACGAGGCGCCCGGGCCGGAACATCCGTGGCAGGCCTATCTCGGTAAGATCGCGGCGATCGAGGAGCGCCTGCGCGCGAACAAGCATGACCTCGACTTCACCGACACGTCGCTGCTGCCGATCCTGGCCGAGCTGGAGAAGGCGACCGGCCTGACCTTCAACGTGGACTGCCCCGCAGACATCTCGGGCAAGAAGATCTCGATCGCCGTCAAGGACCTCCTGGTCGCCCACACCCTCCGCCTGCTCCTGCAGCAGTACGACCTGCGCTGGGTGGTCTCCGAGGACGGCGGAATCTGGATCGTCCCGTCGGGAACGCCTCCCGAGCAGGGCGAAGCCCTCTGGCCGCACGAGCCGGACTACATGGCGGACATCCGGGGGATGCGCAGGATCGCGGCGGACCGCAAGGAGCGCGCGAAGGAGGCGGAGCAGGCGGAGAAGGACCGCGCGACGCGCGCCACGATCCGGGAGACCCGCGTGACCTGCGACTTCGTCGGCGCCTCGCTCGCGGACGCCGTGTCGCACCTGCAGGAGGCCTCACAGCTGAACGTCATGATCGACCGGCGCTGGATCGAAGACCTCGACGCGATGACCGTGACGGCCACGATGAAGGACGCGCGCCTCGAGGACGCCCTGTCGCTCTGTCTCGGAGCCAGGGACCTGGGCTGGATGACGTCGGACGGCGTCCTGGTCGTGACGTCGAAGGACCGGCTGGAGATGGAGGCGCAGACCCGCGAGGGAAACCGCCTCGCGCGCGAGAAGCAGGCCTCCGAAGAGGGCGACCTGCTGGCCCGGTCCGTGGCATTCGGCGGCGAGAACCTGCGCCTGCGCGACGTCGCCGACATGCTGGCCAAGGGACTCGGCGTGCCGTGGAAGATGGACCCCGCGACGTGGAACTGCCGCACGCGCTTCAGCATCGAGGAGCGCCAGCGTCCCGCGTCCGACATCGTGCGGGTCCTGCGCAAGGGCGCGCCGCTCGTGGTGATGTACCGCGGAGGGATCCTGTGGTTCCTGTCGCCGGAGAGCCTGAAATGAAGCGGAACCGCGTGCTGGCGGGCGTGGCGGTGCTGATGGTGGCCTTGCTGGTGGCGGGCCTCCTGGTCCGCGAACGCGGCGCGGCCGCGCGGCGCCCGTCGGGGAATCCCGGGGCGCCCGCGGAATTCCGGACGGCGAAGGCTCCTGCGCGCGACTTCCCGCGCCGGACCGGGTACACGATCCTCCCGCCGGCCGAAGGACCGGCCGCGGCGGCGCAGGAGAATCCGCCCCACCCGCTGGACGCCGAGATCGCGGCGCGCGAGGCGCGGTGGAAGCCGTGGCGCGGCACGCGCGTCGACCTGAACTTCACCGACATGCCGCTGGCGGAGGTCCTGGCGGACCTCGAGCGGCGTTACGGCCTGAAGTTCCTCGTCGTCCCCGGCGTGGACCTCGCCCGGCGCCAGACGACGTTCAAGGTGATGGAACTCGCGGCGGACCAGTCGATCGACCTGATCTTCAAGATGGCCGACCTGAAGTGGGTCCTGGGTCCGGACGGGACGGTGGTCGTGCTCGAGAAGGACATGGACGCCTCCCCGTGGGCGGCGAAGGACTCCCCGGAGCTGACGGCGATGGAGACGGCGCTCGAGGACCGGACGCGGAACCGCCGGCAGGACGAGAAGGACGACAAGGCGGATGCCTTCCTCGAGTCGGTGCGCGGCCGCACGCTCGCGAAGGAGATCCCGCCGGCGGGCGTGTACGACTCGCTCGACACGCTCCAGGAAACGGTGCGCCTGAACATG
>JADLHC010000326.1 GCA_020849035.1 Planctomycetia bacterium
CGAGGAATTCGCGGCGGACGTGGAGCGGTTCGTGAAGGGGGAAGCGATCGCCGCGCGCCGGAGCGGGGCGATGGAGAAAGGGGTGCGATGGGCGCGCCGCCGGCCTGCGCTGGTGGCGGCGGCGGGCGCGGCGCTTTCGGTGGCGCTGGTGGCAGGGATCGTGCTGTGGCGCAGCCGGGCGAGCGCGGAGGCCGAAAACGAGCGCCGCGGGAGGGAGATCGCGGAGGCGACGGAAAGGGCACGCGTGGCGAGGGAGGAGCGGGAACGGTTCGAGCGGAAGCTGCAGGAGCTGGAGGAGCGGCTGGCGCAGGCGAAGACGGACGAGGAGAAGGAGCGGATCCGCCGGGAGATCGAGGCGGCGAAGGGAGTCGAGGTGGCGGGGACGGGCGTGGAAACGCCGAAGCCACCCGACCCGCCGGCGAAGGAGAAGGCGTGGGCGGCCGTGGAGGCGAAAGTGAAGGCGAGGATGGACGGTCATCGCCCGGGCGAGGCGCTGAAGGAGCTGGAGGCGTTCGAGGCGTCGACGGAAGAGGACCGGGAGTGGAAGTCGGAGCGGGAGGGACGGATCCGGACCTGGATCGAGGAGGGCCTGAAGGAGATCGAGGCGGCTGCGGCGGCGCACGAGGCCGCGGGGGACACGACGGCCGCGCTCGACGCCTGGGCGCCGGTCCTGGAATGGGGCGTGGAGGCCGGGACGCAGCGGGCGGAGCAGGAACGCGGGCGGATCCTCGAGGTGATCGTGGCATCCGCCCGGGCGGAATGGAACCGGATTCGGCTGGCGCCGCTCACTCGGACGGTCGGTGACGCGCTTTGCGCCGGGGACTTCGCGGGCGCAGCCGGCGAGGTGGAAAAAGCCGCGCTGGAACCCGGGGCCGATCCCGGGGCCATCTCCGACCTCCGCTGGATCACCGGCCTCGCGACCGGGTTCCGTGAAGCGGTCTTCGCCCATGCGGCCGGCCAGCCGGTGGAGACATTCAAGTACGAGAGCGACGGCACCGCGACGGTCGTCGAGGTCGCAGGCGAGTCGTTCCGCATCCGCCTCCCGAACGGCGCGGTCCTCCCGGTCGCCTGGGGAGACGTGCAGCCCTCCTCCCTCGCCGACATCGTCCGCAAGGCGGGCGGCGACGAAGACGCCATCGCGCTGTTCTGGTGGTGGTGGCGGCCGCCCGAAAAGCTCGACAAGGACGGGAAGATGGTCGCACGGAACCAGAAGCGCGCCGCGGAGATGGCGGTGAAGTCGCCGAACGGCGCGCGGCTGACCGCGTTCCTCGAAGCCTGGCGCGTTGCGGGCGAAGCCGCTGTCTCGCCCGACCCGGGCGCCGGGCCTGACCCCGCCCCGGAGGGCGGCGCAGCGCCTTTCGCCGTCCCCGCGGCGCGGGATCCCCGCGGCGGCCCGTCGCGGTGGACTTACGGCTTCGGCTCCACCACGGAGGCCGCCGACTGGATGGTCGGCCCCCGTGCCCCGCCAGACCGCTTCACGGGCTGGGGGGCGCGCATCGACCGAAAGGCCGACGCGGAGGACGGCGTCCTGTGGCTCAAGGACGGACTTGCCGGTTGGACCGGCTCGATCGCCCGGATCTCCCGGATCCGCGCCCAGGGCACGCTCGTCGACGCGCCCGAAGGCCGATTCGGCATCGTCCTCGGCGGTTTCCAGGCGTGGATCACCGGCGGGCAGTTCCTCTGGTCCGCCGCGCCTTCCGGCAAGTCCCTGGGCGGCAACATCGACATCCGAAAGCCCGCCCTCAACCGCCCCGTCACGATCGAGCTCTGGTTCGAGGAGCGCAGCATCAACCAGCTCCACGTCTCCGTGGACGGCGAGAGACTCCAGTCCCAGTCCGTCGAGGAGCGCCTCGAGGGCCCGACCGGCGTGTTGTGCGAGGACGGAAGCGCGGTCCAGTGGGACTGGATCGAAATCGAGGGCGTCCTCGACTCCGACGCCGAGTCTCACCTTCGCGAATTCCGCTCGTTCGTCGCGGGCGCGCGATACGCCGCGGGCGCCGCAAAGGTGCTCTCGGACGGAAAGAGCCTCGGCGCCTTCAAGGCGACGGGCGAGGGCACCTGGTCGGCGTCGGGCGGCCACCTGCGCGGCAAGTCCGCGGGCGTCGGTCCGCGCCAGGAGGCGATCCTCCGCGCGCCGGGCTACCGGAACTGCGTCCTGCGATTCCGCTACTGGGCCGGATCCGCCCGCAACCTCATGCTCGAGGCGCGGGCGGGCGCGCCGGAGTCCGCGCTCCGTTTCGTGCTTCCCTCCGACCGCGCCGGCGAGTGGCGCGACGTCGAGCTCGTGCTCGCGGAACGCTGTGCCTGGTGCACCGTCGACCGCACCCTGCCGCTCTTTCAGCTCAACCCCTCCGGCCCGGTGGGCGACGGCGAACTCGTCCTCGCCCTGCTGGGGGGCGAAGCCGCCGTGGACGACATCCAGGTGCTGGAAATTGCGGCGCTGGAGGAAGGAAGCGGCCCGGCCTGGCCGTGGCCGCCCGCGCCGGGTCCCGGGATGGGGCCCGGTCCGGGTCCGGGCCCGGGGCCGGACGGATGGGCGAGCCTGTGGGACGGACAGACGCTGGAGGGGTTCGCAAAGAAGGAGAAGGCGGCCGTGAAGAACGGCGAACTCTGGGTCTCCGGCGAACTGGCGACCGACGCCGACTGGCCGGCCGTCGAGATCGAGATGGTCTTCGCCCTCGAGGGCACGACGCGATTCAGCGTGGGCGTCCGCAAGGACTGGCTCGCGAAGATCGAGGCGGGACGCGGAAAGCACACCCTCGTCGTGCGCGCGCCGCGGAACGGCAAGGCCGAGGTCCTGTTCGACGGCCGGCCGGTGGACTCGAAAGGCGGCAGCAGCGACGTCCCCGGCCCGTTCCGGCTCAAGGTCGAGAGCGGAACGGTGAAGATCGTCACGCTGCGGCACCGCCCGCCGCCGTAGCGGCTACCGCGCGCACTCCCCCGGCCCCGCGGTCGCCGCGCTGTACGGGCGGTCCTCGCCGTAGTCGTAGAAGAGCGACTCGTCCGCGCCCTCCGTGTTCGTGAGGTCGGCGAGCAGGTCCTTCACGCGCGCCTTGGGCACGCGCTGCGAGAAAGCCGCGAAGTCCTCGCCCTCGGTCCGCTCGGCGCGCCACAGCTCGACGAGCCGCGAGATCGCCTCCGGGACGCGCTTCGCCGGCAGCTTCACGACAACCTGCCCGATCCGCGCCGCGGAGCCCAGCGCGCCGCCCCAGAGGAGCAGCGCGTGCGGCATGTCCCGCCCCGCGACGTTCTTCGAGCACCCGTAGAGGCCGATCGGCGCGATGTGGTGCTGCCCGCAGCTGTTCGGGCACCCGCTGATCTTGATCCGCAGCCCCGGCACCGCCGCAAACGCCGGCCGGTTCCTCTCAAGGTACGCCACGATCGCGTCCCCGAGCCCCTTCGAACTCGTCACCCCGAGCGCGCACGTCGTCGTCCCCGGGCAGCTCGTCACGTCGAACACCGAGTTCGCGTTCGGCGACGCGAGCCCCAGCGGCTCGAGCGCCTCGCGCACCGCGGGCAGGTCCTGCCCCGCCACCCACCGCATCGCCAGGTTCTGCTCGTTCGTCAGCCGCACTTCCCCGCCCGCGTACCGCCGCGCCACCTCCGCCAGCGCGCGCAGCCGCGGCCCGTCGATGTCCCCCATCCGCACCCACGCCGTCACCGCGTAGTACCCCGGCTGCTTCTGCGCCAGCACGTTCGCCCGGAACCACTCCGTGTCCGCCACCGCCGACGGCGCTTCGCTCGGCGGACGCAGGCCCTGCGGCGGGCGGAGGAAGCGCTGCACGGCGGCGTCGAGGTCGGGGAAGGGCTTGAGGCGCTCTCCCCCGAGGACGAGCGCGAGTTCCTTCTCGTACTCCTCGCGGAACCCGTCGATCCCGAGGCGCATGAGGACGTACTTCAGGCGCGCCTTCTTGCGGTCCTTGCGTTCGCCGGTGCGGTCGAAGACGCGGACGATCGCCTCGGCGGAGGCGCAGAGGCGTGTCGCCGGGAGGAAGTCGTGAAGGAGGAGCGCGGGGTGCGGCTGGACGCCGAGGCCGCCGCCGACGCGGACCTCGAAGCCACGCTCGCGGCCGCGGAGGCGCGCGATGAGACCGATGTCGTTGATGGCGGCCTGGCCCGCGTCGTCGTCCGTGCCGGAGAACGCGATCTTGAACTTGCGCGGGAGCCCCTGCGTCGCGGGGTGGCGCAGGAGGAACGCGGACAGCGCGTGGGCGTACGGCGTGACGTCGAACGCCTCGGCCGGATGGACGCCGGCGAGCGCCTCCGCGGCGACGTTGCGCACCGCGTTGCCGCACGCCTCGCGCGTCGTCAGGCCGACCTCGGCGAGGCCGCGCATGAACGCCGGGACGCGCTCGAGCGGGACCCAGTGGACCTGAAAGTCCTGCCGCGTCGTGACGTGGAGGATGCCGCGGCCGAATTCGGAAGCGAGGTCGGCGCAGCGGTCGAGCTGGTCGGAGGTGACGATGCCCGCGGGGAGCTTGACGCGGACCATCTGCCACGTGCCGCCCTGCCGCTGGCCGTAGATGCCGTGGACGAGGCGGAAGGGTCTCCAGCGTTCATCGGGGAGGGATCCGTCGAGGAAGGAGCGGAGGGCGGACTCGAAGGACGCGATGTCCTCGAGTTCCTCGGCGAGGCGGGCGGCTTCGGCGGTGAGTGTGGTCATGGGTGAATTTCAATACATTAGATACCTGATCGAATTAGTCAAGATTAACTTCGCGCTTGGACAAATCCCCTCCTTCACCGAAAGTCCACCCCCTTGAGATTCCACCCCCTGCCCCTCCTTTCCTCGCCCAAGGATCACCCGCCCCATGAGCACCCCTGAGACCCTTCAACTCGGCATCGCGGGCTTCCAGTACACCGACCTCTACCGCCCCGAAGCTCTCAAGCGCCTCTTCGACCGCTTCAACCAGGCCGTCCAGAATGCCGACCCAGAGCTCTGGAAAGCCTGGCAGCCCTACGCCGCCTCCCGCGGCGCCGGCGTCCCTCCCCCCGTCGTCTCCGATCTCCTCATCCGCATGGCCCCTCACATCTCGCGCTTCGTCGCCCGGCTCTTCCGCGTCGAGGAACCCATGGAGGAGCTCCGGGCCCGCCTCCTCGGCCTGCTGCCCGTCTACCTCTACAAGCGCGACTTCATCGGGCGCCGCGTCTTCAAGAAGTACTCGAAGGAGAAGCCGCCGGCGCGGTCCGCGGGCGACCTGGCACGGGCGGGAACGACGATCGTCGAGCTGTGGAAGTCGGACCCGAAGGAGGACCAGGAGCTCCTGTACGCGCGCGCGACGCTGGACCTGATGGCGATGGAGAAGAAGCCGGAGGCCTCGAGGCTCGCGGGCGTGCGCGGCGTGCTCGAGCTGGACGCATCGGTGCCCGACGCGCAGGTCGCGTCGAAGGCGCTCGAGGTGCTCGAGGGCTGGGCCTGGGTGCGCTGGCACGACCCGGTTTACCGCCGCGGCGTGCGCGACTGGGCGTCCTACCGCCAGCCCGAGGAGATCCACTGGCCCGACGGCCTCGTCGAGCTCGTACGCGACCCCGCCAACGCCGCGTCGATCACCGGCCCCGAGTGGCGGATGCGGAAGCGCGACGGCTTCAAGCTGACCGACCCGCGCATGACCGCCAAGCAGGCGCTTGGCGAGGTCCACTACTGCATCCTCTGCCACCCCCGCGAGAAGGACTCCTGCTCGCGCGGCATGAAGGACAAGGCCGGGAAGCTGGTCCCGAACCCGCTGGGCGTGCCCCTCGCCGGGTGCCCCCTCGAGGAGAAGATCAGCGAAGCCCACATGCTCAAGAAGGCGGGCGACCCCGTCGGCGCCACCGCGATCGTCTGCGTCGACAACCCGCTCGTTGCCGGGACCGGCCACCGCATCTGCAACGACTGCATGAAGGCCTGCATCTTCCAGAAGCAGGACCCGGTCAACATCCCCGAAGCCGAGACCGCGACGCTCCTCGAGGTGCTGAACCTCCCCTGGGGCTTCGAGATCTACTCCTTCCTTACGCGCTGGAACCCGCTCAACGTGAAGCGCCCGTACGCGCTCCCCTACAACGGGAAGAACGTGCTCGTGGTCGGGCTCGGTCCCGCGGGCTACACGCTGGCGCACCACCTCGTCAACGAGGGGTTCGGCGTCTGCGGCATCGACGGCCTCAAGATCGAGCCCCTGCCGGCGGACATCGTCGGCGCGCCCGGCCGCCCGCCAGTCCCGATCCGCGAGTGGAAGCCGTTCGTCGACGAGCTCGACAACCGCGTCCTCCTCGGATTCGGCGGCGTCAGCGAGTACGGCATCACCGTCCGCTGGGACAAGAACTTCCTCAAGGTCGTCTACCTCACCCTTCTCCGCCGCGACCTCCTCAGGATGTACGGCGGCATCCGCTTCGGCGGCACCCTCACCGTCGACGACGCCTGGAAGCTGGGCTTCGACCACATCGCCATCGCCGCCGGAGCGGGACGCCCGACGATCATCGACATGAAGAACAACCTGATCCGCGGGGTGCGCAAGGCGTCGGACTTCCTGATGGCGCTGCAGCTGACCGGCGCCTACAAGGACAACGCGCTGGCCAATCTCCAGATGCGCCTCCCCGCCCTGGTCATCGGCGGCGGCCTGACCGCGATCGACGCGACCACCGAGGCGGCGGCGTACTACCCACGGCAGGTCGAGAAGTTCCTGTCGCGCTGGGAGAGACTCGTCGCCGGCGGGAAGTCCGAGGACGAGCTGTGGGCGCGCTACGACGAGGAGGAGAAGGCGATCGCGAAGGAGTTCCTCGAGCACGGCCGCGCGGTGCGCGAGGAGCGGAAACGGGCGAAGCAGGACGGCCGCGAGCCGGAGTTCGCGAAGCTCGTGAAGAAATGGGGCGGCGTGACGATGGTCTACCGCAAATCGCTCTACGACTCCCCCGCCTACCGCATCAACCACGAGGAAGTCATCAAGGCGCTCGAGGAGGGCATCACGATCCTCGAGCTGCAGAACCCCGTCGAGTGCCACCCGGACCGCTTCGGCGCCCTCGAGGCCGTCACGTTCGAGAAGCAGAAGCTCGAGAACGGGAAGTACTCGGACGCGAAGGAGTTCTCGCGGATTCCGGCGCGCAGCCTGTTCGTGGCCGCCGGCACGACGCCGAACATCATCTACGAGAAGGAACACCCGGGGACGTTCAAGCTGGACTCGAAGAAGAAGTTCTTCCAGGCGCACAAGCTGGAGGGCGGGAAGCTCGTGCCCGCCGAGGGGCCGGGCCAGGGCGGGTTCTTCACGTCGTACGACAAGGGCGGGAAGAAGGTCACGTTCTACGGCGACAACCACCCGGTCTACGCGGGGAGCGTCGTGAAGGCGATGGCGTCGGCGCGGGACGGGTACCCGCACGTGTCGGCGCTGTTCGCGGACGAGCTGTCGAAGCTGGACCCGGCGAAGCAGGCGCAGCGCGACGCGGCGTGGAAGACGGCCTGCCGGACGCTGGACGACGGGCTCGTGGCCACCGTCCACGAGGTCATCCGGCTCACGTCCAACATCGTCGAGGTCGTCGTCCGCGCGCCGTTCGCTGCGCGCGGGTTCGAGCCCGGCCAGTTCTATCGCCTGCAGAACTTCGAGGTGGACGCGCCGGAGTTCGAGGGGACGAAGCTGATGACCGAGGGCCTCGCGCTGACGGGAGCCTGGTGCGACAAGGAGCGCGGCCTGCTCGCCATGATCATCCTCGAGATGGGCGGATCGTCCCGGCAGTGCGCGATGCTGAAGAAGGGCCAGCGCGTGATCGTCATGGGCCCGACCGGCACCCCGACGCACATCCCGCATGGCGAGGAGGTCATCCTCGCGGGCGGCGGGCTCGGCAACGCCGTGCTCTTCTCCATCGGCAAGGCGCTCCGCAGCGCCGGCAACAAAGTCGCCTACTTCGCCGCCTACCGCTCGCCGAAGGACGTCTACCACGTCGACGACATCGAGGCGGCCAGCGACCAGATCGTCTGGTCCGTGGACGCGGGAGACATGATCGCCGCCCGCCGCCCGCAGGACCGCACCTTCCGCGGCAACGTCGTGCAGGCCATGACCGCCTGGGCGAAGGGCGAGCTCGGCCAGACCGTGTTCCCGATGCCCTGCACGAAACGGATCATCGCGATCGGAAGCGACCGGATGATGGCGGCCGTCACGAAAGCGCGGAAGGAGGTTCTCGCTCCCTTCCTGAACAAGGAGCACCACGCCGTCGCGTCCATCAACTCCACCATGCAGTGCATGATGAAGGAGGTCTGCGCGCAGTGCCTCCAGAAGCACGTGGACCCCGCGACGGGCAAGGAAGCGGCGCCGGTGTTCACCTGCTTCAACCAGGACCAGGACATGGACCGGGTGGACTGGAAGAACCTGAACGACCGCCTCAAGATGAACTCGGTCCAGGAGAAGCTCACGAACCTCTGGCTCGACATGATCCTGTCGAAGCACGAGGTGGCCCGCGCCTGATCCCGCAGGCCGGCCGGCGGCGCGGATCCGCCCGCGCTACCGGCCGGTCGCGATCTCGAAGCCGTAGGCGCCGTTCCACTCCTTCATCGCCTCCTCCTGCTCGGGCGTCAGGCGGACCGTCTCCCGCACGCGCTTCTGCGCGGCGACCATCAGTTCCGCCTCCCGCAGCGTCTTCGCCCACGGATCCTTGATCCCGGCGGCCTGCAGGTCGTCCATGCCCCGCATCCACTCGTCCACGATCGGCCCGAGCGACGCCGCCTGCGTGTCCGTGAGCTTGAGCGCGGACTGCCACGATGTGGAGAGCTGCGCGGCGATGGTGGCGCGGTCGCCCGAGAAGCTGGTCGCGGGCGTCATCCGCGGCACCTCGTCGAACATGTCGAGCTTCTCGAACAGCGCCGTCTGCTCCGGCGTCAGCACCCCGCGCACCTCGCCCCATGCGCCCCCGGCGAGCCGGACCAGGTCGAGCGAGCGTTCCATCGCCGTCTCCCCGCCGCGCTTCGAAAGGAACTCCTTCCACGCCGCCTCCGCCTTCCCGGCGATCGCTTCCAGCTTCGCCTCCTGCGCCGCGTCCGGCGGCGGCTCCATGCCCGCCAGCACGCCGAGCATGAACCCGAGCATCCCGTCCGGGCTGAGCAGGGCCTCCTCGATGGGCACGCCGTCGCGCGTGGCGGCCTCGGTCAGAAGCGCCATGAGCTCGGTCCAGACCTCCATCATCTCGGGGGTCGGCTGTTCGCCCTTCTTGACCTGGTCCCTGAGCCGGTAGACCCTGGCGCCGATCTCCTTCCACCGGGCGCGGGTCCCGGCGGCCTTCGCTGGCTTCGGCGCGGGCGCCGCGGATTCCGTCCCCTGCGCGGCGA
>JADLHC010000327.1 GCA_020849035.1 Planctomycetia bacterium
ACGCCGTGCACGTGGTGACGGTGGGAAGCGCCGTGCGCGGGGCGCGGAAGGTGTCGGTGGTGGACGCCAACGGCGACGACTTCGACGCCGAGACGGTCGGCATCGACGACGTCACGAACCTCGCGGTGATCCGGTTCGACCCGGGCGACGCGCGCTTCGAGGCGGCGAGGTTCGGCGACTCCGACCGCGCGCGTCCGGGCTCGTTCGTGCTGGCGCTCGGGAACCCGTTCGGCCTGGACGGCTCGGTGGCGAACGGGATCGTGAGCGGGGTGAAGCGTTCGATCGGCGGGATGATCCAGCCGATGACGGGGATGCTGCAGGTGACCGCGCCGGTGAATCCCGGGGACGCGGGAGGCATCCTGATCGACTCGCGTGGCGAGGTGATCGGCGTGCTGGCGTCGACCTTCCAGCGCGCGTCCGCGTTCGACGACCTGGAGAGCGCGTTCGGGGATTTCCTCGAAGGCGTGGACTGGGAAGCGTTCCTGAAGAAGGCGAAGGAGTCGAAGGACGGCGACGGGCTGATGCCGAAGGACCTGAAGGAGCTGGTCGAGAAGCTCATGAACGAGCGGCGCCGGGCGCTGATGAAGAAGCGCCGGAACGAGGGGCTGCTCTCGGTGCAGCAGCTGGGCGCGGAGGGGATCAACTTCGCGATCCCGTCGAACCTGGCGCTCCGGATCGCCGCGGAGCTGAAGGCGAGCGGAAAGGTCGAGCGCGGGTACCTGGGGATCCGCGTGATGCCGCTCGACGGCGCCCTTCGCAAGCACCTCGGCATCCCTGCCGGGCGCGGGCTGATCGTGGTCATGGTCGAGTCCGGATCTCCCGCGGCGATGGCCGGGCTGCAGCTTCACGACGTCATCGTCCAGGTGGACGGGACGGACGTGGTGGACGTGAACTCCCTGGCGGAGCTGGTCGGCGGGCACAAGCAGGGCGACGCGGTGTCGATCAAGGTCCGCAGGGGGCAGGAGGACCGGGACTTTACGGCGACCCTGGGCAAGAAGTAGGAGGCGTGGCGATGCGGACGCTGCTTCTGGTCGGTGCCGTCCTGGCCCTGGGCGGGCTGGCGCGAGCGCTGGAGGACGACATCGCGGGGTGGATCCGGGATCTCGGCAGCGAGGATCCGAAGGCGCGCGAGGCGGCCGCCGTGGCGATCGAGAAGGCCGGCGAGCGCGCGCGCCCGGCGCTGGAGGAAGCGGCGAAGTCGGCCGATCCCGAGGTGGCGTCGGAGGCCGCGCACCTGCTGCGGAAGCTGGATGGGGAGGAGAAGCCGCAGGAGCGGCGCCCGCCCGCCGTGCGCCGTCCGATGGTGCGCATGAGCTCGACGCGCGTCATCGTGAACCGCGACGGCACGACCACGCTGATCCAGGAGGACTCGACCGGACGCATCCTCGTCCGCGAGACGAAGGACGGGAAATCCGAGGAGTACGCAGCCGAGTCGCGCGAGGCGTTCGTCGAGAAGTACCCGGAGGTCGCGAAGCGGCACGGGATCGACAAGGGGGAGGGCGGCCTGCGCGTCGTGCCGTCGAAGGACCTGCCGGAGGAGGAGGAGCTGAAGAAGGAGCTCGAGCGGCTGCGGCGCGAGGCGGAGGAGCGCCTGAAGGAGCGCAAGGCGCTGCGCGACCTCGACCGCGAGAAGGAGGAACTGGAGAAGGCCCTGGAGGAGCAGGGGAAGACGCCGGGCGACGAGCCCGGGCTCGAGGTGACCGACCTCGACGAGGCCCTCCGCTACCAGCTCGACATCCCCGAGGGAGGCGTCCTCGTCACGTCCGTCGACCGCGGCTCACGCGCCGCCCGACTCGGCGTCCGCCGCTTCGACATCCTCCTCTCCCTCAACGGGAAACCCGTCGCGACGGCCGCCGACATCCGCGCGGCGTTCGCCGCCGAGGGCCCCGCCACCGCCCAGGTCATCCGCGAGGGCGAGCCGCAGGCGCTTCGCGAACAGGAGTGACCCCCGGGGACGGACCGATGCCCGCGACCTTCCGCGTCACGCTCGTGCTCGTCTTCGTCGCCGGCCTCGGCCTCGGCGCAAGCCTGTTCAAGATCTTCGCGCAGCAGCGCCCCGGGGACGCTGCGCGCGAGCAGGCGTTCGCGGACCTCGCGAAGATCGAGGGCTCGCTCAAGTCGTTTCCCGCGGTCGCCGCGCTGGCCTCGGAGAGCGTGGTGAGCATCAAGACCGAGCGCACGGTCGAGGGCGGATTCCTCAGGCGGCGAGAGGACGCGCGGGGAAGCGGCTTCATAGTGGACGAATCGGGCTACATCGTGACGAACGACCACGTGATCGCGGACGCGACGCGGATCCGCGTCGTGCTGCCGGGGGGCGAGGAGCTGGAACCGAAGCTGGTGGGATCGGACCCGGCGACGGACCTGGCGCTTCTGAAGGTGGAGGCGGCGGGGCTGAGGCCGGCGAAGCTGGGCGACAGCGACGCGGTGGTGGTGGGGGAGTGGGTGATGGCGGTGGGATCGCCGTACGGGCTGTCGAACACGGTGACGGCGGGGATCGTGAGCGCGAAGGGGAGGAGCGGGGTGAGCCAGATCGCGTACGAGGGTTACATCCAGACGGACGCGGCTGTGAATCCGGGTAACAGCGGCGGGCCGCTGGTCAATCTGAGGGGCGAGGTGATCGGGATCACGAGCGCGATCCTGTCGAAGTCCGGCGGATACGACGGCATTTCGTTCGCGATCCCGGCGAATCGCGCGAAGGACGTGATCGAGCAGCTGAAGAAGAGCGGGGCGGTGGTGCGGGGATACGTCGGGGCGAAATTTGCGGACCTGAACGACGAGCTGGTGCGGTGGGTGAACGAAGCGACGACGGTGCGGGTGGCGGACGTGGCGGACCTCCGAAAGAAGCTGCGCTATGGGGACGCTTCGGGGGCGTTCGTCTACGAGGTCATCGAGGGGGGGCCGGCGCACCGGGCGGGCCTGAGGCTGGGCGATCTTGTGACGGAGTTCAGCGGCGCGGCGGTGGCTTCGGTGCCGGACCTGAAGGAGCGGATCGCCCGGACCGCGCCCGGAGAGGACGTGGAGGTGAAGTTCCTGCGCGGGGGGGCCATGCTGTCGGCGACGCTGCGGGTGGCGCGGCGGCCGACGGTATCCCGGTAGCCCGCCGGGCACCGCCGTCGATGTCCGGCGGGCGGTCGGGCACCCGGCTTGCTCCGCCCCTTCACGAACGCGCTTCCCGTGGGAGACGGAGCGCAATACCACGCGACAGAGCGTGAAATTCAGCCCCAGTTGAGGGACCCGCCACATGCTCGAACGATTCCTCGGCATCGATGTAGGCGCTGAAACGGTCAAGGTTGCGGAAGTCGTCCGCGATAACGGCACTTTCTCATGGTCCAACTCCCGGATTGAGGAACATCACAAGTCCCCGGCGGACGCCGTTTCGCGCATCCTCGCCACCCTCGACTGGGACCAGGTCCGCGGCGCCGCAGTCACCGGACGTTTCAGCCGCGCCATCGCCCTTCCACGCGTCCCCGCCAAGGAAGCGCTCGCCGCCGGCTTCCGCTTCCTCCACGACTCCGCCCCCGCGACGATCGTCTCCATCGGCGGCCACGGTTTCTCCGTCCTCGAGCTCCGCAGCGCCGACATCGCGGTGTTCCGCGAGAACTCCCGCTGCTCCCAGGGCACGGGAAACTTCCTCCGGCAGCTCGTCGAGCGCTTCGGGCTGAAGATCGAGGAGGCGAGCGCGCTGTGCGACGGCGTAACGAGTCCCGCGCCGCTGTCCGGGCGCTGCCCGGTCATCCTGAAGACGGACATGACGCACCTCGCGAACAAGGGCGAGGCGCGCGACCGCATCCTCGCGGGCCTCTACGACGCGGTCTGCGAGAACGTCCAGGTCCTCATCAAGCCGCGCGTCAGCCCCCCGCGCGTCCTCCTCGCCGGCGGTGTCACGCGCAGCGCCCGTATCCGCGAGAGCTTCCGGCGCTTCCTCGAACGCCACGAAATGCAGCTCATGCCGCACTCCGAGGACGTGCTCTTCCTCGAGGCGCTCGGCGCAGCCGTGGCCGCGGCCGACACTCGCGGGCCGCTTCCCGCCCTCGCCGAGATCGCGTGTCCGCCGGAGAGGGCGGCGTTCGAGAGCATCCCGGCGCTGGGGACGTACCTGGGGCAGGTGAAGCGGATGGACCGGAGGCCGATGGCGCCGGTGACGGGGCCGGGGGTAGTGGTGGGATTCGACATCGGTTCGACGGGGTCGAAGGCTGTGGCGGTGGACGTGGTGTCGCGCGAGGTCGTCTGGGAGGGGTACCGGAACACGGGCGGCGACCCGGTCGGCGCGGCGCAGGCGCTGATGCTCCAGTTCCTCGGAGGGCCCGCGGGGCGCACGCCGGTCCTCGCGCTCGGCGCGACGGGGAGCGGCCGCGAGATCACCGGCTCGCTGATGGCCACGTGCTTCGGGCACGCGCAGGTCTTCGTGCTGAACGAGATCGCCGCGCACGCCGCGGGAGCGCTTCACTGGGACCCCCGCGTGGATACGATTTTCGAGATCGGCGGCCAGGACGCGAAGTACATCCGCCTGAACTCCGCGCGCGTCGTCGACGCCGCCATGAACGAGGCGTGCAGCGCCGGGACGGGGTCGTTCATCGAGGAGCAGGGGAAGCGGTTCGCGGGGGTGGAGAGCGTCGTGCAGCTCGGGGAGAAGGCGATCGGCTCGTGCGGCGGCGTGTCGCTCGGGCAGCACTGCTCCGTCTTCATGGCCGAGATCATCGACAACGCGGCGGCGTCCGGCGTCGAGGCGTCGGCGATCATCCCGGGGATCTACGACTCGGTCATCCAGAACTACCTGAACCGGGTGAAGGGGAGCCGTTCGGTCGGGCAGGTCGTCTTCTGCCAGGGGATGCCGTTTGCGTCGCAGGCGCTCGCGGCGGCGGTCGCGCGGCAGACGGGGTGCGAGGTCGTGATCCCGCCGAATCCGGGCACCGTCGGGGCCCTCGGCATCGCGTTGCTCGCGCTCGACGAGAAAGGCGCAGCCGCCCTGCCGCCGCTCGACGCCGCGAAGTTCCTGCAGGCCCGCGTCGAGTCGAAGGACACGTTCGTCTGCAAGTCGACGAAGGGCTGCGGCG